>JBMNNX010000139.1:0-16987 GCA_050942745.1 Myxococcales bacterium
CATCGGCCTTGCCCTCGACAATGCCCGGCTCTTTCACCAGGCCCACGACGCGGTGCGCGCGCGCGACGAGTTCCTGTCCATCGCCTCGCACGAGCTCAAGACGCCGCTCACCTCGCTGCGCCTGCACGTGCAGGGCCTCGAGCGCGAGGTCTGCCGCGGCGAGATCGGCCCCGAGCGCGTGGTGAGCAAGCTGCGCAACGCCGACCAGCAGGCGGGCCGGCTCGCCGCGCTCATCAATGAGCTGCTCGACGTCTCGAACATTACCGCGGGCCGCCTGCACCTGTCGCCGGAGACGCTCGATCTCACCGCCCTTGTCCGCGAGGTGGCCGGTCACTTCGCCGACTCGCTCGGGCGCGTCGGTAGCACCCTGGAGCTGTGGTCGCCGGGCGCGGTCACCGGGTACTGGGACCGCATGCGGCTCGAGCAGATAGTCACCAACCTGCTGTCGAACGCCATCAAGTACGGGGCGGGCAAGCCCATCCGGCTGACCGTCGAAAAGCACGAGCAAACCGCCAGCCTCACGGTCGCCGACCAGGGCATCGGAATCCCGCCCGAAGACCTCGAGCGCATCTTCGCCCGCTTCGAACGCGCCGTCTCCGCGCGCAACTATGGCGGCCTGGGGGTCGGGCTCTACATCGTTCGGCGCGTGCTCGACGCGATGGGCGGCTCCATCCGCGTCAGCTCCCGGCCCGGCGCGGGAGCCAGCTTCCGCGTCACGCTCCCGCTCCCCCGCGCGCCCTGAGCCCCGCCCGGCAGGCGGCCGGAGCTCGACTCCCACCCGTCTGGGCGTTGGCCCGCCCCGCCGATCTTCGGCCGAAGCCAGGCCGGGCGCCGGGGGCAGCTCGCCTTCGCGAGGGTTCGGGGCGGTTCGAATCACCTGCCCTTCGGGGCCGCCCCGCTGGCAGCGCCGCGGGGGGGTGTCTACCTTCGCGCCCATGACTCGCCGCTACGTCTGCCTACACGGCCACTTCTACCAACCGCCCCGCGAGAACCCGTGGCTCGAGTACGTCGAGGTCCAGGACTCGGCCAGCCCGTTCCACGACTGGAACGAGCGCATTGCGGCCGAGTGCTACGCGCCCAACGGGGCCGCGCGGGTGAAGACCGCTGGCGATCGCATCTGCGACATCGTCAACAACTACGACCATCTGTCCTTCAACTTCGGCCCCACCCTGCTCTCCTGGCTGGAGCGGGCGCGCCCGGACGCCTACGAGAAGATCCTGCGCGCTGACGCCGACAGCCTGCGGCGGCGCGGCCATGGCAACGCCATCGCCCAGGCCTACAGCCACCCCATCCTGCCGCTGTGCTCGCCGCGCGACCGGCGCACCCAGGTGCTGTGGGGCATCGCCGACTTCCGGCACCGCTTCCGGCGCGAGCCCGAGGGCTTTTGGCTCCCCGAGCTCGCCGTCGACACCGAGACCCTGCGCACCGTCGCGCGCGAGGGCATCCGCTTCGTCATCCTCTCGCCCTACCAAGCCAAGCGCGTGCGCGCCCCCGGCCGCGACTGGGTCGACGCCAGCCACGCCCGCTTCGACCCGACGCGCCCGTACCGGGTCAACCTCGGCGAAGGGCTCTCCATCGTCGTCTTCTTCTACGACGGCCCCATCGCGCGCGCCCTCGCCTTCGACGGCGCGCTCTCGAGCGTCGAGTCGCTGCTGCACCAGCTTCGCTCGGGCTTCGACTCCGGCCGCGCCCACGACGAGATCCTCACCGTCGCCATCGACGGGGAGACCTTCGGGCACCACAAGAAGGGCGCCGACGAGGTGCTCGCGATGGCGCTTCGGGCGCTGCAGGGGCGAGGTGAGCCCGAGCTCGTCAACCTCGGCCAGGCGCTCGAGCTGGTGCCGGTCGAGTGGGAGGCGGAAATCATCGAGGGCTCGAGCTGGAGCTGCCCGCACGGCCTCGAGCGCTGGCGCAGCGACTGCGGCTGCCAGACCTCCGGCCAGCCCGAGTGGCGTCAGCTCTGGCGCGCGCCCCTGCGCGAGGCGCTCGACACCCTGCGAGGCCACCTCGCCGACATCTTCGAACGCGAGGGAGGCCGCCTCTTCCGCGACCCCTGGCAGGTGCGCGACGAGTACATCGAGCTGGTCCTCGACCCCGAGCGCCGCCATGCCCGCGACTTCGTGGCGCGCCGGGCCGGCCGCCCGCTCGACGACGGGGAGATCGAGCAGGCGCTCAAGCTGCTCGAGATGCAGCGGCACTCGCTGCTGATGTACACGAGCTGCGGCTGGTTCTTCTCGGAGATCTCCGGGCTCGAGACGGTCCAGATCATCAAGTACGCGGCGCGCGCCATCCAGCTCGCCCGCGAGGTCGCCCGGGTGGACCTCGAGCCCATCTTCGTCGACGGCCTGTCGCGCGCGCCTTCGAACATCGAGCACTTCCGCGACGGGGCTCGCGTCTACGAGCTGTGCGTGCGCCAGAGCATCGTCTCGCTCGAGAGCGTCGCGGCCCACTACGCCATCGCCAGCCTCTTCAAGGCCGACGCGCCCGAGGGCCGGCTGTTCTGCTACCGCTACGTGGTCCACTGCGACCGCAAAGAGACGCTGGGGCCGGCGACCCTCGCGGTCGGCAGGCTCGAGCTCGAAGGCCTCGTCACCACCGAGTCTCTCGACACCGAGTATTGCGTATTGCACCTGGGCGGCTCCGACTTCCGCTGCGGGCTGCGTCCCTTTGCCAACGCTCCGCAACACGCCGAGATGGAGCAGGAGCTCTTCTCGCGGCTGGCTCAAGCCTCGCTCGCGCAGGTGATGCGCGAGATCGACCGGCTCTTCGTGGGCCGCGACTTCACCCTGCGCGATCTCTTCCTCGACGAGCGCCGGCGCATGGCGCACTTGCTGCTGCGCGACGTGATGCGCCGGTACGAGAACGACTACCTGCAGATCTTCGAGTCGAATCGCCGCTTGATGGAGTTTCTGCGCGAGATCGACTCGCCGATCCCCGTCGCCCTGCGCGTCGCGGCCGACGTCGCGATTGGCCAGCGGCTGCTGCAGCTCATGACCGCCTTCGAGGACGGCCGGATCGACCGGGCCGTCGCCCACGGCGAGCTGCTCGGGCTCGTCGACCTCGCCCGAAGGCTCGGGGCGCACCCCGATCTCGAGCCGCTGCGGCCCATCTTCGACGGGATGATTCGCGAGCGCATGACCAAGATCGGCCAGCCGGGGCAAGCCGACTGGGCCTTCGAGCTGACCGAGCTCATCGACCTCGGACAGAAGCTCGGCCTGCCGCTCGACCTCACCTCGGCACAGAACCACCTCTGGTCACTGGTGAGGGAGTCGGGGCACACGCTCGACCGAGACCGCCTCGTGCGCCTTGGCCAGAAGCTCTGGTTCGACGCGCCGACGCTGGAGGCCCGCGCGAACGAGGGCGCTGCCCAGGGGACGCCCGTTCGCGCCTCGGCGTAAGACGCGAAGCCGCCCGGCGGAGTCGGTCACCCCACCACCGCGAGCCTGGGCCATGCTCGCGGCGGGCGCTGGCTCCCGGCTGGTCAGCGGAGGGAGCCAAGTCGGCTCGGCTTCGCTCAGGCGGGCCGGCTCCCATGCCGTCGAGCTGGCGGCTCGCGCGCGAGGTCGCGCCTCGCGGTCTCGACGCCGGTCGAGCGGCCCGGGATCGAGCACGCGCTCCAAAGACAAGACTCGAAGACGCTCGTCTTCCACCACGACCCGGTGCTCGCGCGGTGTCGGGAAGAAGGGCGCCCCGTTCCGTCCGGGCTTCATGAGCTCGGGCAGCTATTCGCTCGCCTTGCCCGTCGCCGGAGGCTCGCCGCACCGCGCGTTTTTCGCAGACGACCAGCGCGCGGCCTCGCGGATCGCTTCACCTTCGGGGCCGAGTCCGGCCCGAGGCGCTCTTGCCTGATCGCCTTGCGGCGCGCGGCAGCTCTCGGCGGCACCCGAGGGGCGACTTGTCCGTGCGCAGGCCCTCAAACGTGGCATCGCGCAACTGGCCGTCCTCGGTCCACGCGGCGAGCGCGACGTGGGCGACGTGTTTGGGCTCGATCCAATGGACGTCGCAGGCGCGGGGAAGGCCTGCGGCGGGCGGATCGGCCGTCCGGTCCTTCTCGAGAAGTCGCCATAGCTCGCGCCGCCGGGCGCTGGTCAGGCCCGCCTCGACCCTGCCCGCGTAGACGAAGCCGTCGCCCTCGCGAACCGCCACGAGCAGCGAGCCGACCTGCGCCATCTTGGTCGAAGCGGGCTCGAAGCCCGCGATCACCACGTCCTGCGTGGGGCTCACCACCAGCTTCTGCCACTCGCGCGACTCGCCGCCCCGATAGGCGGCCCCGACGCGCTTGGCGATGAGGGCTGCGATCCCGCGCGAGCGCGCCTGCTCGATGGCGCCTTGGGGCGCGCCGTCCATGCGCTCGGCAAGCCGGATGGCGGGATCGGAGCCAAAAAGCAGGCTCTCGAGCAGCTCCCAGCGCTCTTCGAGTGGGCGCGTGCGTAAGTCCTCGCCTTCGAGCCAGAGCAGGTCGAAGGCGACAAAGGCTCGGTCGGATCCGGGGCGCTGCAGGTGCTCGAAGCTGGAGAGGCCGCGCTCGTCGAACGCGGCGATTACGCCGTCGATCACCGCCTCGCCGACCGTGATCGTCGAGAGCGCCCTGGCCAGCTCGGGGAATTGCGCCGACAGGTCATGGCCGTCGCGCGACTGGAGGGCTATCCGTCCGCCAGACAGGGCGGCGAGCCCCCGGTAGCCGTCGTACTTGACCTCGAGCTTCCAAGGCCCTCGCCCGAGGTGCTCGGGGTCGGCCAGGCTCGCGCGCATCGGCGGCCAGACCTTGAGCAGAAGCTGGATGGGCTCGGGATGGGGTGCGCGAAGCCGCCTTTGCGTGACGGGCCCGCGGGTGATGCGCCGGCCGCTGACGACCGATTCGGGCCTGGAGGCCAAGACGTCGTAAGCCGGATCAGCCCACTCGTCCTTGGCCTTGAAGAGGAGCCATTGCTGCTTCTCGCCCGCGCGGCGGGTGCGCACCAGGTGCCAAAGCCCTTTGAGCTTTTGGCCCTCGAGAACGAGCTTGAGGTGGCCTTTCGCGCGCTGCTGCTGCTCCTGGCCAGGCGGATCGGTGTGCCAGGTGCCGCGGTCCCAGATGAGCGAGTCGCCCCCTCCGTACTCGCCGTCGGGGATGCGCCCCTCGAAATCCGCGTAGGCGAGCGGATGGTCCTCGGTTTCGATGGCGAGCCGCTTCTGCGCGGGGTCGTAGCTCGGGCCCTTGGGGATCGCCCAGCTCGCGAGCGCTCCTCCGATCTCCAGCCTCAGGTCGTAGTGGAGGCGGGTCGCGTCGTGCTTGTGCACCATGAACAGCGGCGTGCCCTCGCGCCTCCGAGGCCCCGCGCGCGGCGAGGGCTCCGGCGTGACGCGAAAGTCGCGCTTCTTCTCGTAAGGCTCGAGCCGTTTTGCCATGCGCACGCGCGATGGACGGAGCAGCTCGAGCCCCCCGCCCGTGCGCCGGACTCTGAGCGAGTCTGGCGACCGACCCGCGAAGCGACTCTCCGACAGCGCGCCCCCGCCTACGGGTGCGCCTCTCGCTCGGTGATCCGGCGCATCGTTTCGAAGGCGGCCTCGGCGCCGGCTGCCTTCGGCAGGTCCGAGAGGCTGATGACCCCGACGAGCTTGCCGTCGTCGCCGATGACGAGGATGCGCGACTTGTGGTTCTTGGCCATCAGCTCTTCGGCGACGCTCAGGTCATCGTAGGGGCTGCAAGCGACGACCTCGCGGGTCATCACCTGCTTGACCGGCGTGCCGCTCGCGAGCCTGTCCTCGGCGGCGACGCGGATGGCGATGTCCCGATCGGTCAGGGTGCCGATGGGGCGCCCCTTCTCATCGCACACGGGCAGAAACCCGATGTTGTCGTCGGCCATCTTCGCGGCCGCGTCCTGCACGGTGTCCCCCTCGGTGATGCAGCGGACGTCCCTCTTCATCAGCTCTTCGCACCTCATGCGCGCCTCCCTTCCTTGCGGAACAGCAGGGCGCCCGCCGGCTCGCGCGCAGAAACCTCGGCGCGCAGCTCAAAGCCCTCGACGAGGGCCGCGGACGCACGCGCGCAAGGATGAGCGCGAGCCGACGGCGCGCCAACGCCCCGGAGGGCGGGAGCCGCAAAGATCACGAGAGGCCGCGCTTTGCCGCGAGTCGGTAGGCCGCGATCTTCTTGTCCAGCGTCGGCCGGCTGATGCCGAGCAGGGCCGCGGCGCGGATCTTCTTCCCGCGCGCGCGCCGGAGCGCCTGGGCGATGGCGTCGCGCTCGAGCCGCGCCACCTGGTCGGCGAGCGACTCCCCCTCGACCGCGAGCACTCCGGCGATCTCGCCTGGCAGGTGCTGGATGAGCACCTCTTCGCCCGGGCGGAGCTGCGCGAGCCGTTCGGCACACAGCCTCAGCTCGCGCACGTTGCCCGGCCAGCCATAGGCATGCATCAGCTCCCGCGCCTCGGGCGACAATCGCGGCAGGCTCCCGCCGAGCACGCGCGCGGCCTGCCCGGCGAAGAAGTCGAACAGCAGCTGCAGGTCGCTGCGCCGCTCGCGCAGCGGGCACACCTCGATCTCCTCGCCCTCCAGCGCCGCGGCGAGCTCCGGCTCGAGGATGGCCTTCGCGGGCGCACCGGGCACCCGCGGCCGGCAGGTGGCGACGACCCGCAGATCGCTCGAAGCCTCGCCCCCGCCCGGCAAGGGTGCGCTGCGCTGGTGAATCGCTCGAGCGAGCCTGGCCGAGAGGTCTCGCGGGAGCCCGTCGAGCCCCGAGAGAAGCAAGGTGCCGCCGTCTGCGCGCGCGAGGGCCGACAGCAGGGGCGGCGCGCCGGGCGCCGCCGGGCGCCCGAAGAGCTCCTCTTCGAGGACCGGAGCCGGGGCGCGGCAATCGACGACCACCAGCGGGCCAAGGGCGCGCTCGGAGCGGGCGTGCAGGTAGCTGCCGAGGAGCTGCTTTCCGGCCCCAGGCTCGCCGCACAGCAGCACCGTCTGGGAGCCGCCCGCGGCGCGGCGCACCTGGCCGACGACGCGCCGGAAGGCCCGGTTGGTCCCGACCAGCACGCTGTCGGGTCTGGCAGGCCTGCGCGCGCGACAGGTGGCGACAGCCTCGCCGCACATGCGCCCGAGCATGCCCAGCAGGCCGAGCTCGTGAGCGCTCACCGGCTCCTCGCCCCGAGCCACGTAGAGCGCGCCGAACGCCGAGCCCCCTGCCCACAGCGGCGCGGCTGCGGTGGTGTCGCTCAAGGCGCCTTCACGCCGCTCGAGGGCCGCCTTCAAGAGTGGACGCGGCACCTCCAGCTCCGTGGCTCCAATGACGGCCGAGGTGACGAACCCGACCTCGCTCGGGAGCAAGGCGGCGGCGACGTCCGCGTCCAGGAGGCGCATCGCCTCCTCTGCCCCTCGCCGCAGCGCTGCTGCCTCCGAGCTGGCGCCGAGCAGCGCCATCGAGGCCCGAAACAGTGCCGCCGTCTCGCCGGCGGCGGGCATGAACTCTTCGATAGCGCCCGACTCGGCCGGGCTCGCGGATTCGGCGACCGAGGCGCGCAGCGGCGGGTCGAGGACGAAGAGCGAATCGCCGACCAGCAGGCTGTCGCCCGGCTCCAGGCGCGCTTCGCCCTCGATGCGCGAGCCGTTGACGAAGGTGCCGTTGCGGCTGCCGAGGTCTACGACGAAGAGGACGCCGTCGCGCGCCTCGACGCGGGCGTGCCTGCGCGAGACCCTGCCGTCTTCGGGGAGCGCGATGTCGCAGGAGGGCGACCGCCCGATGACGCACTCGAGCCCCACGTCGAAGCGAGCGCCAATCCGGGGGCCCGAGGCTGCCACGAGCACAGACATAGGGCGCCACTTATACCCGCGCGGACCGCCGATTCAAGCTCGCCCCCGGCGAGCGGCCTGGCGCGGAGGCGCGGGCTTGATCCCCGGCCTTGCCCTGCCGGCTGCGCGCGCCGGCGCCGTCCACATCCGCGGCGTGCCGCCGGGAGCGACGGCCAGCGCTCAGAGATAGCGCTCGATCTGCTTGAGCACGTCGATGCGGTCGACGAGGTCGGTCAGGTAGTCGAGGTCGTCGGTGCAGAGCGTTAGGACTGGCGACAGCTTGTAGCGCGAGAACCAATCCTCGTAGAGGTCGTTGAGGCGCTTGAGATAGGTCGTGGGGAGGTCGGCCTCCATCTCGCGGCCACGCATGTGGATGCGGCGCCGCAGCGTGCGGACCTTGGCCTTCAGGTAGATCATGATGTCCGGCGGCTCGAGCGAGCGGCTGATGATCTCGTAGAGCTCGCTGTAGGTCTGCCAGTCGCGCTTGTCGATGAGGCGCTGGCGGTAGAGGTTCCTCGCGAAGATCTCCGCGTCCTCGTAGATCGTGCGGTCCTGTACGACAGTGCCCGGCTCCTTCTCGAGCTCACGGTGGAGCCGGAACTTGTGCGTCAGGAAGTAGATCTGCGAGCGGAAGGCGTGAGCCTTCATGTCTCTGTAGAAGTCGGCCAGGTAGGGGTTGGTGTCGTTCGGCTCGAAGAACGGTTTCAAGCCGTAACGCCGGCACAGAAAGCCGACGAGCTCGGTCTTGCCCGCCCCAATGTTCCCCGCGACGGCGATAAAGCGCTTGCGCTCGGACATGGCCGGATGGGTGTACTCCTTGCGCTCGCTTCTGTGAAGTGTCGACATCTTGGCACGAGAGCCCGCGCTCGCCGTACGAGGGGGGAATGCGGTGCGTATCGGTCTTCGCAACGGTCGCGCGGGAGGCCGCCGAAGCGTCGGTCGCGTCGAAGGCCGCAAGGGGGCGAATCCATGGCTGCCGCGGACACACCCGCCGACGGGCGGCAGGGCCGTGGCTCGTGTCCCGGAGCCACGGCGCGCCGAACGAGGACTCGGAGCCTTGGCCGTTGGCCGGCGGCTCCATCGCTAGGCCCTGTCGTGCCGGGGAGCGCTTCGGGGCGGCGATCCGGCGGGGCCCGGGAGGCCCGAGCGCCCGGCGAGCGTGCACGAAACGCGTTCGACCGCGCCTTCGGGCGCGCTATGAAAGCGGGGGCAGGCGTGGTAGCAGCGTCAGCAGTCCGAAAGCGTTTCATGCCCGACTCTTGGAGGCCTGTGCGATGACCTTCGCGCGCGTGTTTGCGCTCCTTGCCACTGCATCCCTCGCCGCGTGCGTCACGGCGCGGCCCGCGGCCGGCCCGCGTTCCGCGGAGTCGGAGCTGGCGCTCGCCAAGCGCGCGATGGCCGCAGGCCAGCACGACGAGGCGCTCGAGCGCTTCCGTGGCGCGCATGCCTCCAGGCCTCAGGACCCGGCGCCAATGCTCGGCCTCGTCGAGGCGGCTTATCGCGCAGGAAAGCTCGAGGCGCTCCTCACCGAGCTCGAGTCGGCCGTCAAGGCGCGGCCGGACGACGCCGTGGCCCACTTCGGGCTCGGGCTCGCCTCGTTCGTGCGCTCTGCCGACGGCGAGGCGAAGGCGCTCGAGCACCTCGGCCGCGCCTGCGCGCTCGCTCCACAGGTTGCCGAGTACCATTTCCGCCTCGGCGTCGTGCACCTGGAGTCCGAGCGCTACCCGGAGGCTGCCGAGAGCCTGCGCCGCGCGCGCGATCTCGACCCCGCGCAGGCGCGCCACCACGTCTCGCTCGCCGTGGCGCTCTCGCGCACCGGCGACCGGGCCGGGGCGCTCGGGGCGCTCGAGGCGATCCTCGCCCTGTCGCCCGACGCCCACGACTTGCGGGTGGCCCGCCAGGTGATGGCCCGCCTCAACGACCCGTTCCGCGAGTTCCCCAAGGCGATCGAGGCCGAATTCGAGCGAGGCCTCGATTTCATGCACCGCGCCGACGCCCCGCAGCAGGCGATGGTCGCCTTCCAGGAGATCCTCGACCGCTTCCCGGACCTCGCGATCGTGCACGCGGCGCTCGGGCTGTGCTACCAGCGCCTCGACGATGCCGGCCGGGCCATGGACGAGTTCCGGCGCGCGCTCGAGCTCGCGCCCGAGGACCCGCTCAACCACCTGTACGTGGCCGATCTGTACTTCTCGAAGGAGCGCTACGATCGCGCCGCCGAGAGCTACCGGGAGGTTATCGCCCGCGATCCGCTCGCCGACCGCGCCTACGAGCGGCTTGGAGAGCTCGCGATGCGCCGGGCCGACTTCGAGGAAGCCGCCCGGCACCTGCGGCTGCTCACCGTGCTTCGCCCCAACGAGGTGCGCGCCCGACAGACGCTCGGCGAGGCGCTGATGGGCAAGCGCGCCTTCGACGAGGCCGAGCGCGAATTCCTCGTCATCGTCGAGCGCGACCCGAAGAACGTCGAGGCGCTGCTCAGGCTCGGGATGATCAGCCTCGAGCGCCAGAAGCTCGAGAGCGACCCTCAAGCCTCGCGGGCCCACGCCCGGCGCGCGGCGCGCTACTTCGAGACCGTGCTCGACATCCAGCCGCAGAACGTCTTCGCCGCAAGAATGCTCAAGACGCTCGAGCCCTGAGATGCGGCGTTCGCCCTCGGCCCGCGCGAGCGCCTCTTGCGTTCGAATTCCCACCTCGTCCGCGATTGAAAGCTTCGCCGCGCCGCTGCTATCCTGAGCCGGCCCATGCCCCCACAACAGCCCTCACCGCCCCCGGGCGATTCGCGCGACGCCGGTGGGTTCACGCCGCGAGTTGCCCAGCCCAAGGTCGTCGGGAGTCCGCGCGACAAGAAGGAGGCCGCCAAGGAGGCCTTCCTCGACACCATCCTCAACGCGAAGTCGATGGTGCTCGAGATCGTCGAGGACTTCCGCGCCTCGGACCGCTTCTTCAAGTACAAGGCGGGCGTGGTCGCGGGCTGGGTGCTCATGAGCTTGGTGAGCCTCTTTGTCGCCTGCCCTTCGTCCAAGCAAGTCGAGGACACCAACGAGCTGAACGCGCGGGTGCGCGTGCAGCAGGTGGACGCTCTCGACCGCAAGATCACCGCGCTCTATGTCGAGAACCGCAGCGACGTCGACTGGGAGGTGGTGCTCCTCCAGCTCAACAGCACCTACCATGCGGCGGTCCCGGCGATCCCCGCGGGCCGCAGGGCCGTCGTGCAGCTCGACAAGTTCAGCGGCCTCGACGGCAAGACCCCGCCCGAGAGCCTGCGCCCCCAGAAGCTCGAAATCAGGTGCACTCAGGGCGAGGCGACCGTCCTGCTGACCGAGGGCGCGCCCTAGCAGACATCGCCCCGGAGGCCCTTTGGACGCGCACCCGGGGCCTTCCTGCCCGGCGCCTCGCCCGCTTTCTCGTCCGGCCGGCCGCCCGGCAGCCCAAAGCTAAGTGGGCCGGGCAAGCGGCGCTGCCCTCAAAGAACGAAAGCGCGCGGGCAGCGGTCTCGAACGACCGCCGCGCGCGCGCTTTCAAACCGACGCACCGAGAAGGAGAGCTACTCCTTCGCCTCGCCCTCGGCCGCAGGCTTCTCCCCGGCCGGCTTGGCGGCCTTGGCCTTCGGCTCGTAGTCCACGAGCTGGATCAGCGCCATCGGCGCCGCGTCGCTGCGGCGGAAGCCCAGCTTCAGGATGCGGGTATAGCCGCCCTGGCGCTCCTTCATCCGCGGGGCGATTTCCTCGAAGAGCTTCTTGAGCACCTCTTCGTCGCGCACGGTGCGGAAAGCGAGGCGGCGAGCGTGCAGTGTGCCCTTCTTGCCAAGGGTGATGAGCTTCTCGACGAGAGGACGCACCTCCTTCGCCTTGGGAAGCGTGGTCTTGATCGACTCGTGCTTCAGGCACGAGGTGACCAGGTTGTCCATCAGCGCGTGATAGTGAGGCCGCGAGCGCCCCAGCTTCCTGCCGACGATTCCGTGACGCATGTTGCCCTGCCCTTCCAGGTGATCGGGCGGGCGGCGCCGCCGCCCGCCGTGGTTCGACAATCAAAGGAGGCGGCCGGTCGGCCGACCGCCTGAATACTCCAATGAGCGCCGCTACTGCGGCTGCTCGACCGGCGCTGCGCTCGCCGCCGGCGCCGTGGGCGCGGCCGGAGCCTGTTGCTGCTGCATCTTCGGCGGCCAGTTCTCGAGCTTCATGCCCAGCGACAGGCCCATCTCGGAGAGGATCTCCTTAATCTCCTTGAGGCTCTTACGACCAAAATTCTTGGTCTTGAGCATCTCGGCCTCGGTCTTCTGCACGAGGTCGCCGATGGTGCGGATGTTCGCCTGCTGCAGGCAGTTGGCCGAACGCACCGACAGCTCGAGCTCGTCGACCGACTTGAAGAGGTTCTCGTTGAGCTTCTCCTCGGCCGGCGCCACCTCGGCGGCGATCGGCTCCTCGCTCTCGTCGAAGTTGATGAAGACCGTCGCCTGCTCCTTGATGATCTTCGCGGCATAGGCGACCGCGTCCGCGGGCTTGACCGAGCCGTTGGTCCACACCTCAAGGGTGAGCTTGTCGTAGTCGGTCTGCTGGCCGACGCGGGCGTTGGTGACCTGGTAGTTCACCTTCTTGATCGGCGAGAAGAGCGCGTCGATGGGGATGGTGCCGATGGGCGCGCCGGGAATCTTGTTGCGGTCCGCCGAGACATAGCCGCGGCCCCGCCGGCACGACAGCTCCATGCGCACGCGCCCGCCCTCGCTCAGCGTGAGCAGGTGGTGCCCGGGGTTGAGGATCTCGACATCCTGATCGGTGGCGATGTCGCCCGCCTTCACCTCCTTGGGACCGGTCGCCTCAAGCACGAGCGTCTTGGGCTCGCTCGTGTGCATGCGCAGCAGGACTCCCTTGAGGTTCAGGATGACGTCGGTGACGTCCTCGGCGACCTCGGCGATGGTCGAGAACTCGTGGTCCACCCCTTCGATCTTGACCGAGGTGATGGCCGCACCCTGCAGCGAGGAGAGCAGCACGCGCCGAAGACTGTTGCCCAGAGTGGTGCCGAAGCCTCGCTCGAGCGGCTCGGCGACGAACTTGCCGTAGGTGTCGCTCAGCGAGCCCTGGTCGACCGAGAGGCTGCGAGGCTTGATGAGGTCACGCCAGTTCTTTGCGGTGGTGGCATCTGCCATTGTTGGTTTTCTCCTTCGGGGACGATGGGGCTAAGACCCAAAGCACTGCCCGAACGGCCCGCGACGTCAGGCGGAGACCCGCCGCGGCGCTCTCCCAGCGGCCAGGGGGCGAAGCGAGCCCGACTCCGCCTTCGGCCTCGCCCGCAAGTGCGTCCCCTTTTCCGCGTCTTCCCAGGGCACGCCCCGAGGCGCGCGGTCTGTTACTTCGAGTAGAGCTCGACGATGAGCTGCTCGTTGATCGGCATGGTGATGTCTTCGCGCGTCGGAGTCGTCTTCACCGTCGCCTTGAACTCCTTCTTGTCGATCTCGAGCCAGCCGGGCACGCCGCGACGATCGACCGTCTCAAGCGCCTCGGCGATGCGGACGATCTTCCGGGCCTTCTCTCGCACCTCGATGACGTCGCCGGCACGACAGCTGTACGACGGGATGTTCACCCGGCGGCCGTTGAGGTTGAAGTGCCCGTGGCGCACGAGCTGGCGCGCCTCGTTGCGCGTGTCGGCAAACCCGGCGCGGAACACGACGTTGTCGAGGCGAAGCTCGAGGCCTTGGAGCAGGTTCTCGCCGGTCTTGCCCTTCTTCGCCGCCGCGCGAGCGTACGTGAGCGCGAACTGCCGCTCGAGCAGGCCGTACATGCGCTTGACCTTCTGCTTCTCGCGCAGCTGCACGCCATACTCGCTGAACTTCGCCCTGCCCTGGCCGTGCTGGCCGGGAGGATAGGGCCGCCGCTCGATCGCGCACTTGTCCGTGTAGCAACGGTCGCCCTTGAGGTACATCTTCAAGTTCTCGCGCCGGCAAAGACGGCAGGCGCTTTCGATGTAACGAGCCAAGACTTCACTCCTTGACGAAGATGGTCTAGCCGCCCGGCGACGGGCCGGGCGGCGAAGAGCAGTTGACTAGACCCGGCGCCGCTTGGGCGGCCGGCAGCCGTTGTGCGGGATGGGGGTGACGTCGCGAATCAGCGTGATCTTGAGGCCAGCGGCCGACAGCGCGCGCAGCGCCGACTCACGCCCGGCGCCCGGGCCCTTGACGAACACCGTCACGTTGCGCAGACCGTGCTCCATCGCCTTGGCGGCGGCATCACCGGCGGCCACCTGCGCGGCGAACGGGGTCGACTTTCGCGAGCCGCGAAAGCCGCGCGCGCCCGCCGACGACCAGGAGATGACGTTGCCCGAGACGTCCGAGATGGTGATCAGCGTGTTGTTGAAGGTGCTCTGGATGTGCACCACGCCGTTGAGGATGTTCTTCTTGGACTTCTTCTTGCCCTTCTTCGGCGTCACCGCCGACGGCGTGATCGTCGGGGCGGCATCGAGGTTGGGAATGCTCGGACCCGGCTCTGTGGGCTTTGCAGCCACAGCGGGGGCCACGGGATTCTTCTCGTCAGCCATCGTGATGCCTCATGTGTTCTCGCGCGGGCCATCCCGTGCGATTGGTCTGGGGTGCGCGCGTGCGGCACCCAAATCCTTGACTTTCCTGACCTCGCCTACCTGGCCGCGGCAGGCTTGCGGATGATGCCGCGCTTCGGCCCCTTGCGGGTCCGCGCATTGGTGTGTGTGCGCTGTCCGCGCACCGGCAGGCCACGGCGGTGGCGCAGCCCGCGATAGCAGCCAAGGTCCATCAGGCGCTTGACGTTCATCGAGATTTCGCGCCGCAGGTCGCCCTCGACCTTGTAGGTGGCGTCGATGACTTCGCGGAGGCGGCGCAGCTCGTCCTCGGTCAGCGCGCTGGTGCGGGTGTTGCCCGCGACCTGCGCGGCCTCGCAGATCTTCTTGGCGGTGGCCCGCCCGATCCCGTAGACGTAGGTCAGAGCAATCTCGATGTGCTTGTCACGCGGCAGGTCGACGCCGCTGATACGTGCCATGGCTTCTCAACTCCTTCGGAAAGGTGATCCTGGACGGCCGTAGCGCGGCCTTCCCGTTAGCCCTGCCTCTGCTTGTGGCGAGGATTGGCCTTGCAGATAACCCGCACGATCCCGCGGCGGCGGATGACCTTGCACTTCTCGCAAACCTTCTTGACAGATGCTCTGACCTTCATGACCCCTGCGCTCCGCGCGCCCGTCTGCAAGCGCGCATTTGTAAAGCCACCAGAAACCTCGCCAGGCAGAAGCCGACGGACCCAAAGGCCGCTCAACTACTTGGCGCGGTAGGTAATGCGCCCACGAGTCAAGTCGTAGGGCGACAGCTCCACCTTCACCTTGTCGCCAGGCAGGATGCGGATGAAATGCATGCGCATCTTGCCACTGATGTGCGCGAGCACCTTGTGCCCGTTCACCAACTCCACCCTGAACATGGCGTTGGGAAGCGGCTCAATCACCGTTCCCTCCACCTCAATCGCATCGTCCTTGGGCATGGTCTCTCGCGTTCTCGCCCGCCGGCCCCTCAGGAAACCGCGGGCGTATAACAGTTTCTTTCGCGCTTGGCAAGTGCCCCGGGAGCCGCTCGCTCGCAGGGCCGCTGCAGAGGCGCCTGAGAGCGCCTTGCCGACACGCGGGGCTCGAGTTCAACACCCGAGCCCCGGCCTAAACTCCGGCGCCCGCCGCTAGGCGAGGCCCTCGAGCGCCTTCTCGATCTGGCTGTAGACCCCTTCGGCGCTCCCTACTCCGCTGATGGCGACGAGCAGGCCCTTTTGCCGATAGAAGTCGATCAGCGGCGCGGTCTTCTGCCAGTACTGCTTGTTCCTCTCGACCACGCGCTCCGGCTTGTCGTCGTCGCGCTGGATAAGCCCCGTCCCGCAGAGGTCGCAGTAGCCCGCCCGCTGCGGCGGGCTGTGGATGACGTGGTAGACCGACCCGTCCTTCGGGCAGCTTCGCCGGCCGCTGATGCGCTCGACGATCTTCTCCTCGGGCACTTCGATGGAGAGCACCTTGTCGATGCGCTTGCCCGAGGCGGCGAGCATCTTCTCGAGCTCCTCGGCCTGCGGGACGGTGCGGGGGAAGCCGTCCAGGATGAAGCCCTTCTGCGCGTCGGGCGCCTGGAGCCGCTCCTCGATGACGCCGATGACGATCTCGTCGGGGACGAGCGCCCCGGCGTCCATCAGCGGCTTGGCCTTCTTGCCGAGCTCAGTCCCCTGGCGTGCGGCCTCGCGGAGGATGTCGCCCGTCGAGATTTGAGGGATCTGGTGATCGGCGACAAGCCTCTTGGCCTGGGTGCCTTTCCCGGCTCCCGGCGGGCCCAACAAGATGAGGTTCATGCTCTGCTCCCTCCCCCGTAGGTCTTGAAGGCGCTGCTGCGACTGCGCCCTGCCGGTCGGTCGGCCGGCAGGGCGCTAGCCCGGTCACTTCGTCGCTTCTCTTGGCGTTGACGCCTCAGGCCGCGATGCGGCTGCGCCCGCGGATGCGCGGCCCGCGCGCGCCGGTGAAGCCTTCGTAGTTGCGGGTGATGAGGTGCCCTTCAATCTGCTGGACCGTGTCGAGCGCGACGCCGACGACGATGAGCAGGCTCGTGCCGCCGAAGTAGAACGGAACGCTGAAGTAGGCCATCACGATGGTCGGCAACACGCAGACCGCCGCCAGGTAGACCGCGCCGCCGAAGGTGATGCGCGTGAGCACCTTGTCGATGTACTCGGCCGTCTTCTTGCCCGGGCGAATGCCGGGGATGTAGCCGCCGTGCTTCTTCATGTTGTCGGCGACGTCGACCGGGTTGAAGGTCACCGCGGTGTAGAAGTAGGCGAAGAAGATGATCAGCGCGACGTAGAGCGAGTTGTAGACCCAGCCGCCGCCCTGGATGATGTCCGCCAGCTTCTGCAGCGGAGGAATCCACGAGCCGAGGGTCGCCGGGAACATGAGGATCGACGACGCGAAGATGGGCGGGATGACGCCGGAGCTGTTGACCTTGAGCGGCAGGTGAGTCGACTGCCCGCCGTAGATCTTCCGCCCGACGACCCGCTTGGCGTACTGGACCGGGATGCGCCGCTGGCCGCGCTCGAAGAAGATGATGATCGCGATCACCGCCACCATCAGCACGCCGAGCACGAGCAGCTTCGTCTCGTTGAACTCCTGATTGCCGCTGCGGAACTGCAGGAAGGTCTGCGTCACGGCGTCGGGCAGGTTGGCGACGATGCCCGCGACGATGATCAGCGAGATGCCGTTGC
>JBMNNX010000140.1:0-16916 GCA_050942745.1 Myxococcales bacterium
CGACGCTTGCGTCGGCAGCGGAGTCGAAGGCCCTGTCGATTTCGTTGCGGCCCCTCGACTTCGCCTCCCGCGTTCCGCGGGAGGCTACGCCCGGGGTGACAGGCAACCCCGCGTTCGCAGACACAACGCGCTTTGGTGCACTGTCAGCGCTTTGGGGGGCTCGCCACGGGTGCAGCGAAGGGGATGGTGGAGAAGTGGAAGGTCTCGCCGGGGACCGGCAGGGTCCAGGCTGCGCCGCGCGGGCCGCAGCGGTTGGGGGCGCAGTCGCCCTCGAATTTGTTGATCGGCGCGCCCCCGCGCCCTTCCGGCAGCTCGCGCTCGACGATGTCGACGAAGCGCTCGAGGGCCGCCTCGTCGAGCACCACGCGCAGCGGCTCGAGCGGGTTCGAGCGGGGCTGCAGGAAGTCCTCCCAGTGTCCGCCCATGACGTAGCGCACCTTGTGGTGCCGCAAGATGGGACCGGGATAGTCGTCGGTCTCCTCGAACCCCGGGACACAGGAGATGTGCAGGTCGACGTCGCGCTCGGCGATCTTCTCCTTGGAGAAGAAGCCGTGGGGAGGCGAGGCCGCCGCGTCGGTGTAGTGGATGCGGAAGGCGATCTCACCGCGCTCGTCGAGCAGGTCGATGAGAAAGGCCCAGGTGTTTCCCAGCTTGTAGTCGTCGGCGGAGCTGGGCAGCGTCGCCTGCGGCTCCTTGACGTAGCCGCCATAGGCCGCCACGTCGAGGCCGGCGACGTTGAGGTGCGGGGCGTGGCCGTGGTGGGCCGGCGTGATGCGAATGTTGGCGAGCGGGCACTGCTCCGTCTCGCCGTCGCTGCCGTAGTCTATCGGCGCCACGCAGCCAAAGCGAAAGGCCATCGCCGCGAGCATGTTGGCGGTCGAGCGATCTGCTATCAGCGCGAGCTTGCCGGTGATCAGGCCTTGGGCGAAGAAGCCCGGCACGTCGGCGACGTGGTCGACGTGGCCATGGGCGATGAGTATGGCGGTCGTCTCGCCGACCGGCGTCCCCGCGAATCCGGCGCGGACCGCGGCCTCGTCCGGGGCGATCTCGACGAGGGACGAGACCTGCGAGGCGAGGAGGCGCTGGACGCTGTGGTTCGTGAAGTAGGGAGCGGTCAGCAGGTAGCTCTTTCCCCACTTGATGCCCCAGCCTCCGGCTTCGTAGTAGTGCAGCACCACGACGCCGGCGGGGACGTCGAAATCCTCGAGCCGCGGAGTGAGCGCGTGCTCAGGGATCGGCTGACCGCGCAGCATCAAGCCTTCTGCGGATGAGCGCTCGGACGGCGGCGGTGGCACCTCGGCGAGCACTGTGGGCTCGGTCGCGGCAGGCTGTGCGTGCGAGCACCCGTCACGAGTGTGGCGGCGATGGCGCAAAGGAGGAAGCGACGGGAAGGAATGCGCATGGGCGGACTTTGAGCTTTGGTTGCTCCCGAGAGTCAACTTTCTTCCTACTTCAGCCCGCTCGATGGGCGGTTTCGCAGTCCTCCAGCGACGATCGAGCCGCCGGCGGAGGCGAGGCTCGCTGGGAGCGTCGGGAGGGCACCTTGGCGTGCCTGAGGTGCGAGCGGCGGTCTTTCTCCGCTGCTCCGAGCCGCTGTCGCACCAAGCGTCGTGGCGTGAATCGGCCGGAACGAAACGCCTCGGCACGCGCGCGATCTGCCCTTCGGTGGGCATGCCGACCCTCAGACCTCGGAGATGCTCCCGCGGCCGCCACTCGATCCGCCGAAGGGCCGCGCGCCGAGCCTTGGTCAGGCCTCGGTCGCCTTCTCGAGTCGTTCCTGGGCCTCGGCCCACTGCGTGAGCAGCCCCTCGAGCTCGACCTTGTTCTTCTCGTAGGTCTCCATCAGCGGACGCGCGCGCGCGAAGTCCCCGTAGATCGCCGGGTCGGCGAGCTGCGGCTCTATCTCGCGCTGCTGCGCTTCGATCTCGGCGATGCGCGCCTCGCACCGGGCGACCGCCTCGCGGAAGGGCCTCAGGCGCGCGTTGAGCGCGTTGCGCTCTTCGGCCTCGCGGCGCCTGCGGTCCTTCTCGGTCTCGCGCTTGGGCCCGGCCAAACCTTGGGCCGCCCGTTGCCCGTCGCCGGTCTGGGCGAGGTGGTAGAGGTAGTCGCTCAGGTTGCCGGGCCAGTCCACGATCTTGCCCGCGCGCACGTCCCAGACCCGCGTCGCCAACCGATCGATGAACCGGCGGTTGTGCGAGACGAAGAGCAGCGTGCCGCCGTAGCCCTCGAGCGCGTCGATGAGCTTCTCGGTCGAGTCGATGTCGAGGTGGTTGGTCGGCTCGTCCATCAACAGCAGGTTCGAAGGCAGCACGAGCAGCCGCGCCAGCGCGACGCGTGCCTTCTCGCCGCCCGAGAGCACGCCAATTCGCTTGTCGACGTCGTCGCCGGAGAAGAGGAAGGCGCCGAGCACCGAGCGCACCCAGGTCTGGGGCCGCTCGGGCACCATCGACCAGATCTCCTCGAGGATGGTCTTGGCCGGGTCGAGCAGGTCGGTGTGGTGCTGGGCGTAGTAGGCGAGCTCGACGTTGTGACCCGTCTCGATGCTGCCCTGGTCGAGCGCAAGCTCGCCGGCGGTCAGCTTGAGCAGCGTCGTCTTGCCCGCGCCGTTGGCGCCGATGATCGCGATGCGCTCGCCGCGGTAGACCGTCTGCTCGAGCCCCTCGTAGATGCGCTTCTCGCCGAAGGCCTTGCTCACGCCGCGATAGCGCAGCACCTCGTGACCCGAGCGCGCCACCTCGGGGAACTGGAAGCGGATCGTCGAGCGCTTCTCGAGGACGCGGATGACCTCCTGCTTCTCGAGCATCTTGATGCGGCTTTGCACCTGGCGCGCCTTGGTCGCCTTGGCGCGGAAGCGCTCGATGAACTCCTCCATCTGCGCGCGCTCGGCCGCCTGCCGGCGCGCGCGGCCCGCGAGCTCCTCCTCCTCGGCGGCGCGCTGGCGCTTGTAGTCGTCGTAGTTGCCGCTGTAGCCGCGCAGCCCCTCCATCTCGAACGACAGGAGCCGGTCGATCTGCCGGTTGAGGAAGTCGCGATCGTGGCTGACGACGAGCAGCGCCTTGCCGCTGCGGCGCAGGAAGTCGTCGAACCAGACGAGCGAGGGGACGTCCAGGTGGTTGGTCGGCTCGTCGAGCAGCAGCAGCTCGGGGCCCATCAGCAAGAGGCCGGCGAGCGCGGCGCGCATCTTCCAGCCGCCGGAGAGCTGCTGCACGGGCCGGTCGAAGTCCTTCTTCTCGAACCCGAGGCCGGCGAGGATGCGCTCGGCCTGATGGCGCCCGTAGCGCTCCTCGAAGGCGTTGAGCTCCTCGTGCAAGTCAGCGAGCTGGGCGGCGAGGTCGAGGCGCTCCTCGTCGTCGGCCGCCGCACCGAGCGCGGCCTCGAGCGAGCGCAGCCGCTCGGTGAGCCGGTCGCGAGCGGGCACGGCCGACATCACGGTGTCGATGAGCGCCCCGGGCGGCAGCTCGAGGATGTCCTGCGGCAGGTAGCCGGCGCGCACGCCCTTGCTGTAGGCGACCGCGCCGTCGTCGGGCGCGAGCTGCCCGGCGAGGATCTTGAGCAGCGTCGACTTGCCCGTGCCGTTGGCGCCGATCAGGCCAATCCGGTCGCGGGCGTTGATGGAGAAGCTCGCCTCCTCGAGCAGCACCTTGGGGCCGAACGAGAGCGAGAGGCGGCTGGCGGACACGAGGCTCATGGCGAATGAACAAGGGAGAGCGGCCCCGTCGGGCCGCGTTCTCGAAGAAGCGGCACAGGGTGCCCAAGAGGCGCCGGGCGCGCAAGCGCCGGCCGGCAAACGCCGGCCACGCCGCGAGCGCTCGCGCCTTTGGCAAGCAAGCTGGTAAAAGAGCGCCCATTCGTCTGCTCGAATCTCGGGAGAAGAAATGCCGACAGCCGCCGAGCGCGTTGAGTCTGTTGACCTCATGCGCCTGCTCTCGGCCCTTCCCGTGGGGATCGCTCACCTGACCAACGAGCGGATCGACTACGCCAACCCTGCCCTCCTCGAGCTGCTCCAGGCGACCGAAGAGTGGCTGCTCGGCACCTCGTTCGTCGAGTTGATCCATCCGGACGAGCGCGCCGCGGTCGAGGCGCGCTACTGGGCGCGCGTGGGCGGGGACAAGGCGGTGCCGCCGAGCTACGAGACGACGCTGCGGCGCGCCGACGGCTCGGACGTGCGGGTCGAGCTCGGGCCCAAGGCGCTCGGCGAGCGCGAGCTGGTCGTGCTCGTGCGCGGGGTTGCCGGCCGGGGGAAGGACAGCGCCTTGCTCGCGGCGCTCTCTTCGGTCGCCCTCCAGGTGCAGCGGGCGCGCACGCCGCGCGAGGTCCTGTGGGCGGCCGGCGAGGGGCTGCGCGGCCTGGGGATGAACCTGGCGGCCCTGCGGCTGTCAGGTCCCGACGAGCTCGCCGTCGAGCACCTCAACTCCGACGAGCGGATCCTCCGCGCGCTCGAGTCGCTCTTCGGCCTCCCCTGGCGCTCTTGGCGCTTCTCCCTGGCGAGCCTGCCGATGAGCTCGCGCGCGCTGGCCGAGAAGCGCGACGTCTTCCACGACGCGATCACCGAGGCGCTCGTCGGCCTCGTGCGGCGCAGCGGGTCGCCCGACGCGGCGCGGGCCGAGGAGCAGATCCTGCGCGCGGGCTGGCAGAGGGGGGTTCTCTGCCCGCTGTTCGTCCACGGCGAGCCCTGGGGGTTTCTCGACATCGCCTCGGCGACCTTGACCGCGAGCGACGCGGCGGCCGTCGGCCTGTTCGCCTCGAAGGTCGCATCGGCGCTCGAGGTGACCTCGACCATCGCCGAGCTCGAGCGCAAGAACCGCGAGCTCGTCGCCATCCAGGAGCTCGCCGAGGCGGGCAGCGAGACGGACTTCGAGCTGCTGTTGCCCGAGCTGCTGCGCATCGCCTGCGGGGCCGTGCAGAGCGACGCGGGGGCGCTCTACCTGCTCGACGGCAACCGCGCCCAGTTCGTCCTCGCCGCCGACCACGGCGGCATCGGCGCCCTGCGCACCAAGTACAGCGTCTTGCCCATCAGCTCGCCCATCGGCCGCGCCGCCCTCACCCTCGAGTCGACCGCGCTCGGCTCAAGCCCGCTGCTCGCCGACTTTTCGCGGGAGCTGGCCGCCGAGGGGATTCGCGAGATGGCGGTCGTGCCGCTGCACATCAAGGGGCGGCTCGCCGGCACGCTCAACCTCGCGCGTTGCAGGCCCGAGCCCTTTACCGAGGACGAGCTGCGCTTCGCCTCGCAGCTCAGCGGGCAGGTCGCCATCCAGGTGGAGAACGCGCGCCTGTACGCGGACACGAACCGCCGCGTCAAGCTGCTCACCGTGCTCTTTGGCCTCAGCCGCATGGGCGCCGAGGCGCTCGAGGTCGCCCCGCTCGTCGAGCGGGTGCTCGACAAGATCTCCGACGCGATCCCGGTCGAGGCCGTCGCCCTGCACCTGCTCGAGGGCAACTGCCTGCGGCTTGCGGGCGAGCGGGGCGAGGGCGGAAGCTGGGACCAGGCCGCCGTCATCCCGCTCGATCGCCAGATGCTTTGCGGGCGAGCGGCCGTCGAGCGGCGCACGCAGGTGGTCGATCTCTCCTCGTGGCCCGAGAGCGGCGCCGAGCTCGCGCGCGGCCGCGGGATCACGCACGCGGTCGCGGTGCCGCTGGTTGCCAGCGACCGCCTCATCGGCACCCTCTGCGTGCTGCGCCGCGCCGATCGCGCCTTCGTCGACGAGGAGATAGGCCTGCTCGAGAGCAGCGCCGCGCAGATCTCGCTGGCCATCGAGAGGGCGAGGCTCTTCGAGCAGGAGCGCAAGCGGGTCGAGGAGCTGCAGCTCTTCCTCGAGATCGGGCGGGTGATCACCGCCTCGCTCGACCTCGAGCTCATCCTCGAGTCCTCGGCCGGCAGCATGGCGCGCATGGCCGAGGCGACGCACGCCTTCATCTTCCTGCAGGAGCCCGGCAAGCGGGTTCTGAGAGGCGTCGCCACCTCGGCCTCCGAGCACCGGGATCGCTTCCGGACCATGCGCGTCTCGGTCGACGCGAGCTGCGCCGTGGCCCTGGCGGTCAGAACCCGCGCGCCGGTGCGCATCGCCGACACGACCGGGTCGGACCTGGTGCGCCGCGAGCTCATCGAGGGCTATTCGCAAAAGAGCGTGCTCGCGCTGCCGCTGCTCGTGCGCGGCGAGCCCATCGGCGCGGTGCTCATCGGCGACACGCGCTCGCCGCGTGCCTGGAGCGACGCCCAGATCGACCGCGCGATGGCCGTGGCGCGCCAGGTCGCCGTCTCGGTGGCGAACGCGCGGCTCTACGAGGACCTCAAGCACAGCTACGACCAGCTCGCCCGGGCCCAGGAAGAGCTCGTCAAGCGCGAGAGGCTCGCGGCGCTCGGCGAGCTGTCGGCCGTGGTCGCCCACGAGGTGCGCAACCCCCTGGGCGTCATCTTCAACTCGCTCGGCTCGCTGCGCCGCGTGCTGCACCCGAGCGGCGACGCGGCGATGCTGCTCGACATCGTGGGCGAGGAGGCCGACCGGCTCAACCGCATCGTCGGCGAGCTGCTCGACTTCGCGCGGCCCACCGATCCGGCACTGCAGCTCGAGCCGCTGGTCGAGGTGATGCGGGCGGCCGCCGAAGCCGCGGCGCCGCTCGCCGAGCCGGCGCGCGTGCGGATAGAGATCAAGGCGCTCGAGCCGTCGCTGCGCGCGCCGGTCGACGCTCACATGCTGCGGCAGGCGCTGTTGAACCTGATCATCAACGCCATCCAGGCCATGCCCAAGGGCGGCACGGTGACCGTCGCCGCCTCGACCGAGGGGCGCGAGGGGCGCAAGGTCGCCCGTATCGAGGTCTCGGACACCGGCGCCGGGATTTCGCCGGACCTCGCCGGCCGCATCTTCCAGCCGTTCTTCACGACCAAGGCCTCGGGCACCGGGCTCGGGCTGGCGGTCGTCAAGCGCACCGTCGAGGCTCACCGCGGCGAGCTCGAGCTCGACTCGCCTCCGGGGCGGGGCGCGAAGTTCGTCCTGCGGCTGCCGCTCGAGCAGCGATAGGCGGCGTGCGGCGCGCGCGGGCTCGTCCCCGAAAAAGTCGAGGCCGCGCCCCACGCCCGGGACGCGGCCTCGCGGTTTCGAAAGGCGGCCGGCTAGGCGATCTGGATGTACTCCTTCTTCAGCAGCTCGAGCAGGAGCTGGCTCGCCTCGAGGTCCGAGCCGTCGGCCTTGTCGATGACCGCCTGCATCGTGCCCGTGTTGTAGACGAGCTGCAGCATGTCGAGCTGCTCGGGGCTCAGATCGCGCAGCGGCGCGTTGAGCGGCATCGCCAGCGTCAGCCGCGCGTCGGGGTCCGGCAGCTCCTTGGCGATGCGGCGCAGCTCGTCGAGCTGACGCAGCCCCTCCATCAGCAGGGCCTCGGTCGGCTCCTCGAGCTCGATCATGAAGTCCTGGGGATCGGGCGGCAGGAGCTCGAAGTCGCCGACCTCCCAGCGGATGATGCGGTAGAAGCTCTTGAGCGGGCCGATGTCGTGGTTGTCGTCGATGGACGCGTAGTAGATGCGGCCCTGGCGCAGGTAGATGCGGCCCTCGTGCTTGTCCTTGATGAAGAGCACGCCGTTCTTCTTCGAGGTGCCGAAGAGCTGCAGCAGGTCGGGGAGCGGGACCTCCTCGATCTTGCCGGTCATCGAGGAGGAGCGGGTCTGGCGCGCGGCCGCGGCGGCCTCCTCGAGCCTCTTCTTGACCTGCTGGTCGTCCATCTGCGGCGAGTTGCCCTGCGCGACCAGCTTGAGGATGGAGGTGCCGATGAGGACGCGGTCGCCTTCCTTGAGCCGGGCCTGCTTGATCTTCTCGCCGTTGACGAAGGTGCCGTTGGTCGAGCCGAGGTCCTCGATGATGATCTTGCCGTCGGTGCAGGTGATCTTGGCGTGCTTGCGGCTGACCATGTCCTCGACGAGCACCATGTCGAGGTCCGAGGAGCGCCCGACCACGATTTGCTTGCCCGGCTTCACCGGAAACTCGCCGCCCTGGTACTTGCCCGAGATGAATTTCAAGGCGTACATCGCCGACCTCGCTCTTACGTTCGGTGTGTCCGAATCCTACCTACAGTGCCGGGGGGCGGGCAAACAGGTGTCTAGGACTGCGAGCCGCGGACGAGGGAGAGGTACATCTCGGCCGTCTTGTTCCCCGGGTTGCGGCGAAGCACCTCTTCCCATTCGCCTATCGCCTCTTCGATTCGCCCGAGGCTGTAGAGCACGATGCCGAGCTGCGAGCGGGCCGGCAGGTAGTGGGGCGCGTCTTCGACCACGCGCCGCAGCTCGCGAAGCGCGCCTTCTTTGTCGCCCTTGTCGCGCAGCGCCCCGGCGAGCTTGGTGCGCAGGTCGACGAAGGTCGGCCCGAGCTCGAGGGCGCGCCGATACTCGGCGATCGCCGCGTCGAAGTGCCCGCTCGACAGGAACACGTCGCCGATCTCGGCGTACATGTTGGCGATCTTGCCTTTGACGAAGTGGTCGAGCTCGCCCGGCTGGCTGCGTCCCCGCGTGACGGCCGCCTGGTAGACCTCGCGGGCCTCCTGGTACTTGCCCATGTCGTTGTAGATGATGGCGAGGTTGAGGGCGGCTTCGGTGTAGGCGGGGTTGATCTTGAGCGCGGCCTCGAACGCGCGCTCGGCTCGGGCGAACTGGCCCTGGTCGTGGTAGATGACGCCGAGCATGTTGTAGACGTCGGCGAACGAGTGGTTCTGCTCGACGACCTTCGAGAGGTACTTTTCGGCGCGCTGGTACTGCTTGCGCTGAAAGTAGCTGCGACCGAGGTTGAGCAGCTCCCTGACGAATTCGTCCATACGTGGCCTCGCTCTCGCGCCCGAGCGGGCGGCTGGGCGGCAGGTGTGTCGCAGGAACCTACCTCAATCCCTCGGAGATGCGAAGGTGCGGGCCCTCGCGCACGAGCTTGAACCGCCGGCGAATCAGCTCGCCGCCGGGCCCGCGCCGCTCCTCGAGGACCTCGGCGTCGCCGCGCTCGTTTCGCACGTACCACGCCTCCGCCCTGCCGGCGGGCGCCGGGGCGAGCTGCTCGAGGCGCCGCATGAGCTCCTCGCGCGCCAGGTCCGAATCGCTCCAACGCTGCGCGACCAGCGCGCCCAGCGCCGCCGCGTCGCCGCGCTCGGCGGCCTCGGCGCGCCGCAGCATCACCGAGAGGATCTCCTGCAGGCCGGGCAGCGCCGCGCCGGCCGGGCGCCACTGGCCGTCCACCTGCTCGAAGCCGATGCGCTCGCGCCCGAGGTAGCTGACGCGGGCCCCGGCGAGCCGCGCTTCGGCGTCGACCGTGGCGACGGCGACGAACTGCCCCTCCTCCGGCTTGACGAGGACGCGGTCGAAGCGGGCCTTGACGAGCTCGACCTCGCCGCCCGGGACCTCGAAGCGGGCGCCGCTCTCGCCGAGGAGGGCGAGGGTGCGGGCTATCTGCGCCTCCGGGCCGGCGAGCTGCTCGCAGGCCCCGCAGGAGGCCAGCAGCAGTCCGAGGAGCGCCGCCCGGCGGCTCACGTCAGGCTCGCGAGCAGGCTCTGCGCGTCGGCGCGGTAGGGGTCGTTCGGCAGCTCGCGGACGAGGCGCTCGAGGGTCTCGCGTGCTTTCTCCTTCTCGCCGAGCTTCAGGTGCGCGCTGCCCAGCTTGAAGAGCGCCTCGCCCTCCAGCGCGGTCCCCGGGTACTTCTCGAGCAGGTAGTCGAGCCGGCCGACCGCCGCGCGCCAGCGCTCGCGGCGGATGTAGAAGTCGGCGACGTAGAGCTCGTGGCGCGCCAGCCGCAGCCGCACGTCGTCGTACAGGCGCTTCGCCTCCGCGGCGTGCTCCGAGCTCGGGTGGCGCTCGACGAACTCGCCGAAGGCGTCGAGCGCCTTGCGCACGGCGGTCTGATCCTTCTCGGAGGAGGGCGGAAAGATGAAGAAGTCCGATGGGATGTCCTTGTAGTACGAGAGCGCTACGCGGAACTCGGCGTAGTCGGCCTTCGGGTGGTTGGGGCGCAGCTTGAGGAAGTTGCGGTAGGCGTCGACGGCCTCGATGTACTTCTCCTGGCTGAAGTAGGTGTCGCCAATCGCCAGGTCGGCGAGGGCGGCGTGGCTCGAGTAGGGGAACTTGTAGCGGACGTGCTCGAAATACTTGAGCGCTTCGAGGTAGCGACCGTCATCGAGGGCCTTCTGGCCTCGGCTGAAGTTGAGCTCGGAGTCGTCGGCGTAGGACGGCTCGCCCGTCGAGTCGAGCGAGGCACAGCCGGCGAGCAGCGCGAAGGCCGCCAGGAGCATCGGGAGCTTGGAAATCATGGCGCGCAGGAAGTTACCCTCCGGGGGCGAAGCGGTCAAATCGCCAATATCTTCGGGCTCGTAGAGCTGGCGAGGGAGGCGCTCGCCGAGCGCGTCGAAGAAGCCCCGGCCTGCCCGTTTCGCCGGGCGTAGGGACAGCCTCGCCTCGACACGGGCGTCCTGTCCCCAGCGCCCGGGCGGCGCGCGCTTCCCGCCCGTCCGAAGCGGGGGGCGCGGGCAGGACCGCCTCGCGCCGCAAGGACTGGGAGCGCAGCCGACCGCCGCTCAGTACGAGGCGGGCTCGGCGGGAGGCTCGCTCGGCTGTGCCGGTTGCTCCATCGAGAGCCGGTAGGTCTCGGCGAGCGCGCGCGTCGTCACCAGGGCGCCCCAGAAGCTCACGAAGAAGGCCCCGACGATGCAGGCGAGGGTCCCGATCGACGAGAGCACGCCGACGATGAGGGTCATCGCCACGTAGAGAGCGAGGTTGGACAGGTTCTGCTTGATGTAGGCGAAGACCTGGTCGAGCTCGAAGGCCGCCGAGAAGCGGTTGGTGACGAAGTAGCGGGTCAGCGAGGCGGGCACGACAATCATCGCAGCCAGGCCCATCAGCATCGAGACGCAGGTGCCGACGCAGGGGATGAGCGCCATCAGGACGCTGGCGAGGCAGTAGACGACGGGGATGCCGAAGATCGGGACGCCCTCGGCGAGGTCCTTGCCGACGTCGAACTCCGGCAGCGGCGCGTTCTCGTCGTCCACGAGGGCGAGGAAGAGCTTCTTCTGGTAGCCCAGCGAGACGAACGCCCCGACCAGGACGACGGACAGAAGGTGGAAAAGCCCGCCAAGCAAGACCTTCTGAACCCAGCCCGGGTCCTTGAACACGTAGTTAAAGGGCCGTTCGAAGTCGATGGTCCTGGCCGCCATGTTGGCCTCCTCGTTGCGTTCTATTTCACGGCAGACTCCTTATCGCATTTGCCACAGAACCCGCCACCCGACCTGGCGGGCTCGCTGGCCCGTGGAAGCCCTCCCAGCCGCGCGGACGCCTCCTAAGCCGCGGACGAAAGGCGCATTCTCACCTCGCCGAGGATCTGGTCGGCCAGGTCGTCGTCGAGGTGGAGCTCATCGATCAGCGCGTTGAGCGTCTCGTTGTCCTCGTCCGCCTCGCGGCCGTCGGCCGCCACGACCGCGGCGCACAGGCGGAAGGTCGCCTCGGCGAGCTCGGGGTCCTCGCGTAGCAGCCGGCCCACCGCCTCCAGCCGGGCGCCAAAGCCTTCGGCCTCGAGCCTCTCGGCGAACGCGGCGAGCAGCTCCTCAATCTCTCCGGGGTCCAGCTCCGCCGACGCCATCGCGTGGAGCACCGAGCGCGCCGCGTCCTCCTCCTCCTCCATGACGCGCCCCTCGACGGCGATCATGAGGAAGAGCGCCTCCAGCGTCGCGATCACCTTCGAGGCTTCCGCGCTCTCGGCGAGGAGCGGATCCTCGGCGTCGTGGATGCTCTGCAGGCCGGCGGTGAAGCACTCGCTCGGCTCCTCACCTTCCGCACGACCGGCCAGCACAACGAACTTGTCGCAATCGAACATGGCTTTGCCCCCGTCGCTCGCTCCTTCATCGAAGGGGGCGAAGCGGTAGCAGGCGCTGTCGGGACTGGCCACAGGCAAGTTCGGGGTAAGCCGGCAACCATCGAGAAGTGAAAGTCTCGAGCCGCGCGCCTCTCGCGTCCGAACAGAAAGAGGGCTCCCGCGGGGGCGGGAGCCCTCTTCATCTGCTCGGCAGCCGGCGGGCGGGTCGCCCGCGCTAGAACCGCTCGATCTCGAAGCCCGGGTCGTTCGGATCCGGCTGGCTCGTCTGAGGGCCTGCCGGCCGCGCCGGCTGCGGCATCGGCGCCGGCGGCATGCCCGGGGCGCCCGGATAGTGCCCCGGCACCTGGCCCATCATGGGCGGCATCGGAGGAATCGGCGACATGGCCGGATTGGTGGGATACCGCTGCGGAGGCACCGGGGGCGCGGTCGGCGGGGTGGTCGGGAAGCGCTGCCCGGGGGCAGGCATCGGCGCCGCGGGCTTCTCGAAGTCGTCCCAGGTCGAGTCGCTCGTGCCGCTGATGCCCGAGACGCGCAGCGCGAAGTCGTCGGGGTTGGAGGTCTGGCGCAGCGCCTCCTCGTACGAGACGAGGCCCTGCTGCAGCAGCGACATCAGCGACTGATCGAAGGTCTGCATGCCGTAGGTCTGGTGACCCTGGGCTATCGCGTCGGGCAGCTCGCGGGTGCGGTCCTTGTCCTCGATCATCTCGCGCACGCGCTGGGTGGCGACCAGCACCTCGACCGCGGCGACGCGGCCGCGCCCGTCGGCCCGCGGCACCAGGCGCTGGCTGATGACCGCCTTGAGCACGGCGCCGAGCTGCATGCGCACCTGCTTCTGCTGGTAGGGCGGGAAGACCGAGATGATGCGGTTGATCGTCTCGGTCGCGTCCAGCGTGTGCAGCGTGGACATGACCAGGTGGCCCGTCTCGGCCGCGGTGAGCGCGGTCTCGATGGTCTCGAGGTCGCGCATTTCGCCGACGAGGATGACGTCCGGGTCCTGCCGCAGCGCGCTTTTGAGCGCCTGGCCGAAGCTGAGCGTGTCGACGCCCACCTCGCGCTGGTTGACGATCGACCGCTTGTCGCGGATGAGGAACTCGATCGGGTCCTCGATCGTCATGATGTGGCAGGTCTCGTTCGAGTTGATGTGGTCGATCATCGCCGCCAGCGTGGTCGACTTGCCCGAGCCGGTCGTGCCGGTCACCAGGATGAGGCCGCGCTCGGAGAGGGCGATCTTCTCGAGCACCTTGGGCAGCATGAGCTGCTCGCAGGTGAGGATCTTGAAGGGGATGACGCGCAGGACCGCGCCGATGGTGCCGCGCTGCTGGAAGACGTTGACGCGAAAGCGCCCGAGGCCGGGCACGCCGTAGGCGAGGTCTATCTCGTTGGTCTGCTTGAACTTTTCCTTCTGGTAGTCATTCATGATGCTGAACGCCATCCGCGCGATCTCCTCGGGTGGCAGGCGGCGGGCGTCCTTGAGGGGCACCAGCGACCCATCGACGCGGAACATTGGCGGCAGACCGGCCTTGAGGTGGATGTCCGAGGCTCCACCGCGCAGCGCTATCTGCAGGATTTCGTTCAACTCCATGCATGACTCCCTCGGACCCTTCTGGTCCGATGGGGGCGCAATCGCCCCGGTTGAAGAGACCCGATGATAGCAAAGCGCCCACACCCGCCCCAAGTGGGCCGGGAGCCGGGGGATGGCTCGGGAATCGGGCAGACGGGCGGCGGGTCTCGGGCCGTTGGCCGGGCTTGACGAAGGCACCTCCAATCTCCCAGGCTCCGCACTCGATGAAAGCCGTGACCAAGACGCCTCTTGTTGCCCTGCTGGGGCTCGCGCTGGGCAGCTCGGCGCTGGCCGCCGGAAGCGCGCCGGCCTACGTCTGCTGGTCGAAGGAGGACCCCGGCTGCCTGAACCGCCGCGACGGCGAGCTGCCGATGGACAAGGCGAGCTTCGAGGCCCTGCTCGGCAAGCTTGGCGCCGTGGGGAAGAGCGAGCCGCAGATGAACCTCGTCGCGCAGAGCGAGATAGCCGAGCGCGGCCGCTACGTGACCTGCAGCCAGCTCGCCCGCGTGCTCGAGAGGTTCCCGACCTTGTCGATGCGCGTCGCCCTTCTCTTCGCTCTCTCCGGGCGGGTGGTGGACCCGGAGAACGCCGTCGTGGCGGCGAGGATGCTCGAGCCGGACAGCAAGATGGCCGAGTACGCGCGCAGGCTGCTCTCGGGCGAGGTCCTCCTCTTGCCCGCCGAGGTCGAAGGGGAAGAGCCGCGGCGCTGACCGGCGCTAGGCCGCCGGCTCAATAGTCTCGGAGTCGGCGCCCGGCTCGTCGTCTCCGCCGCGCCGGCGCTCGAAGATCCACACGAGCAGCACGCCGAGCTCGAAGCAGACCGCCATCGGCACCGCCATCATCGCCAGGTTCACCGCGTCGCCGGTCGGCGTGACTATCGCCGCGAGCGCGACGCAGGCGACCAGCGCGTAGCGCTGCGAGCTCCAGACCCACCGGAAGCGCAGCAGGCCGAGCAGGGCGAGCACCGCCATGATCAGCGGCAGCTCGAAGATCGCGCCGAAAGCTATCTCGAGGACGAGCACGAGCGAGAGCTGCTCGCGCATCGAGAGCATTGGGCGGGTCCACTCCTCCTGGCCGAGGTCGACGCTGGCGGCCGCGAGGCGGCGCTGGGCGCTCCAGACCGCGCCGAGGGCCTCCGGCTCGGTCGGCAGGGCGCCCGCGAGCGCGGTGACCGCCTCTTCGAGCTTTCGCGACGCCTCGCGGATCGCGCCGTCGGCGAGCAGGGCGCTCGCCTGATGGCGCAGCTCGATGGCGCGGACGAGCTCCTGTCGCCGGCTGCCCGCGTTGGCCGACACGGCCGCGTCGAGCAGCCGCGAGAAGCGCGAGAGGCGCTCGGTGAGCTCGACCCTGCTCGAGGTGAGCTTCGAGGGCGCGCCGACCTTGCCCTCGCCGCCGCGGCCGAGGGCGTCGTCGGCCCTGCGCGCCAGCTCGAGGGCGCGGCTGTCGTCGCCGAGCACCAGCATCCGCGCCGCGTCGTCGCCGTGCGCCCGGGCGACCTCGATGCGCTCGCGCAAGGCGCCCGAGCTGCCCGGGGTCAGCAGGAACTGAAACATCGGGGGCAGCACGACGAGGTAGCAGAAGACCGCGCCGAGCACGAAGAAGAGCGTCCCCAGCGACACGAACGGCCCGACGAACCTGCGCTCGCTCTTGAGCAGCCCGGGGGCGACGAACTTCCAGAGCTGATAGAGCGCGACCGGCGTCGCCAGGAACAGGCCGGCGTACAGGCCGACCTTGAGCAGGACGTTCAGCTCCTCGATGCCCGAGGTGTAGATGAGCGAGCGGCTCTCCTCGGGCAGCGCGGCGAGCACCGGCCGCATCAGCAGTGCGAAGAGCTCGCGCGCAAAGCCGAGCGACAGGCCGCCGAGGACGAGCACGGCCAGCACCACCCGCAGCAGGCGCGAGCGCAGCTCCGTCAGATGCTCGGTGAGGGTGAGCTTGAGGTCGTCCAAAGGCTGTTACTTCCCTGTCTGAGCCGCGGCGGGCGGGGCCTCGTCCGGCGTGGGCGCCGGCCCGGCGGGCGCCTGATCTTCGGCGGCCGTCGCGGCAAGCTCCGCGAGCGCGGGCGCCGGCGACGGGGCGCCGCGCGCCATCGACTCGGGGCTCGGCTCGGCCAGCGGCGCGTTGGCTTTCGCCTCGGCGGCCTGCGGCGGGGGCGAGGCTGGAGCGTCCATCCGATAGAACTCCATCTCGACGCTCGAGCGCAGATCGTCGGTCGCGCGGCGAAACTCGCGCAGCCCCTTGCCGAGCGATCGCGCCAGGCCAGGCAGCTTCGCCGGGCCGAGCAGCAGCAAGGCCAGGGCGAGGACTATCGCGATCTCTGTACCCGACATCCCGAACATGGTCGTTGCTTGTCCCCCGGAAGGCGGCCCTCGCGGTTATCGGCCGAGCCCGTTCTCAACGCAACTGATCCGCTGCGCCAGAAGGGCGCGGTCCAAAGTGGCGCAGGGCCTCGCCGGGCTGGGGCGAATCCGACGTCTCCCTTGCCAAACCCTGGAAAACACGAGGGTCTTCCTCAGGCGCGCGCCTTGCTCAGTGGGGATGCGGACGGCCAAGAGCCCATCGCAAGGAGGCAGGCAATGGCGACGAAGATCACGCAGGAGATGACCGACCAGGTGGTCCGCTCCGCGGTTCGTGCGGTGCACCAGGAGACGTGCGGCCGCCCGGACAGCGGCTGGCGCAATGGCAAGCCGATAGAGGACCCCGAGAAGACCAAGCGCTGGGGCTTCGTCACCGCCAAGCCCTCCGAGTACCTCGTCCACATGCGCCGCGGGAAGATCCTCGGGCGCACCAGCGGCCAGGGGGCGAGCTGCTTCAAGTGGCCCTGGGACTCGGTGGCGATAATCCCCACCACCATCCAGCGCATCTACTTCGAGGCCGACCAGGTGACCTCGGAGAAGGTCGGCGTCCAGGTCAAGGGGCTCGCGGTCTACCGCGTGGCCCGGCCCGAGCTGACGGTGCGCATGCTCAACTTCAGCTTCCCCGAGCGCGCTCAGCAGAAGCTCGCCGAGACGCTGCGCGACATGTTCATCGGCGCGGTGCGCCGCCTGGTCGCCAACCTCACGGTCGAGGAGTGCCTGGTGCGGCGCAAGGAGGCGCTCGCCGCTTTCCTGATGGCCGAGATCGCCCCGGTGGTCTCCGGTGCCGGCCGCGCCAGCGACAACACCGACCGGGGCTGGGGCGTGGTCATCGACACCATCGAGATCCAAGACGTCGTCGTCCTCAGCGAGGCGGTCTTCGCCAACATGCAGGCGCCCTTCCGCAACCAGCTCATGCTCAAGGCCCGCGAGGCCGAGCTGGCGCGCGAGCGCGAGCTCGAGGAGACGCAGGCGCGCGCCGAGGCCCAGCTCCGCGAGCTTCGCGCGCAGGCCGAGGCCGCCGCGGCGCAGGCGGAGTCGGCGGCGGCAGATGAAGCGGCTCGCGGCCCAGATGCAGGCCGAGCAGGCGAGGCTGCAGGCCGAGCGCGGGCTCGAAGAGGCCAGGCTCGAGTCCGACCGCGAGCTCGAGCGGCGCAAGCTCGAGAAGGAGGCCGA
>JBMNNX010000141.1:0-16904 GCA_050942745.1 Myxococcales bacterium
GCGCGCTGTGCGACGAACTGAATGCGACCGAGACGATCTACCCCGGGACGAGGCTCCGCATGCGGTACGCCATCCTGGAAGCCTGAAGTGTTTCATCCTGAGCGGCGGCTAGGTCAGGAGTTCTGGACTCTCGCTTCGTTGCTCGCGGGGACGGAGGAGGGGAGGGGCGGTATCTCGCCATCGAGGCGGTCGCGCGGTGCGCCGTTCTTCAACCGCGGCGGCTCAGCGAGCCGCTCAAGCTCCCCACTCAGACCTCAGAGCTCACAACTCCCTCAAGCCACCCTTCGCATGTCGGGACGGATTGATCGCAGCGTGATGAGCGTGACCTCGGGGGGCGCGTTGATGCGAAAGGGCATCACCGCGCCGCCGATGCCGCGGCTGACGTAGAGCTGCGTGTTCTCGACGTGGAAGCGGCCTGCGAGGTAGTGCTCGCGCAGCCGCCGCATGATGGCCGCGGTCACCCCGGGCAGGTTGACGTGGCCGCCGTGCGTGTGGCCGGCGAGGCAGAGCGAGGCGCGGAAACCCTGAAGCAGCTCGGCCGTGCGCGGCGCGTGCGCCAGGACGAGCCGCGAGCCCTTGCGAGCCCCGGAGAAGGCGGCCGGCACGTCGTGGTTCTCGGTGATCAGATCGTCGATCCCCACGACGGTGAAGGGCGCCCCGCGCAGCGAGAGCGTCGTGTTCTGGTTGCGAAGCACCGCGTAGCCGAACGACTGCAGGACCGAGGTGGCGCCTTCGGGGTCTACCCAGTGGTCGTGGTTGCCCAGGACCGCGACGACGTTGCCCTTCAACCCCGAGAACTGCTCGCGCAGCAGGCCGAGCCCGCGGTCGTGGTGACTCAGGTAGTCGCCGGTGAGCACGGTGAGGTCCGGACAGAAGAGGTTCGCCTTGGCGACCGCGTCGAGCACCCGGCGCGCCGGCGTCGAGCGACCGACGTGGATGTCGGTCAGGTGGGCGACTTTCAGTCCGTCATGGACGGGGTCGAGATCCGGGAGGAAGAACTCGCGCCGTTCGACGATGGGCATGCGGTAGGAGCTCCGGAAACCGAGGTCGTTCTGGGGCGGAGCGGCGTACTTGCGACGGCCAAGCAGGCGCTTGAGCGCGACCTCGTGCGTAGCTTCATGATCCTCGACAGTATCGAAATCCGACGCAGCGAACCGCAATCCCCACCTCCTCAGTCCAGTCGCGTTCGTCGCCTCGCGTCTCGGCGGCTGCGCACCTGGTTGCGTCCGCAGGTGGAACAGTGCGGACGGCGTCTCCTATTCGCTGGAAGGTGCCCCGGACGCGCTCGCGCATCGGGCGCTCGCCCGCACTCTGCCGGCCGGGGCGTTGGGTTCCCGCGCCGCGAGCGTCCGAACGCCGAACCCATGTGTTCGAGCGGTCGCCTGGCCGCAGAGCGGGCGCGCATCGCTCGAGGTCGGGGCGCTGCCTCGCGGGCCGGGTCCGAGGCGAAACGCGGCCAGACGAGCCGCTGAGATCCGAGGCTTCTTCGTGCTTCTCCCCCGCCGGCCGACAGTCTAGGCTCCCGCCCATGGCTCGCCTGCAAGTCTGCCTGCTGTGGCACATGCATCAGCCGGTTTACCGGGATCCGGAAACTGCCGAGTACATCCTGCCCTGGGTGCGCCTGCATGGCACTCGGGCGTACTACGACATGCCGAAAGTCCTCGGCGAGTTCGAGGGCGCCCGGGCAGTCTTCAACCTCGCCCCTTCGCTGCTCTGGCAGCTCGAGGAGTACGTCCGCGGCGAGGCCAAGGATCGCTTCCTCGATTTGACGCTCAGACCCGCGGACGACCTGAGCGCGGGCGAGCGCGAGTTCGTCCTTCGCAACTTCTTCATGATCGACTGGGAGTCGAACGTCCGGCCGCTGCCGCGCTACTGGGACCTGCTGCACAAGCGCGGTCGGGACCTGCGGACGGTCGATCTCGTCGCCGCCGCGGCGAAGTTCTCCGTCGACGAGATGCGCGACCTCCAGGTGCTCTTCAACCTCGCGTGGATGGGCTTTAGCGCCGAAGAGGAGGAGCCGGTCGTCGCCGAGCTGAAGGCCAAGGGGAGGGACTTCACCGAGGAGGACAAGGTCGCGCTCGTCGAGGCCCAGTGCCGGGTCCTCGCGAGGGTTCTCCCCGCCTACCGCGAGCTCGCGCACGCCGGCAAGGCCGAGCTGACCGTCGCCCCCTTCTACCACCCGATCCTTCCCCTGCTCGTCGACACCAACTCCGCGCTCCGGGCGATGCCTCAGGCGAGCCTGCCGCCGCGCTTTGCCTACCCTGCCGACGCGCGCGAGCAGATTCGGCGCGCCTTTGAGTTTGCCGAGCGGCGCCTCGAGATCCGCCCGGCCGGCATGTGGCCTTCGGAGGGAAGCGTCTCTCCCGAGGTCGTCGAGCTGCTCGCGCAGGAAGGCTGCCGCTGGTGCGCGACGGACGAGGGGATTCTGTTGCGCTCCAAGCCACACCGCGAGCGGTCGAACGGCACGCTCTATCGTCCCTATCGGGTCCAGGCGGGCGAGCGCGAGCTTGCCATCATCTTCCGCGACCGCGGGCTCTCCGATCTGCTCGGCTTCACCTACGCCAAGAACCCGGCGCGAGAGGCGGTCGACGACCTCTTTCGCCACTTCGATGAGATCGCTCGCGGCGCCTGTGGCGGCGAGGTGCCGCTCGTCACCATCGCGCTCGACGGCGAGAACCCGTGGGAGCACTACGCGAGCTCTGGCCGCGACTTCCTGCGCGAGCTGTACCGGCGCCTCGCGGGCGGCGAGGGCGGAGTCGAGCTGGTGACCCCGTCCGGCTATCTGGAGGAGAAGGCGCCGGTCGAGTGCATCGACGAGTTGCATACCGGTTCGTGGATCGACGCGAGCTTCCGCATCTGGATCGGGCAGCCGGAGGACAACGCCGGCTGGCAGCTCCTCGGGCAGGCGAGGGCGGCCATCGCCGAGAAAGAGGCCCAGGTCAGAGAGGGCGCCGGGCCTGCCGATCTGGCCGGGCGGGTCGCCGCCGCCAAGGAGGCCATCTATCCGGCCGAGGGCAGCGACTGGTTCTGGTGGTACGGCGACGACTTCGCCACCGACTCGGCCGCCGAGTTCGACTCGCTCTTCCGCGGCTTCCTCAAGGCGAGCTGGCGGGCGCTCGGCGATCCGGTCCCGTCGCGGCTCGACGAGCCCATCTCGAGGCGGGCGGGCCCGCTGGCCAACCTGTCGCTGCAGGAGCCGCAGGGCTTCATCCACCCGCGGCTCGACGGGCGCATCAAGAGCTACTTTGACTGGACGGGCTCGGGGGTCTGCCTCCCGCACGGCAACCGGGGCGCGATGTTCAGTGGCGACGGGGTCTTCTCGGCGCTGCGCTTCGGGTTCAACGAGCGCAATTTCTTCGTGCGGCTCGACCCACAGCGCTCGCCTGGCGAGACGCTGCGGCTGGCCGACCAGATCCGCCTGATGGTCGCCAGCGGCGAGAAGCTCTGGGAGTTCGAGCTTCCCCTGGCATTCGGGGAATCGCGCCCCCGTCAGGTTTGTTGCCAGGCAAGCGACATTGACCAGGGTGTGACGCACCCACTAGGGCGAGCGAGCTTCCATGATATCTTCGAGCTCGGTTTGCCCTTCGAAGGCTTCGGGTTCGTCAGTGGGGATCGAGTTGCGCTGGCGGTGCGAGTGATGCGGCAGGGTGTGGAGGTCGAGCGCATTCCACGGCAGGGCTATGTCTCCTTCAGCGTCCCGGACGCGGACTATGAGCGAAAAAACTGGAAAGCCTAGGCCCCTGACCGCCTCGCTCGACGACAGCGACGGCTTTGTTGGCACCGAGACGCGCGTCACCAAGATCGCGGGCATCGCCAAGATCGCCGCGCCCAGCGACGCCTGCCTGGTGCAGATCTACGGTCCGGACATCGGCAAGCGCTATCCGATCGAGGGTAAGGAGCTGACGGTCGGCCGCGACTTCGGCAACAGCATCGTCGTCGACCTGGACAACGTCTCGCGGCGCCACTGCCGCTTCTCCAACCGCGACGGCAAGGTCTTCCTCGCTGACCTGGGCTCGACCAACGGCACCTACCTCAACGACGAGGAGGTGGTGCAGGAGACGGTGCTGCGCTCGGGCGACCTGGTGAAGGTCGGCGGAGCCATCTTCAAGTTCCTCTACGGCGGGAACATCGAGGCGCTCTACTACGAAGAGATCTACCGGATGACCATCGTCGATGGTCTCACCCAGATCAGCAACAAGCGCTACTTCCTCGAGTTCCTCGAGCGCGAGATGGCCCGCTGCCATCGCTACGGCCGGGCGCTGTCGCTGCTCATGTTCGACATCGATCACTTTAAGAAGATCAACGACGAGCACGGGCATCTGGCCGGCGACCACATCCTTCGCGAGCTCGCCGCGGTCATCAAGTCGCGGGTGCGGCGCGAGGAGTGCTTCGCGCGCTACGGAGGCGAGGAGTTCGCCATCGTCCTGCCGGAGAGCGGCCCGGACAAGTCGCGCGTCTTCGCCGAAAAGCTGGTGAGGATTGTCGCCGACCACACGTTCACGTTCGAGGGGCGCCGCATTCCCGTGACGATCTCGGTTGGTGTCGCCGACATGGCGCCTGATCTGACCGAGCCGAGCTCGTTCATTAAGGCTGCCGACACGCAGCTTTATCGGGCCAAGCGCGAGGGCCGCAACCGCGTCTGCGGATAGGGGTTGACGCGCCGGCGGCGAGGTCTTGCTACCCCTCCCGGCCACCCCGAAGTCGAGGGGCTGCTCGAGATCGAAGCGCCCTTCGACTCCGCTCCCGCCGCATGCGCGTCGGGAGCTGCGCTCAGGGTGAACGGCAGAAGCCTCGCCCCGATCACTCCGGGCGTAGGCGCCAACGGGAATAGCCTTGCCCCGGTCGCTCCCGGCGTTGGCTCGCGTTTCCGAAGCCCGGGCCTTGCTCGCGGCCCATTCCCGGCCGCCTGGCCGCGCGGTAGCGTGCCGGCCGAAGGGAGGACTCCGAAATGACAACGATGAGCAGCCGACATGCTCCCTGGATCGAGCAGGAACCCGACGGAACTCTCATCGCGCGGCACGGCAGGCTCGTGCGCTTCATCCGCTTTCTCGAGCCCGGCATCGTGCGGCTGCAGTATTCGCGGAGGGCGAACCGCTCTCGCGCCGTCGTGGAGCGTGCGTGGCCCGCCGTCGAGCTGAGGCAGCAGATGCAGGGCGACCTCTTCGTCGCCGAGAGCTCCGAGCTGCGCCTCTCGGTCGATCGCGCGGGGCCGATCACCCTCGCAAACCGCGACGGCGCGCTGCTCCTCGAAGACCCGGCCGACTCGTATCGGGAGAGCGCGTCAGGCTGGACGCTCTCGCGCCCGAGCCCGGCGACCGAGCGCTTCTACGGGTTCGGCGAGAAGACCGGTCCGCTCCTCAAGCGCGGGCAGGCGATGACCTTTTGGAACACCGATCCATTTGGCGACAAGGATGGCGGCTACGCGCCGGGGACCGACCCGCTCTACGTCTCCATCCCCTTCTTCATCGCGCTCCGCGGCAACCACGCCTATGGGGTGCTCACCGACGACACCTACCGCCTGCGCTTCGACATGGCCTCGCGCGACCCGCTCCGCTGGTCGGTGGAGGCCGACGGAGGCGTGCTCGATCAGTACTTCGTGTACGGCCCGGCGATTCGGCAGGTCGTGAGCCGCTACACCGCGCTGACGGGCAGGATGCCGCTGCCTCCGCGCTGGACGCTCGGCTACCACCAGTCGCGCTGGGGCTACTACCCCGACGAAGAGGTCCGCGCAATTTGCCGCAGCTTCCGCGAGCGAGGCATCCCCGCCGACGGCATCTGGCTCGACATCCAGCACATGGACGGCTTCCGCTGCTTCACCTGGGATCCGAAAGGCTTCCCCAATCCGCGCGCGCTGATCGCCGAGCTCGAGGCGACGGGCTTCAAGACGACCGTCATCCTCGACCCGGGCATCAAGACCGATCCGGACTGGGACGTCTATCGCGAGGGCTTGGAGCGAGGCTGCTACGTACAGCGCGCCGGCGAGCCGTACGTCGACAAGCTCTGGCCCGGCGACTCGGTCTTCCCTGACTTCAGCTCGCCGCGCGCCCGCGAATGGTGGGCCGGGCTGATGCGCCGCTCCACGGAGGTCGGGGTCCGCGGCATCTGGATCGACATGAACGAGCCGGCCACCGTCAACCGCGAGCTCGGGCGCACCCTGCCAAACGACTCGGTCGCCGAGAACGACGGCGAACCCTCGACGTACGCCGAGTTCCACAACGCCTACGCGCTCGAGGAGGCGAAGGCGACGCGCGAGGGGCTGCTGCGCGCCGAGCCCGAGCGCCGCCCGTTCATCCTCACGCGCGCCGGCTACGCGGGGATCCAGCGCTATGCCGCGCTCTGGACCGGGGACGCGCCGAGCAAGTGGGAGACGTTGCGCGAGACGCTGCCGATGCTGCTCGGGCTCGGCCTGTCCGGCGTCGCCTTCGTCGGCAGCGACGTCGGCGGCTTCTCCGGCAAGGCGACCCCGGAGCTGTTCGCGCGCTGGATGCAGCTCGGCGCCTTCTCGCCCTTCTTCCGGGGGCACTGCTCCATCAAGGGCCAGCGCCAGGAGCCGTGGAGCTTTGGCGAGCGGGTCGAGCGGATCTGCCGCGACGTGATTCGCGAGCGGTATCGGCTGCTGCCCTACCTCTACAGCCTGATCGAAGAGTCGACGCGCACCGGTGCGCCGCTGCTGCGCCCGCTCGTCTACGCATTCCAGGACGACCCCGCCACGCACGCGATAGACGACCAAGCGATGCTCGGGCCGTGGCTGATGCTCGCGCCGGTCCTCGAGCAGGGCGCCGTTCGTCGCGAGGTCTATCTGCCGCGAGGGCGCTGGGCCGACTACTGGTCCGGGGCGATCCTCGAGGGGCCCGCGCGAGTCGAGGTCGAGGCGCCGCTCGAGCGCATCCCACTCTTCGTGCGCGAGGGGGCGCTTCTTCCCTGCTGTGAGCCGGTCGATTTCAGCGAGCAGCAGGCCGACAAGCCGCTTTGGCTCGAGCTGTTTCCCTCGACCGAGGAGAGCTCCTTCGAGCTGTACGAGGACGAAGGGGAGGGGCACGGCTTCGAGCGCGGCGCGTTCTGCCGAATCCGATACTCGCTGCGCCGCGAGGCCGATCGCGCGCTCCTTTGCGCGGGGCCCCGCGGAGGGACACGCCCGCTGGGACACAGCCTGCTCGTCCATTGGAAGTGGACGGGCGCGTCGCCCGCCCGCGTGCTGCTGGGTGACGCGGAGCTGCCGCGCGTCACGAGCGTGGATGAGCTCGTCCACAGGCCGGGGTGGTTGCCGTTGGAGGGCGGCGCGGTCGCGTCCGTGGGCCGGCCCAGCGATTTCTCGTTGGCCTTCGTCGTCGAAAGCTCGGCTCGTTGACATGGCGAAAGGCCGGGCCGGAGAATGCGGCGTCTTTCCGACGAGGGGAGAATCACGATGAAGCTGCGACGACTGTCTGTGTTCATGCTCTGCGCGCTGGTCGCGCTGTCTGCCTGCGGAAGCTCGGAGGACGAGAACAAGGACCCCAATCCGAGCCTCGACGCGTCGATCACCACCGACGCTTCGACCGAAATGCCCGATGCCGGTGAGGTGGACGCCGGGGTCATCGACGAGCCTCCGACGGTGACGGTGCTCGAGCCCGGGCCGTACGCGGGCCTGGTGTCGCAGATCGAGATCAAGGTCGACGCCAGCGACGACCACGGCGTCGCGAAGGTCGAGCTCTTCGTCGGCGACAACCCCGAGCCCGTGCGCGGCCGAATTGCCGCTCCGTGGGAGCTCACGCTCGACGCGACAGGGATGGAGAAGGGCGTCAGCTCGTTCTTCGTCCGCGCGACCGACACCGCCGGGAACACGACCGACACCGAGCCGATTCCCATCATCCTCGCGGCCGGCGGCCAGGAGGTGAAGAAGTCGGGCTCGCTCGCCATCCCCGCCAACTACGATCCGGCTTCGGGCCTGGACGTTGACTCGAAGCACCACTGGACGAACCAGGGCGAGACGCACATCGCCGCGGTGCTCGAGTGGCAGGTGCCGGACGGCCAGGAGCCCTGGGAGCTCGAGCTGTCGGTCGGCTGGGGCGAGTGCCCGCACGCCGGAGGCACCGTCGGGAACGCCGAGACCTCGACCACCTCGCCGATCTTCGTCCTTTCCGAGGAGTCAGGCTCGTACCCGACGACGATGCGCTTCGTCCACATTCGTCCGGCCGATGCGACGTTCCACAAGGGCGAGACCCTGCCGTACGAGACGCGCGTCTACGTCTGGTAGCGCTCGATTCGAGCCGCCAACACCGAACGCCTCTCCGCGCCCGCGGGGAGGCGTTCTCGCGTGCGCTCAGGCTGCCCTCGACGCTCTCTTTCGGCAGCGCGTCAGCCAAGAAGACCGCGGACGAGGCTCGCCGCGCGCGCGACCGCCCGCTCGGGATCCCGCCCGATGGCCGTCTCGTCGGACAGGACAATCCCTGAATAGCCGCGGGACACCAGATCGTAGAGGTGGCAGATCTCCGAGCGCGTCGGCTCCGGGTGCTCGGTCATGTGCTCGAGCACCTGGCCCGCCATCATCACCGGCAGCCCTGCGCTCCTCGGGTCGTAGTTGGCGACGAACCGGGCGAGCCGGGTCGGGCCGAGCTGCTCGCCGAGATCGCCGCGGCAGATCCAGAGCTCGTCCACCGCGCGCACGATCTGCGGGAGGGCGTCGATGGCCTCCTGCCGCTCGATCTTGGCGACAACGCGGCAGCCTTCGACGCGCTGGCGCAGCCAGCCAGCCTCACGCCCGTCCTTCATGAAGGAGAAGGCCCAGCTCGCCGCCCTGGGCGCCTCGACGCTCGCGAGGTGCAGCGCGTCGTCGCCTGTGATGTCCTCCAGCTCGACCGGATGCTCCTCCAGGTGGACTCCCTTGCGCGGTCGGAGGACGCCGTTTTCTAGCGCCGAGCCGACCAGCGTCGTCGGCGTCACCTCGAGGATGGTGAAGCGCAGGCGCCCGTCGTCCGCGGTCAGCGTGTCGCCGACTCGCGCCGCCTGGAAGATCTCGGGGTGGGGCAGGGGCAGGGCGCTGCGGCGATCGTCCTCGGAGGTGAAGATGACCACCTGTTCCTTGAGCAGCGCGCGCTCGCGGAAGTAGCCGAGGCGCATCTTGGCGCCCTGGAGGTCGATGGTCAGCCGGACGTCGGGGATCTCCCGGCGCAGCGCCTCGACGGCCGAGCGCAGCTCCGCGGGCCGCAGGTGCGAGGCGTTGATGCGAAAGCCTGTCGCGCCCGCGGCGGCGAGCGCCTTCGCGCGGCCGAACGACGCAGGGCCGAGCGTGGCGATGATCTGAAAGCTGTCTGGGACCGCAGGGCTCATTCGACGACCTCTGGCTTCGAGCGCGCGCTGGAGGCTAACACCTCTTCGACGCGGGCGGTCGGGCGCCGCGCCTCGCCGCGCGTCGCGACCCGGGCATCCGGGGGGCGCTCGGTCCGGGCGCCGGCGGCGGGTTGAACCGCGGCCGGCGCCGGATGTCTTCCGGGCGATCTTGCCGCTCATCGAACAGCACGGTAGAAGGCTGCGACGGCACCTGGCGGAGGCCAATCATGGCGCGACGACCCTGCTTTCTCCTCTTGGTCGGGGCTGCGCTCGGCGCGTGCTCTTCGGGAAACCCGCCGCCGGCCGAGCCGTTGCCGCTCACGCCGGTGCGCACCGACCGCACCTATCTGCGCGACGGGCACGGCCGCTACGTGCTCTTCCACGGCGTCAACGTGAGCGGCAGCACCAAGGTCGCCGCCTTCAAGGAGGTCGACGGCAAGCAGGTTGCTACCTTCCTCGAGAAGCCGTTCCCGCTCGAGAAGGCCGACCAGGAGCTCTCCAAGCTGCGGGCGCTCGGCTTCGACACGATCCGCCTGCTGCTCGCCTGGGAAGCCATCCAGCCCGACGGACCCGACACCTACGACGCCGAGTACCTGGGCTACATCCGCGAGATCGTCAAGAAGGCCGGCGAGCACGGGCTCTACGTGCTGATGGACATGCACCAGGACATGTTCAGCCGGCACCTGCGCGTGAAGTACAACCGCCACCCGGCCTACGGCGAGCCCGGCTCGCTCGAGAACACGCTGCTGGCGCTCGTGCCGCCCTTCGACGACGTCGTCCAGGGCGACGGCGCGCCGCGTTGGGCCGTCGAGGCCTGCCTGCCCGAGAAGGATCTCGACTCGCCGCGCTGGGGCGTGCCGCGCATCACCAGCGGGCTGACGATGGAGGGGATCGAGAACCTCATCGCCCTCTACAAGAAGCTCGCCGGCGACGACAGCACCACCAACCCCGAGCTCGAAGAGTGGATGCTCTACTTCGTGCTCAACCTGCCCGGCGAGTTCCCGGTCAACGAGACCTCGGACCTGCTGCCGTTCACGCACTGGGGCGTCTCGCACGCGCTCTCGCTCGATCTCGCGCGGCTGTACGCGTGCTTCCTCGCCGGCGACAAGGCGTTCCCCAAGCTCACCCTGCGCGGCAAGAACGTGAAGGACTACCTGCAGGAGGCCTACGCCAACGCCTGGGCGCAGGTCGCCGCGCAGGTCGGCGACCTGCCCAACGTCATCGGCTACGACGTCATCAACGAGCCGGGCGGCAACTTCATCCCGCTCACCGCGGCCGCGGCCCTCATCAAGGGCGGCGGCGTCGAGGGCGCGCGCGGCGCGCTCGTCGCCATGCTCGGGGAGGAGACCGGCGAGCAGGCTTTCCAGGCGCTTCAGGCGCTGCGCATCCTGCCCCCGGACACGAATCCGGAGACGCTGCGGCTGTGGGGCCTCGAGCACCTCGACGTGATGGGCGTCGCCAGCCTCAACATCGCCTTCGACGAGAACTACATGCGCCCGCTGCACGAGCGGGTCGGTAAGGCGGTCCTCGCGCGCGACCCCGACGCGGTGATCTGGATCGAGCACGCGATGAGCGCGGCGATGTTTCTAGGCGGCTCGAGCTTCGGTGGCCAGTGGGAGCAGCCGATGACCCGGCCGCGCGGGCTGCCGCAGGTCGTCTACGCGCCACACTGGTACCCGGACATCTATCCTTTCCCCGGCTTCAACCAGCCCTCGCGCAGCTTCACCGTCGAAGAGGTGCGCTACCGCGACTACCAGCCGAACCTCGAGGCGATGCGCGCCCACTCGGTCAACGCGCTCGGCAACATTCCGGTCGTCTTCGGCGAGTTCGGCACCTACTTCAACTTCGGCGGCATCGAGCAAGCGCGCGCGAGCGGCTACGCCGTCAGCGCCCACATCCTCGACAACTACTTCGAGGCGTTCGAGCGCATGTTCCAGAGCCGCATCCTCTGGTGCTACTCGCCCGAGAACGACTACGAGCTGGGCGACCTCTGGAACCACGAGGACTTCTCGATCATCGACCCGGAGCAGAAGCCGCGCGGCGAGCTCGCCTGGGCGCGCCCGCACGCGCGGTTCCTCGCGGGCAAGCCCGTCTCCACGCACTTCTGGTCGGACTACCACTATTACGATCCCGACAAGGGCGTGCCCGATCCGCGGCGGGAGTTCGAGGTGCGCTACGCGAGCAAGGAGACCGAGGCGCCCAGCGAGATCGTCGTGCCCGAGGTCCAGTACCCCGACGGCTTCTACGTCTGGGTCTCCGACGGGCGCTGCTACTTCGATCCGAAGACTGCGACGCTCTACCACTACCCGAGCCGCGACGAGCCGGGCGTCGAGCACTGGGTGCGGCTGCTGCCGCCCGACCCGCTGCGCGAGAACGACGGCTGGAAGTACTTCTTCAAGGGCGAGCAGGTCGTCGAGAGGAACTGAGCATGACGAGCCCCACCTACACGCCACGGTTGCTGCTCGCGCTGGGCTTGCTGTTCAGCGCCCTCTCGTTGCCGGCTGCCCCCGCGCGCGCCGACGGGGAGAGGAGGCTCGAGGCCCACGTCGACCTGCAGAACCTGGCGCTCTTTCGCAACGACAGCGACTTCGACGCGACGCTGCCGCTCTACCGCGAGAACGGCAAGAGCGTCGGCGGCCTGGCGACGGTGTTCCGGCCCGACGTCACCTGGCACATCACCTCGAACCTGCGGGTCTTCTACCAGGCCGAGATCGGGCTCAACTACTGGGGCAAGCAGAACCCGGATCAGGAGAGCTACTCCGCGCCCGACGCCTTCGTCCTGAAGCACCGCGAGCTGTGGGGCGAGGGCTCGTTCGCCGACGGCGCTTTCGGCTTCAAGCTCGGCTACGTGCGCTTCCGCGACCCGACCGGCCTGTTCTTCGATCACTGGATCGGCGCCGCCGAGGCGCGCACCGGGTGGTCGGGCGGCGAGGCCTCGCTCTTCTTCGGCCAGGTGCCCGACCAGGTCTACGAGGGCATCGACATCTCCGAGAATAACTTCAGCCGCGACATCGACGTCTTCGGCCTGCGTGGCAGCTTCGCGTTCGGCGAGAAGGTCAAGGCGCACGCCGGCATCCAGAACCTGTACGACCGGCACGTCGTCGGTCAGACGCGCTGGGCCGTCGTGCCCAGCGTGAGGCTCGAGGCGCAGCTCGGTGGGCTGCTCGCCTCGCTCGACGGCGCGGTCCAAGCCGGCGAGCTGCAGGGCATCGCCCTCGGCGGTGGCGACCAGGACCTCTTAGCCTGGGCGGTGCAGGCCCACCTCGAGTACGAGCTGTCGCGCCTGCGGCTGCAGCTCAACGCGCTCGCCCTGAGCGGCGACGATGATTTCGACGGCAACGACCGGCACGGCGCCTTCCTCTATTCGGGAAAGAACCGCAGCGCGACGCTGATGCTGACCGAGGACGAGCTTCGCGACTGGTATGACAACTTCGACGAGCGCATGTCGGCCTACCGCGCCGGCTTCTTCCAGAACCGCGCCGGCCTCTTCGTCGCCGACTTGAAGGCGAGCTTCGCGGTGACCGAGTCGCTGCGCCCCGCGCTGATCGTCGGCTACGGGCGGGTGCTCAACCCGAACAACGCGCTCGGCGAATCGACCGTAGGCGTCGAGGCGGACCTCGTCGTCGAGTACCGATTCTCGGAGCACCTCGTCGCGCAGGCCGCGGTCGGCGGCTTCTTCCCCGGCAAGGCCGGCGGCGCGCTCGTCAACCGCATCGACCTTGGCCGCACCGACCCGATGTTCCTCGCCGAGGGGTCGGTGGTTCTCCACTACTGAGCGCGGAGGGGGCTCGATGAGGTCTGAGTTGTGAGTTGTGAGTTGTGAATACTGAGTGGGTTTGAATCGATGGCGAGGGGCTGGCTCGGGGCCGCTTCGAATCGGTCGCTGCTCCCTCTTCACGCTCGAGGGAGGGCACGGCGCAACGGCGGCGGACGACGAACCCGCTACAGGCCCTGTCCGCGAGCCCAAGCCCGCTCAGCGCGTCCCTTCACGGCCGCGAGGCCTCTAGCCCGGTGAAACCAAAATGACATCCGCCGTATCGCTGTCGCTGGTCGACTGGCTGATCATCGTCCTCTACTTCGTCTTCGTCATCGGTATCGGCCTCTACTTGCGCCGCTTCACCACGAGCGGCGAGGACTTCTTTCTCGGCGGCCGCCGCAACTCGAGCTGGGTCGCGGGCCTCGCCTTCCTCTCGGCCAACCTCGGCGCCCTGGAGATCCTGGGGTGGACCGGCGGGACGATGAAGTACGGGATGTTCGTCTCGCACTGGTACTGGATTGGCGCCATCCCCGCGATGATCTTCCTCGGGCTGTACATGATGCCCTTCTATTACTCGAGCAAGATCCACTCGGTGCCCGGGTACCTGAAGCTGCGCTTCGACGAGCGCACCCGCCTGCTCAACGCCGTCTCCTTCGGCGTGATGACCCTGCTGATGTCGGGCATCAACCTCTACCTGATGGCGCTGGTGCTGCGGACCATCCTCGGCTGGGACTGGCACGTGAGCATGTGGGTTTCGGCCATCGCGGTCGGCGCGTACATCACGCTGGGCGGCCTGTTGAGCGCGATCTTCACCGAGATCGTGCAGTTCTTCCTTATCTGGGCCGGCCTCTTCCTCGTCGCCATTTTGGGCATCATGGAGGTCGGCGGCCTCGACGCGGTCTTCGCCAGCGTCCCGCAGCAGATGAACCACCTGTGGTCTACCGCGGCGGACGCCTCGCAGAACTCGATGGGCGTCACCTGGGTCGGCATCGTGATGGGCCTGGGGTTTGTGCTCAGCTTCGGCTACTGGACGACCGACTTCCTCGTCGTGCAGCGCGCCTTCTCCTCCAAGGACCTGCGCTCGGCCCGTATGACCCCGATCACCGCCTCGTTCTTCAAGATGGCCCTGCCGTTCATCATCGTGGTGGCGGGCCTGGTCGCCTACCGCCTCGCGGCGCAGGCCGGCTCGGGCTTCCAGCTTATGCCGCACCCGGAGACCGGCGAGCCCTGGAACGACACCGCGCTGCCGCTGCTCATCGCGCGCTACTACCCTGCGGGCCTCGTCGGTCTGGGCATCACCGCGCTGCTCGCGGGCTTCATGGCTGGCCAGGCGGGCAACGTCAGCGCGTTCAACACAGTTTGGACCTATGACATCTACCGGGTTGTCATCAAGAAGGACGCCAGCGACGCGCACCTGGTGTGGATGGGCCGCATCACCACCATCGTCGGCGTGCTGCTGTCGGTCGGGACGGCCTACGTCGCGATGCAGTTCAACACGATCATGGACTACATCCAGGCCATCTTTAGCTGGGTGAACGCGCCGCTCTTCGCGACCATGCTGCTCGGCATGTTCTGGAAGCGCACCACGTCCGCGGGCGCCTTCTGGGGCCTCATCGCCGGCATGGTGAGCAGCTTCTCCATCTTCATCGGCTTCAAGCTCAACCTGTTCTCGCCCACGGTGACCAAGCTGCTCACCTTCGCCGAGAACCCGAGCGACATGACCCGCAATCTCTGGCAGGCGACCTGGGCCTGGATCGTCTGCTTCGTCCTGACCTTGGTCATCAGCCTCTTCACCAAGCCCAAGCCCGACGCGGAGCTCGAGGGCCTGGTCAAGGGCCTGACGCCGAAGACCGAAAAGGTCGCCGTCGGCCTCCTGCGCCAGCCCGCCTTCTGGGCCGCGTGCTCGGCCGTCGTGCTCGTCGCACTCAACGTCTACTTCTGGTGATCGAGGCCAACCATGACCGAGAGCTCCACTGCACCAAAGATCGAGTCCTCCGAAGCCACTCAGCCGGCGCCCGAGCCCGCGGGCGATGTCGTCGGGCAGCCTGCCGTCGGGGAGCCGTTGCCCATCTGGTTCTTCGTCGGCCTCATCCTGCTCGTCTACGGCGTGATCATCGTCGGCAGCGGCCTCTTCAGCAAGGCGCGCCCCACGGTGCTCGCCGAAACACGGCCCGCGCTCTGGTGGGGCGGAATCATGAGCGCCGTGGGCGCCGTCTTCCTGGCGGCCGGGTGGAAGATCCACCGGAGCCACAAGCCATGAGGAGGGTGCAGACGCGGCCGCCGTCCTTTCCCGAGGTCGACTTCGACACGCTCCTGTCGATCGAGCCGGGAAAGCGCTGGCAGGTGCTGTGCGGCGATGCCGGGCATTGGCGGCTGGGCGTCTATTCGCCGCCCGAATCGAGCGCCGAGCAGTGCGAGGAGCTCGAGAAGCACGACTGCCCGGAGCTGTTCCTGTTGCTGTCCGGGAAGGTCTCGCTCGTGCTCGCCGAGAACGACGGGACGCGGGTGCTCGCGCTCGAGCCGAACAAGCCCGTGCTCGTGACCTCGCCTCACAGCGGCTTCTGCCCCGACGGACCGCACACCGGCGCGGCGCTCGTCGTCGAGCGCGACAGCTTCGACACCGAGTACCGGCCGGCCAAGGAGTGGTGAGGCGGGCCCGCGGGGCTCGGGCCTCTCTCCAGACAAAAAGAGAAGGCCGCCCGAAGGCGGCCTTCTCAGCGGGATGCCCCGTCGGCGAACGCTTGGGAGCGCTGCCCGCGCGCTCAGTCGGCGCTGCCAGTGACGACCTGTTCGCGCGTCAGCGTGCAGTGCCCCTTGCCTTGCGCATTGTCGACCTGGGTGCCGTACACGTGCAGGCGGATGATGTAGGCCTCTCTGCCCTCGCTATCCGGCACGGTCAGCTCGACGCTCGTGGCGCCTTCGTCGAGAGTCTTGGAGTGGTCGCCCGGCGGCGGGAACCGGATGTGGGACCCGTCGGCGTCGCAGGGGTAGACGCCGATGTTGGGTTTGCTCCAAGGGTCCGGGTAGTGGACGGCGCCGGTCCAGCTGACCGTGATCTTCTGGCCCGCGGTGAGCGGGCCGGAGACCGGGGCGATGGTGACATCGGACGGGCAGGGCACCTTGAGCGTCGCGGTCTCCCCGTTGTCGGTGGCGACCAGCTCGATGTCCTTGCCGGGCTGCGCGCCGACGTCCTTGGGAGAGAGCGCCCATTTGAACGTCGTGGAGTCCTCGTACTTGTCGATCTCGACGCCGTTCGCGGTCAGGGTGGCGGTCTCGAGCACCTTGGTGCCCCGCTTGACCTCGAGCATGCTGCTCACCTTGTTCTCCGCGTTGAGGGTAAGCCCCGACGACGCGTCGATCCAAAGCCCCTTCTCCTCAGTCTTGCTTCCAGCGTCGGCGTTTTCATCTGGTGTCAACCCGTCCGAGTTGCCGCCGCCACATGCCAGCGCCATGACACTCATCAGAACAAGCCAATTCTTCATCTTTCCTCCTCCTTGAGCCGCGGGCCTTGGCCCCAGCATGGTTTATCCGATCGGAGCCCAAGTCGCATCGGATAAGCGGCGACCGAAGGTAGCACAGAGCGGCTGGTGCGGCTTCCCGCTGTGCGCGAGGCGTCCGTCGGTGAGGACCGACACCTCCGAGCTACCCGACTGTTCGGGCGAGCCTGAAAGGCATGGGCCCGCTGCGCCGCGGGGGCGCGAGGGCCGCGAGGGCCGGGACGTGTCAACGACTTTGAGACACAGACCAGGTGGATTTACTGAGCAGCGCTCTCCTTCTCGGCAGAGTGTTCCTTGGGCGGGTTGATCCAGACGGCGGGAGGCAAGGCGGGAGGCACAGGCGG
>JBMNNX010000487.1:0-2950 GCA_050942745.1 Myxococcales bacterium
GCTTCTTCTCGTCGCCGGACTTCGCGGCGGCCTTCGCCCGCGCGTCGTCCTCGGTGAACCGGCGCTTCTCCGCCGCCAGGGACAGCGTCTCCTTCGGGAACTCCCGCTTCGACAGGTAGGCCCGCCAGTCGCTCTGGAAGCGCGCGAACGGCACCCCGACGACCTTCGCCACCGCCAGGTCGTAGCGGCTGCCCCGCCGCAGCTCCTCGATGAGCTTCACGAGCAGGGCGTTGCCGCCCTTGCCGTGCAGGTACTCGATCGCGGTGAACACCTCCGCGAACGCGAGCGCGGCGTCCTCCTGCGAGGGCAGCAGCGCCATCGACGGGTGCATCCGCTCGAAGGGGATCAGCTTGTCGCGCTTCAACTCGTGCGCGAGCAGCGCCGCCGAGGCGGGCGAGAGCGCCTGCCCGGCCGGCCCGCGCCAGCGCGACTCGAGGAACTTGGCGAGGCCTTCGTGGATCCAGATGGGCACGGTGTTGCGGCTCATCTTCGAGACCACGAGGTGGACGTACTCGTGCACCAGCGTGTCGAGCCAGTCGTAGCCGCGCACCAGCGCCTTGGGGCTGGTCACCATCAGCCGGTTGAACTTGCAGATGGCAATGGTCCCGGAGGTCTTGATCGCCTCGAGGCTCAGCGTGGACACCCGCGAGAGGGCCCGGGCGTCGTGGTAGACCTCGACGTGAATCTTGCCCGGCGGCGCATAGCCGAGGTCCTCCGCCAGGGCCGCGTACGCCTTCTCCAGCGCCTCGAGCGCATAGGGGGCGAGCACCGCGTCCTTGCCGGGCGGATAGTGGAAGACGAAGTGCCGGCTCTCGCGCGACTCGTAGCCGCGCGTCTCCTTGTGCGTCGCCCGGGCGAGCTGTGCGAGCGCGCTTTGATCGGAGAGCTCGTCGAAGAGCGCGACGGCCCGCGCGTAGTCGCTCTCCTCGAACGCGACCCGCGCCTGCATCGCCTTCACCGCGGGCAGGTCCGGGGCCCGCGCCGCCAGCTCGTCCACCGCCTGCCGCGCCGCCTCCCGGTCCCAGGCCTCGAGCTCCTCGTGGACGATGCGCAGGCCCGCGGCGATGTCGTCCTGCGCCCACGCCGCCGGCGCGGCGGCCAGCAGCACGGCGACGAGAAGGCCCGGGATCGGCGGCGTCGGCAGCGGCCTGCTCACTTGACGATCTCCTCGTAGTACTTCTTGACCTGGTCGCGGTACTTGTCCGGCGCGCCCTGCTTCATCGCGTCGAGGATGTCCTTCCGGTACTCCTCGGGTACCTGGTACTGCTCGGCCCCGGGGATCTGCACCTTCTGGTCGTGCGGCGACTCGAGGCCGCGCCCGTCCTCGCCCCGGCCCCCCGGGCCCATCCACGGCCACGGGATCGGCGCGCCCTGGCCGGCCTGGCCCTGCTGCTGTTGCTGCTCGAGCCCCTTCTTGAGCTGGGCGAGCTGGTCGAGCGCGGCCCGCTCCTCGGCGAGCGCGCCGGTGGGGTTGCGTCCCTGCAGGTTCGACTGCGCCTTGCCCATCCGCTCGCCGGTCGATTCCATCATCTGCTGCGCCTCTTGCGGGAACACCGGCGCCTTCTGGTTCAGCTCGCCCATCCGCTCCTGCAGCCGCCCGGCCTGCTCGCGCAGCTGCTTCTGCCGCCCGGCGAGCTCGCGCATCTTCTGCCGGTCGGCGTCGCTCATCGCCTGGCTCGGCGGCGGGAACAGGCTGCCGAGCTCCTTCTGGACCTCGCGCAGCGGCGGCACGGCCCGCTGGGCGTGCTCGGCGTTCTCGCGCACCTCGTCGGCGTTCTGCCACACCGACGGGTAGCGGCGCGCGTCGTCCGCCTGCCGCCCGAGGTCGTCCGACAGCGCCTCGGCGTGCCCGAGCGCCTGCGCGGCCGACTGCGCCGCCTGATCGAAGTCCTTGACCGCGAGCGCCTTGTCGAGGTCGCTGATCGCCTCCTGCGCGCGCTGCAGCTCGTGCTCGCGCAGGAACCCGCGGACCTCGCCCACCGCGTCGAGCTGCTCCTTCGCCTCCCCGACCTTCGCCCGCAGCCGCTCGACGAAGTCCTCGCCCTTCTGCGCGAGCCGCTGCTCGAAGCCCTTGCGCGCGTTCGAGCGCACCTCCTGGGTCTCGCGCATCACCTGCTCCTGCTCGCGCGCGAGCTCGTCCAGGTCCGCGGCGAAGTCGCCGAGCTCCCGGCCCAGCTCGGCGAACTCCCCGCCGCGGAACTCGCCGGAGGCCTCCTGCAGGTTCTGCTGCAGCGAGTCGAGCATCTGGCCGAGCTTCTCCATCTCCTTCATCGCGTCCTCGACCTGGCCCTGGTTGAGCAGGTCCTGGATGCGGTCGAACGAGTCCATCATCTGCATCGACTCGCTCATCTCGGCGAGCGCCTCGGCGTTGACGTGCTCGTCGTTGATCGACCTGGACAGCTCGGCCATGCGCTGCATCAGCTCGGCCATGCGCTCCTTGAGCCGCGCGAGCTCGGTCTGGATGCGATCGCGCGTCGCGTCGTCGGGGGCGGTCCGGTACTGCTCGAGCAGCGCGGCGAGGTCGCGGCGCTTGGAGGCGAGCTCCTTCGACAGCGTGAGCAGGTCCTGGATGCGCTGCTGGTCGAGCAGGGTCTCCAGGTAGAGGATGTCGCGCTCCTCCTCGGCGATCTCGGCGGCGAGCGCGGCGTCGAGCCGCTTCGCCGGCGCCGAGTCCAGCCCCAGCCCGCGGCCGAGCCAGATGCCGAGCGCCGAGCGGGCGTCGGAGGTCGCCGAGGCCTTCTCGCGCAGGCCGCTCGCGACGTTCTGCAGCGCCCGCCAGAGCTGGGCGGGCGTGCGCTGCTGCTTGCGCAGCTCGCCCGCGAGCTCGCGAAACTCCGCGGCCAGCTGCAGCGCCCGGCCGTCGAGGGCCGCCTGGCCCATGACCGCCTGCGGGGTGCGCGCCTTCGGGTCGCGCTCGGGGCCCTCGAGCCGGTCGGCGAGCAGCGTGATG
>JBMNNX010000488.1:0-2945 GCA_050942745.1 Myxococcales bacterium
CATCTTGTGAAATCGCTTGGCCCGCCGAACATCTCCAAGTGCGCTCGCCGCAAATCCACGTTTCCAACTCGTGTCTGCTTGTCTCATGGCCAAGCAAACAGCAAACGAGCGTCCCGCATTCCGCGCCAAAAGGCCAGTGGTTTCAATCGCTTACGCCGACAACCCACCAATGCTGAGTCAATCGCGGCCGCCCCGGAGATCGAACACCGACAGCCCGAACGCCGAGTAAGCCTCAACCACGCCCGGCGCTGCGCGGAGGTTCGCAAGCAGCACATCGCGCTGCTGCAAAGCAACCATGTAATCGGTCTCGAAATCCTCGCGAACGACCGCCACCCAATCCCGCTCGCGCCCCTGCCCCGGATCGGTAATTCGAGTTCTTCCTTCAATGACGCCCGACCAAAGTCGGAAGATCTCACCCGGTGCCCGACCGCGTGGCGTGTGGTGGAACATGTAATGGGGATCGAGGGCGACCAGGTACCGCTGCCGGTCGCTGAAATGCAGCAGCACGACGGTGTCATCCCATTCGGTCTCGAAGACCTTCGCGCCTTCGGGCGCGTGGGAGCGTAGATAGAGCGCCGCCTCGCGCTGCGGGGCCGGGGAGATGTGGCCGACCGCATCCACGGCTCCATAGACCGCCCGCACCAGCACAAGTAGGCCCGCCAATCCGAGCGCGCCCGCAACCGCCAGGCGGGCCGGCAGCTTCAGTCGCCGCAACCGCCGGAAATACCCGGCCTGCCAGAGATCCCGTATGGCCAGCGTGAACGCGAGCGCTGCGAACGGCGCGAGATACTCGATGAACCGTTGGCTGCGCAGAAACAGGACCCACCACGCGAGCGTCGCCACGCCGGCGGCGAGCGTGGCGCGGGAGGGCCGAATCCTGCCGACGACGAAGGCCGCCAGCAGGACCAGGGCGGGCAGCCAGATGCTGAACATGCGCAGGCCGTCGAAGCCGCTGATCTCGTGGAATTCAATAGCCGCGTCGATCTGCGGCCCGGCGGTGAAGAGCGGCGTATCGAAGAGCCTCCCCAACGCGTCGGCGACCGGGGCGAGGAACGACGACGAGCTGATCGAGACGTTGACGACCGCCAGCAGGCGCAGGTGGTTGATGGCGTTGGGATGGAGGGCCAGGCCGGCGACGATTCCGGCAGCGACCGCCGCGACTGGCTTCCACCAGCCGGCGGGCATCCCATCGCGCCCTCCGGCGACGAGGTCCACGGCCGCGACCAGCCCGACGAGCGCGAGCAGCGCGTGCGGGGCGACGTAGGTAAGCGCGTAGACCGCGCCGACCGCGCCGAGCAGCAGGTGCCGGCGGTTGAGGGCCAGGTGCCAGCCGAGCAGCATGCAGCTCATCGATAGGAGCTGCGGGCGGCACATGAAGAAGCGGTACGCGAAGAAGTCGCTGCCGAGGACGAGCAGCGCCGCGCCGATCCAGGCCCAGCGCCCCGCATTGCGGCGCAGCACGTATCCGAGCGCGAAGATGATGAGAGCCTGAAGGAAGGCGACCGCGAGGCGCGCGCGCTGGACGAGCGTGTCCGGGCCGAGGAGCCTTCGCGGCGCGCGCAGCGCCTCGGGCAGCGCGGAGAGCGGCTCGCCGCGGCCGGCGACGAACCGTTCGACCTCAGCGATGTCCTCGAGCTCGGGATCGACGAAGCCGCGATGGTCGTCGAGCTCGAGCCCGCCCGAGTCGAGCGCGCCGTGTGCCGAGGGGCGTAGGTGGACGAGCGCGAAGGGCACGCGCCCGCCGCCGCCGGTCGCGAGTCGCGCGCGCCCGAGGTAGCGCCGGTCGCCGAAGAGGGTCAGCAGGGCGCCCTCGTTCAGTGCGGGGTCTTCGGGCAGGACCGCCTGGCCGGTTCCCAGGTGAAGCAGCTCCCCGATCGCGCCGGCTCCATCGACCCGATAGCCAGCGCGAAGCGGCGCCTCGGGCGCGACCTCGACGAACCTCCCGCGGACCTGGCCGCCGCTCTCGACCGCCGTGACCTCGAAAACGGCGACCGGCTCGAGCCCCGCCGCGGGGCGAACGTAGAGCCGGGCGCCCGGTTGCACCTTGGCTCCCTCGGAGAGCTTCGCGAGCGGCAGATCGAGCTCGGCGACCGGGCCGACCCGCGGCGGCGGCGCTTCCCATCCGAGCGTAAAGGGCGCGATGAGCAGGTGGAACAGGTACTCGATGTCCGACCACTGCTCGGCGAAGACCGTGGCGCGCAGCCAGGGGAAGCGGCCGTCGGAGAAGGCGAAGGGGCCGCGCTGCGCATAGAAGGAGGCGACCTTGATGTGGAAGTGGCCGTCGACCGCGGCGAGATAGGGCGGGCTGAGCAGCGAGATTGGCGTCCAGAGGGCCCAGACGAGGAGAAAGGCGCCCATCGCTCGGGCCACGCCGCGAAGTCGAGGCGCGCGCGCGCGGGGCTCGGTCGGCGACATGGCGCAGAAGACAACACGGCGGTTCTGACCGGTCAAGCAACCGGCCGCAAACGGCGGGTGAGCTCCGGTCGGGCCGAGCTTGTTCCTGGCCCTGTGGCCGGCTGACCTTGAATCATGACCGGTCAGCCTGAGCGTAGGCCGAGCTTGCGACGCCGAAGTCGAGGCCGTCGCGGTCGCCCCGCGCTCCTCGCTGCCTGTTGGTTGGGAGCCTCGCCTCCCGAGGAACGAGGGAGCCGGAGTCGGGGCGCGGGTGAATTTGAGAATCCCTTCGACTCCGCTCCCGACGCTCGCGTGTCGGGAGCAACGCCCAGGGCGACTGGGGAAGGGTTTGCCCCCAAATCCGAGCTGGACGCGCACGGCGCGAGTCCGCCCCGCTCCTTGGCTTGAGCGATTGCGCGGTCCGGTAGCGCGAGCCCCGAAGTTCCTTCAGACTTCTAGGTGGCTGGTGTTAAGCGACTCTCTCTGAGGGCGCGGTGGCTGTGGAAAACCACTATGCACCTGAGCGCGGTCCACAGGGGCGCGTTCTCGGG
>JBMNNX010000142.1:0-16720 GCA_050942745.1 Myxococcales bacterium
CGCTCGCGCCCATCCAGAACGGACTCTTCCTGCTGCGAAAGAACGTCGGGGCCGACCGTCAAGCCCTTCGAACCCTCACGATCCTCGACCGCCAGGTGGGGCACCTGACGCGCCTGATAGACGACCTGCTCGACCTCACGCGCATCAGCCGCGGGAAGATCAAGCTGCAGAAGAGCTGCCTCGACCTCGGCGAGCTCGTGCGCCAGACCGCCGGGGACTACCGCTCGACCCTCACCGAGAAGGGCATTCGCCTCGAGGTCGATCAGACAGGCGGCAGCTTCCCGGTCATCGGCGACGCGACCCGGCTCGCCCAGGTCATCGGCAATCTCTTGAGCAACGCGGCCAAGTTCACGCCCGCCGGCGGAACCGTGCGCATCTCCCTGCGTCCAGAGGGCGAGAAGAGGGTGGCCATCGAAGTCGCCGACGAAGGCATCGGGCTCGAGACCTCGATGCTCGCGAAGATCTTCGAGCCCTTCACGCAGGCCGATCGCTCGCTCGACCACAGCCGCGGAGGGTTCGGCCTCGGCCTGGCGTTGGTCAAAGGACTGGTCGAGCTTCACGACGGCCGGGTTCGCGCCGCGAGCCCCGGTCCCGGCCAGGGTTCCCGCTTCACCGTGGAGCTGCCGCGCGAGGCGCGCTGTACACGCGTCGTCGAGGCTGCGCGAGCGCACGGCCAGGAGGGCCAGACCCGGCGGGTGCTCCTCATCGAAGACAACCGGGACGCCGCCGACACCATGCGCGAAGCCCTCGAGCTGCATGACCACCGCGTCGAGGTCGCCTACGACGGCATCGAAGGCTTGCGCAAGGCGCGCGAGCTGCGATCGGACGTCGTGCTGTGCGACATCGGCCTGCCTGGCCTCGACGGCTACGGCGTCGCGAGGGCAATCGCTTCCGACTCTCAGCTTGCGGGCACGTGGCTGGTCGCGGTCACCGGCTACACCCAGCCCGCGGACCGGAAGCGCGCTCTCGACGCAGGCTTTCACCGCTACGTGCCCAAGCCGGCGAGCCCCGCGGTGCTCGAGCGCGTCATCGCCGAGGCTCCGGCGTGAGCGACGACCCGGCGGCGACTCGACCGCCGGGAGAAGCTGCGGCTGGCGCTGCTGGCAGCCTGCGACCGCGCTCTGTCGCGTCGAGTGTCGGCTGAGCTCTTGCCGCCGAGTCGGTGCAGCGTGGGCTCCATCCCCGAGCTGCGGGCGGACGCGAACGGCGAGCTGCGCCGAGCCCGCGGCGCGGTCTCTCCGACGTCCGACGCTATGGCCGCCCATGGCGGCTCCTCCCACGGTCGTGCCGATCGGCTGACGCCCGCTCGCTGCAACAGCGCTGACGCTCTTGGCCAAGGCTCGCCTGTCGCTCAAGGTCCGCTCTTGTTCCGTCCGCATTTCGGGCGGCAGGACGGCGCCAGACCTCCTCGCAGCCCTCGTGAAATCGGGCGATCGATGTGCGAACCTCCTGCCGCGCATCGCCTTCGATAACCGTTCGCCTCGCCGCTCCGTCGGAGACTTACGTCATGAATCCCACCCCATTCGCGCTCGAGCGCTATTTCGCCCTGCACGAATTCACTGCTCCCTACCTGCTCTCCTGCTCGGACACCGACGGCCTGGCGATGAGCGAGGTGTTGGGCATGGCCGACGCCGAGGTTCGGGCGCTTTGGGACGAGCTGCGCCTCGGCTACACCGAGTCGCGCGGCTTGCCGGCGCTTCGAGCCGAGGTCGCCGGAATGTACGAGGGCAGGAGCGCCGACGACATCCTCATCGGCGCCCCCGAAGAGCTCATCTTCGTCGCCATGAACATGTTGCTGCGCCCCGGCGATCGCGTCGTCTGCGCCGCGCCCGCCTACCAGTCGCTCCATGAGGTAGCGCGGGCGATCGGCTGCGCCGTCGATTTCTGGCGGCCGCGCGAGGCGGACTCGTGGCACTTCGACCCCGACGAGCTGCGTCCCCTGCTGCGCGGAGCCCGGCTCCTCATCGTCAACTTCCCGCACAACCCGACCGGCGCCCTTCCCTCGGCCGCCGACTTCTCCGCGGTGATGGCGCTCGCCGCGGAAGAGGGCGTGCGCGTCTTCAGCGACGAGATGTATCGCCTGCTCGAGCACGCCCCGGATGCGCGGCTGGCCTCCGCCTGCGAGGTCGCCAGCGACGCAGTGAGCCTATCGGGAATGTCGAAAGTCTTCGGGATGGCCGGCACGCGCATCGGCTGGCTGGCGACCGGAGATGCCAGGCTGATGGAGCGACTCGCGAGCTTCAAGGACTACACGACCATCTGCAGCAGCGCGCCGAGCGAGCTCCTCGCGCTCGCCGCCCTGCGGAATCGCGCGGCGATCATTGAGCGCCACCGCGCGCGGATCCTGCGCAACCTCGAGACGCTGCGCGCGTTCGTATCGCGCAGCGTCGCCTTCGCCCTTCCCTCCCCCCGCGCCGGGAGCGTCTGCCTGCTTCGACTGCGCGACGGCAGCGCCGCCGACTTCTGCCGCCAAGCGCTCGAGGAGTCCGGCATCCTGATGGTGCCCTCGACCCTCTTCGACTTCGGCGACGCGCACATCCGGATCGGCCTTGGCCGCGAGGACATGCCGCAGGTGCTCGGTCGCCTCGAGGACTGGCTCGCAAGCACATGAGCCGAGGCCCGTCGGTCTGACAGCGCGCCGAACCGCGCGTCGGCCGCAGGTGACGACGATACTGTTCGAGCGAAGCCCCGGCCTTCGCCGGGCGCCGAGGATCCTCGAATTCGCCGCAGGCTCGGCCCGAAGCCTCGACGGGCGGATCGCCACGCGCCCGCACCCAACCCGGGCGAAACCCGAGCTGAGCCCGGCGCCCGCGCCGCCGGGGGCCAAAACTCTCGACCCTCGACCCTCGACTGTCGCGCCTACGTCGCGTCGTAACTCGAGAACTCGAGGCTGTCGATCCGCGTCGAGCAACCGTTCGGCACCGGGGTGAAGGTGCTGCCGGAGATTTCCGTCTCGACGAGCCGCACGTTCTCCAATCGCCCGACCATCCCGCTGTCGCTCAGCTCGGTGAGATGAAGAGTCCCGCTCGAGCTGACGTAGGTCTTCTTGGCGCCCGAGCGCGCGGTCGCGTCGATGATGACGAAGTGGTAGCAGCTCGCGCAGTTGGTCTCTGCGCCAGCCAGCGAGAACGAGCCCGTGCCCTCCCGGTAGACCTCGACGAAGAGCTCGAGGTACGGCGTGTTCGGCATCGCCGGAAGCTCAATTGCTCGGTAGAAGTAGCCGGAGCTGTTGGCGGTGTGCTCGTAGATGAAGTCGCGGAACTGCTCGGGCCCGAAGCTCTCGGGCAGGAAGCACCGCTCGACGTGAGGATCGAGCGGCTCCTCGAGCTCGCCGTACTCGAAGGACAGGGACGGAATGTCCAGCTCGCAGCCGCCCTCCACGAGGCTCGTCGCCAAGGTGTCTTCGTCGATGACCACCTCGGCGAGCTGCACGTTCGCGAGGCTGCCGGCGATCCGCCGCGCGCCGAGCTCCGTGATGTTCAGGGTGCCCGCCCGAGCCAGGTAGTACTTCTGGTCCTCGGCCGATCTGCCGGCGATGACGAGCACGCAGTGCTCGCAGCTCGCGTAGCTGAGAGGCTCCTGCGACAGGTCGAAGGTTCCCTCGAGCTCGGTGCTCTCGGAGAGCGGCCACAGGCCGATGGAGAGCATCTGTGCAAACGGCGCGTCGACCTCGTGGTTGGCGACGTACTCGAACCCGTCCTCGTCCACGATAAGGCCGGGCTCCGAGGCGAAGGCGTCCGCGCCGAACGCGGCGGGCGCATAGCACCGCTCGAGCTGATCGGGCGTGGAGAGCGGCTCGCAGGTCGAAGTCTGGGTGTTGCAGCGCTCCTCCGCGGTGCAGCAGCTCGCGCCGCACGCCGTCTCGCCGACGCCGCAGGCGGGGACTGCCTCGCAGGTCAAGGTCTGAGGGTTGCAGCGCTGGTCTGCCTTGCAGCAGCTCCCGCCGCACTCGCTCTCGCCCGCCGAACACTTGGGCTTCGGCTCACAGCTCCACGTCTGGTCGTCGCAGCGCTCGTCGGCCGCGCAGCAGCGCGCTCCGCAGGCCGCCTGCCCTTCATCGCACTCGAGGACCGGCTCGCAGGTGGAGGTCTGCGCATCGCAGAGCTCTCCCGCCGAGCAGCACTTGGTGCCGCAGGCAGTCTCTCCGGCCTTGCACTGCTCGGTGGAGGGAGGCTGCTTCTCGCCATCCGTCGCGCCCTTGTCGCAGGCGAACGCCACCGTCAAGGAGAGCGCCGCCGCGAGAGCCCTGGCTCGATTCAAACTAGTCGCACAAATCATGTTGGTAGCCTTCATGGCTCGCGTTTGATGCTCGAGCCGGCGCAATCGGCACCGCCGGCGCACTTCCTCTTGCCACTTCCGAATCGCCGCGCCCCGGACCGCACGCGCCTCGTCGGCTCTTCTCGGCCAGAGCCTCGTCAGCCCTCGGCCTTGGTGCGGAAGTCCTTGCCGACCCAGCGGCGCGCCACGATGAGCAGCACCGTCGAGACCATGGCGATGATCCCGAAGTAGAGCCACATGAGCTCCGGCTGCATCGCGCCCATGCCCTTGGCGATGGTCTCCTTGTCCGCGCAGTATCGCGTCAGGAACAGGCCCGAGTAGAGCGGCACGAGCATCTTGGTCAGGAACCAGGGGAACTGCGCGACGCCCATGTACTCGCCGGTGCGTCCCTCGGGAGCGATCTCGGCCGCGTATTGCAGGAACCTCGGCTGCCACATCGCCTCGCCGATGGTCATGAAAACCAGGTAGGCGAAGAGCGTGTAGATGTTGGTGCCGAGGGCCAGGAAGAACGCCGGCGCGGCCATCACGAAGGTGCCGGCGATCATCATGTTGTAGACCTTGCGCCTCTGCGTCAGCGCGGCGACCACCGGCACCAGGATGAAGATGAGCAGCGGGTTGAAGTTCGAGGCGATCTCGAACTTCTTGCTGATCCAGCCGGTGTAGGCCCTCTCCACGTACTGCGGAATGATCAGCCAGTTGTAGGTGAAGAGCGTCTGAACGGGGATGAGCGCGAAGATGAAGAAGAAGAACCTGCCGTCGGCGAGCGGGTGATTCGCCAGCCAGACCCTCACCTTCTCCCTCCAGCTCTTCGGGAGCGCGACGAAGAAGACGACCGCCACGAGCGGCAAGACGCCGAGGAACCAGTAGCGCCCGGCCTTCGGGAGCAGGTACAGGACCAACGCCACCCCGGCGATCAGAAAGCCCCAGAGGTGTAGAGGAACGCGCCGAGAAGGATCGAGCGCCGCCACGGCCTTCGCCCCGGCGTCCGCGGCTCGATCTGCCTTCGGCGCCTTCTCGCGCTCGGCGTCCGAGATGGCTTGCTGCTCGGTCTTGCGCGTGAGGATGAGGGCGGTCAGCACCAAGCCCACGGCGGTCAGCGCGGTGTAGACACCGAAGACTCCGGTGATGCCCAGGCCCAGGTGCTCCTCGTCGCGGAGCAGGAAGCCGAACGTCGGCAGGAAGCCGCCGAGGTTCATCAGCGCGTAGAGCATCGCGTAGGCCATCGCCGAGGTCTTCTCGGAGGTGAACTTGCGAACGCCCGCGTAGGCGGCCGGCTGGTACATGCCGTAGCCGAGCACCACGAGGAGAATCCCGCCCATCGTGAGGAGGTGCAGCGGCGACCACAGTCCCTGGGGCTTCAGGCCGAAGAGCGTCGGCGCGGCGGTGACGACGAAGCGGCCGGCGAACAACAGAGCCAGTGAGGTGACGAGCGCGAAGCGCACGCCGCGCCGGTCGGCCAGCCAGCCCAGGAAGAACATCGCGATGGTGATCCCGGCGGTCTGCACCATCACCATATAGTGCGAATAGACGTCCGGCCGCTCGACACCCTGGAAGATCAGCCCGGAGAAGTGCATCCCCAGGTATTGGAGAATGCCGAAGTAGCAGAGCCCTTCGAGGAAGTAGCTGACGTTGATGCCCCAGAGCGCGCGGGGAGCGCGGACGAGATCGATGAAGGGCTGGACGATTTCGCGCAGCGGGTTCGGCTTGGAGGGTACAGGCGAATCGGCAGGTGCCTCGAGGCTGGCCTGGGAGGTGTCTTCACTCATGTGGTTCCTGGTTTCTTCGATGGTGAGCGCGCTAGGTGACCAGACCCTGTCCGCCTGGCTGCAAGGTTGTTCGAGCCGCCTGAGCCTCGCCGGCAGCGAGCCACGCCTTGATACTCGATTCCGGCCAGCAGGCCCATCGCCGGTCGGAGCAACGGCCCCTTTCTAGCCCATTCGCCCGGCCGAGGCACGGGCCACCTTCGCCTCGGCCTCCTGGCCGCCGCGACGCGCCGCGCTCCCATGCCTCGCCCCGACTCTGGGGAGCCGCGCGTTGACACCTCGGCGCCGCCGGTCTAGAGCGCGGGCGAAAGGCCGATAACCTGCCACTCGAGGATCCCGATGTCGAAGCCCTACTCCTGGACCGAAGGCCTGGCCGCCGCGGTCACGGTCACCGACGCGCAGGGGACCATCCTGGAGATGAACGAACGCGCCCGGCAGACCTTCGCCAAGAGCGGCGGCGGCGAGCTCGTGGGCCGCTCGGTCTTCGCCTGCCATCCCGAACGCGCCCAAGCCAAGCTGCGCGAGCTCTACGAGCGCCACGAGCCCAACTGCTACACCATCCGCAAGAACGGCCAGAAGAAGGTCATCCACCAGCTTCCCTGGTTCGAGAACGGGGTTTTCGGCGGCATCGTGGAGATCTCCGTCCCGGTGCCCGACGAGGTCCCGCACTTCGAGCGCGGCTAGCGCCGACCTCCCGTCGAGCCTTTCGATGCCAGGTCGGGCTGCGGGCTGCCTGCGGCCTTGGACTGGAACCGGGCCTTTTCGGACGAGTGAGCAGCCATCCTGTCCAACCCCAGCCTCGTCGGGGTCCGCGCGCATCTCTGCGCGGTGATGGGCCCCATGGCGGGGTCAGGGCGCCGCGCGACCAAGCCTCCTCTCGCTCGGCGAGAAGGGACTTCGAGGTAGCCGCGCTCCCGGCTGGTTCACTCGGCAAAGTCGCGTCCAACGACTGCCGGTGTGGAAACCGGAACCGATGGGGCGGGCTCTCTCCGCCCCGCCCGGCTGCCTCAAATTCGGTGCGTTCGGTATCAACCAGTGCTATAAGGCTTGCCTTTTCCCTCCGAGCCACCCGGGACGCCCATGCAAGAGAAGATTCTCGAGCTTGTCTACGCACTTGCGGCGAATCACCGCCGCAAGGTCTTCCTCGTCCTGGGTGCGCTCACGGTACTGGCGGCAATCGTCGCGACGCGCCTGACGATCTCGACCTCGCAGCAGGCGCTCCTGCCGCCGACGCACCCTGTGCAGCAGGAGTACCACAGCTTCGTCGAGGAGTTCGGCGCCGCCGACGCCCTCATCGCCGTCGCCGAGGGAGACCCGATGACGCTGCGCTCGGCGGCCGATCACTTCGCGGCCGCCTTCAGCGCCGAGAAACAGTGGGTCAAGAGCGTCTTCTACAAGGTTGACCTCGACCTCTTCACCAAGCGCGCCCCGCTCTTCGTGCCGCTGGAGACCCTGAAGCATGGCCGCGAGATGCTCGAGAAGCAGCGCTCGATGCTCTCCAAGATCGCGGGAATCAGCAGCCTCGAACGCGCCCTCTCCGAAATCGAAGCCGGCTTCTCGCAGCCTGGGCTCGAGATCCACCCGGACACCGTCAACACCGTGATCAAGGGGACCGAGGAGCTGTTCGCCGAGTGGCGTCGGTGGGTCGAGGATCCGTCGCGCGAGCGCATCGACCTCATCGCGGGGCTCTTCTCGGCAGGCCGCAAGGACGTCAACCCCGTCCTGCAGTCGGGCGGCTACCTCGCCTCCCGCGACGGGCGGATGCTGTTCTTCTTCGTGCAGCCTGTCTCCTCGAGCGACGAGGCGAAGCACCTGCGCCCGTTCATCGCGGCGATGCGCGGCGCGGCCGACCGCGTCCTCGCCGAGCACCCCGAGCTGCAGGGCAAGGTGAAGATCGCCTTCACCGGAATGCCCGCCCACGTGCTCACCGAGACCGAGACCGTCTTCAGAGACGTGGGCGGCGGGGCCATCGTCTCGGCGCTCCTGGTCGTGCTGATCATCTTCCTGGGCTTTCGCACTCTGAAGAAGATGGCCATCGCCGTCGTGCCGCTCGTCGTCGGGATGGTCCTCGCGATGGGCGCGATCACGCTCGTGCTCGGCCGGCTCAACCTCATCAGCGCCGCCTTCTTCGCGGTGATGTTCGGGATGAGCATCGACTTTGGCATCTACCTCGTCCGCCGCACCGAGGAAGAGCTCGGCGCGGGCGCCTCGCTGCACGACGCGGTGCGCCTCGCGATCACGCAGACCGGCAAGGGCGTCCTCACCGGTGGCCTGACCACCTGCGCGGCGTTTCTGGCCATCGCGCTCTCGGACTTCACCGGCTTTGCCGAGCTCGGAATCACCGCGGGGCTGGGCGTCGCGCTCTGCCTGATGAGCGTGTTTCTCCTCGTGCCCGCGCTGATGCTCCAGCTCGGCCTCGAGCCCAAGCCGGCCAACCTCCAGCAGGTGGCCACCTTCGCCTCGAGCCCCCGCGTACGCCGCGCGCTCTGGGCGCTCACCGCGGTCGTCGCCGCGCTCATCGCCGCCTCGATTTGGGCGTTGCCGCGCAACGCCTTCGACTACGACGCGCTCAAGCTGCTGCCGCGCGACACCGAATCGACCATCTACCAACACCGCATGCAGGACGAGAGCGACTTCTCTGCCTATTCGGCCGCGGTCTATGCGCCCTCGCTCGACGAGCTGCGCGGCATCGTCGCCCGGATCAAGGCCCTGCCCGACGTCGCGCGCGTCGAGTCGCTCGTCGATCTGATGCCCGAGGCTCAGGCCGAGAAGCTTCAAGAGGTCGACCGCTATCGGCCGCTCCTGCGCGACCTGAAGATCGAGCTCGCCCCGGGTAACACCAGCCTCGCGACCTATCGCGAGCGCATCGAGGCCATCGGGGAGCAGTTCGGCGAGGCGCAGGAGGCGGCCTTCAACGCCGGCCGCGCCGACCTCGTCGAGCGGATTGAGAAGGTGCTCGGGCGGATCGAGGAGCTCGACGAGGCGCTCGGCTCGGCGGACGAGAAGCTCGCCCTCGAGCGCACCCGCGCCTTCGAACAGAACCTCTTCGAGAACGCGACCCGCATGGTCGCGCTCATCCATAGCTGGCTCGATGCGCGCCCCATCACCGAGGCTCAGTTCGCCCCCGAGGTCCTCGGCCGCCTCAAGAGCCCGGCGGGGCGCTATGCGGCCTATGTCTTCCCGCAGGAGTCGGTCTGGGACGTCGACGCCCTCGACCGTTTCATGGGCCAGCTCAAGGCCATCACCCCGAACGTCACAGGCTTCCCCGCGACGCACCAAGTCCACTCGCGCATGGTGGTGACCGGGTTCAAGCAGTCGATGATCTACGCGCTCATCGCGCTCATCCTGCTGCTCGCCCTCGACTTCCGCCGCGCGCACGCGGTGCTCCTGGCGATAACCCCGCTGGCGCTGAGCCTGCTCGTGCTGCAGCTCATCCTCTGGGCGACCGGTGTCAGCTACAACTTCGCCAGCGTCGCCGCCTTCCCGGTGCTGCTCGGCTACGGGGTCGCCTACGGCGTCAACATGGTCCAGCGCTGGCTGGAGAACCCCGGGACGACGGCCTTCGTCTCTGCCTACACGGTCGGCAAAGGAGTGCTGCTCTCGGCGGCCACGACCCTGGCCGGCGTGTTGAGCATCGTCTTCGCCCGCCACCAGGGCGTGGCGGCCTTTGGTTCCATCCTGCTGTTCGGCATCGCGCTCTGCCTGCTGATGGCGGTCCTCGTGCTGCCGACGATCATCGACCTCATCTACCTGCGAAACGGAGCACCCGATGGCAAGCCTTCGATCAAGCCTGATGGCGACGGCCCTGGTCTTAGCGGCGCTGCTGGCTAGCGGCGCTCACGCCGCGGAGGCGAAGAAGGACAGCCTTGGCGTGGTCATCGTCTACCTCGGCGGACCAGACGCCGGGGGCGAGGGCAAGAGCCTCATCGATCAGCTCGTCGCCGAGCTGGTCAAGGCGACCGGCCTGGAGCCGGGCGCGCTCGAAGGCAGCTACTTCACCGAGAACGGCCCGGCCGTCGCCCAGCTCGAGGCGAACCCCGACTCGTTCGTGCTCGGCTCGCTCGGCTTTTTCCTCTCACAGCGCCAGGGCAGGAAGCTCGTGCCGCTCGCCCGGCTCAAGTCCACGCTCAACGGGACCGAGCAGTTCCACATCCTCGTCAAGAAGGGCCGCTACAAGTCCCTCGACGAGCTGAAGGGCAAGCAGCTCTGGGGCAGCCCGCTCTACGAAGACCCCCGCTTCATCGACAAGGTGATCTTCTCGGGCAAGCTCGAGGCGGCGAAGCACTTCGAGCTCAAGCCGACGAGCCGCCCGCTGTCCGCGGTGCGCAAGCTGCAGAGCGGGAAGGTCGACGCGGTCCTGCTCAACACCGTGCAGTACGAGAGCCTGCGCAGGATGCCGCTGTTCGACGAGTTCGAGCAGGTCTACGTCTCCGAGCCGATGCCCTCGCTGGGCCTGATGATGGTGGACACCCCGAAGACCCGGGCGATGAAGGACAAGCTGGTGACCACGCTGCTCGGCCTCTGCGGGACCCCCCAGGGCAAGTCGGTCTGCCGCAACTTCGGCATCACGGGCTTCGAGCCCATCGACGAGGCGGCCCTCCAGCCGGTCATCAAGCAGTTCGAAGGGGCGAAGTAGATCCCCGACGAGAGGCCTCTGCGCGGAGAGAAGATGAAACGCTCCTCGATCCTGTCTGTGCTCTTGCTGTCGGCCGCGTGCGCCACATCCGGCGCTCCGGTCGCGCCGGCGCTGCCTGCTGCAACCTCCGCGGTAGATGCCTCGCTCCTGGGAGACGACGCGTTCGGTCTCGCCGACGCGGGTAACCGCCTGTGCACCTACCTGGCGACGCAGGAAGAGCGCCGGCTGGGCTTCGAGCTGGCGAGCCGAGCCCACGCACTGGCTCCGCAGGACAAGCAGATCGCGCTCACCCTCGCCCGATGCGCCTTCTTCCGCGCCGACTGGGAGCCGGAACCCAAGGTGATGACCGAAGTGGCGCAGGCCGGGATGGACGCCGCGGCGATCGCCGGCGCCAACGAGAAAGAGCCGCGCTCGTCCTATTACTTCGGGCTCAACCTCGGCCTCGTGTTGCAGCACAAGGGCCTCGAGGCGCTCTCGCTGCTGCCGAAGGAGATAGAGGCGCTCGAAGCTGCCAGCGCCGAGCCTGAGCAGGACCTCGGAGGTCCCCTGCGCGTGCTGGGGATGCTCTACATGAAGGCCCCAGCCTGGCCCGCCGGGCCGGGCGACCTCGAGAAGTCGCTCGAGCTCCTCGAAGAGGCCGCGAGGCGCTTCCCCTCGCACCCGCTGAACCGCCTCTTCTACGCCGAAGCACTGGCGGAGGACGACGAGAAGCAGTCTGCCGCCGCCGAGCTCGAGGCGGCGATGAAGCTCGCCCGGCCTGAGCTCTGGGGCAACTATGCCGAGCGGTGGCAGGGCCAGGCTGCGGCGCTCGCGAAGTAGGCGCAGAGAGCTGGGCTGTTCCAGCGGGCGTGGGCCAGGCCGGCGAGACGCCGGCACTCCCTTTCTCTTGGCCGCCTCGACCACCCGGAGAACCAGGCGGGACAAAGCTGGGCGGCGGAGCCCAGCTCCGCCACGCCATATCGACCGGCGAGACGCCGCCCCTCCCTTTCTCTTGGCCGCCTCGACCACCGGAGAACCAAGCGGGACAAAGCTGGACGGCGGAGATCCAGCTCCGCCACGCCATATCGACCGGCGAAACGCCGGCCCTCCCTCTCCCTTGGCCGCCTCGACAACCCGCAGAAGAGAGCGGGACGAAACTGGACTGCGGAGCTCCAGCTCCGCCACGCCGTATCGACCGGCGAGACGCCGGCGCTCCCAAGCTCTGAACCGTGACCTCAGCCCGGGCCGATGGGACGCCCGGCGAGCGATCGCGCTTACGCCGGATTGCCTGCGGCCGACATCCGCTTCGGCAGCACCTCGAGCCAGTAACCGTCGGGGTCGTTGATGAAGTAGATGCCCATCTGCTCGTTCTCGAAGCAGATGCACTTCATCTCGCGGTGCTTCTTCTTGGCGACCTCGAAGTCGTCCGTCGTGAACGCGAGATGAAACTCATTGTCGCCGAGGTTGTACGGCTCTTTCCGGTCGCGCAGCCAGGTGAGCTCGAGCTTGTGCGCGCTCTGGCCGTCGCCGAGGTAGACGATGACGAAGCTGCCGTCCGGCGCGTTGATGCGCCTCGTCTCGGTCAACCCGAGCGCGTCGCGATAGAAGGCGAGGCTCCGGTCGAGATCGAGGACGTTGATGTTGTTGTGGTCGAAGTTGAAGTGCATTTGGGGGCTCCTCGTGTGCGTTGGTGGCGGGCGCATCCCATCGATCGACGGCCTGGCCCAAGGTCGTGGCGAGCGACCGCGCCAGGGAGATTAGCGGCACCTCGGTCATAAAAGAGCCCAGCGCTCGCTCCGTCCGAAGCCGCACCCCCTGAAGGCACAGCGAGGGCGCCCTCCGAAGAAGGCGCCCTCGCCGATCAGGCAGAACGTCGTGCTCGGTCGCTGACTAGTTGCCCTCGGCCGCCGCCAGCGCGTCGCAGGAGAGCGGAACGATGGTGCGGATCGTGGTGGAGCCCGACTGGTACCAGTCCCAAACGCCAACGAGGTTCGTGAACGGGCCGTCGAGCCGGCCTTCGCACGAGTAGGTGAACCGGGTCTTGATGTAGACGCCGTCGCTCAAGGCGATGCAGTAGACGTCGTTGTTGTTGGAGCCGCGGCAGAAGGCCGGCTGCTCGGACAGGACCGTCAGGGTCCCGGTCGCCTGGACCCGCAGGCCGATGCGATCTTCGTGAGCTGCGCTGTCGCCCGCGAGCTCGGCCGCCGGGAACTTGTCGGACTCGGCGAGATCCGGAAGCGTGCCCGGCTGGACGTTGCTGAACGTGGCCTGGGTGTGCTCCGAGTCGTTGCAGTACTGAATCTGCAGCACGCTCCAGTAGGTGTTGACGCAGCCGCGAACGTCCATCGTCGACCCAACCTCCGGGATCGTCACGCCACTACCGGGCGAGATGTAGAAGAGGATGCCGGCGCGCTCGGCGCCGCTGCCCTGCTCGATGTAGACGCTGTGGTTGCCATCGCTGTGGGCGTAGTCGCTGACCACCTTCACGCCCTTCACGTTCACGATGGCGAGGGACTTGCGGGTCTCGAGGTTGACGTAGGTCCCGGTGTTGGTGCGGATGTCATGGAGGGTGACATTCTGCAGCTCTTGAAGCTCGGGCTTGGTGCCGCCGTCGGTCCCCGGCTCTTCGCCAGCATCGGTTTCGGAGCCCGCGTCGGTCTCCTCCTGCGTGCCGGCGTCAGTCTTGGTGCCCGCGTCCGGCAGATAGATCCCGCCATCCTTGGTGGGCTCTTTGTCCGGATCGCCCTCTTCGCCCCCGCAATAAGCGAGGCCGAGGGCAAGGCAGCACAGCCCCAACGTCGGCAGCCTGAGCCAGTTGCGATTCTTCATGTTGAAGCTCTCCGTATTCGTCGTGCAGCGGTGGGCCCTGCTGCGCGTGTTCGAGCGACTCGGACGTTCGGCAAGAACAGCCCCACCGAACGTCCCGAGCGGTGTTTGAAGTCGCACCATTGGTCAGCCGAACGTTCGTGTCAAGCCAGCGAGGGCTCACCGAGAGCGCGCCCTGGCGCGCCGCAGCCAAGCCTCGCAGTCATCGCCGGATGCCCCGATCGCCGCGCGGTTGTTGCACCACCGGTACCGAGGTCGCCACCCTCCCCGCCATCGAATCGGCCGGAGATCACCGGTGCGCCTGAGCTTCTGAGGCGCTCTCGTGTCCGCGCTGTGCGAATGCGCATTGTCGTTTGCCTGCTCCGAAAATCGACGCCGAGCACCCTCTCACGACGGTGGATGGGGCCACGACGAGTGCGGCACCGTCGCCGCGACCAAGGCCACACCGAGACCATTGCCGGCTGGCCCCCAACGGCCGCTCGCGCGGGCCTCGAGCGGGCGGAAGGCCGCCCGCACGAGTTGGCGGTGGGCAAGCGGGCAGAGCGCCGGGGCTTCGTCGGCTACGACCGCGCGCCGATGTCCTGGCCGGCCACCAACGACGGTCCTCCCCTCGCCGGCGGTGCCACGCTCGCAAACGAGGCACGCCTGCGCGCCCGCCGCGCCTAGAAATCCGCGTCGACGGGCAGGAGCTCGCGGGAGAAACCGTCATGGCTGATTGCCACGCGCTCGCCTTTCCCCGCGCGAGCGCGCTCGAAAGTCGAGCGATCGGAGAAGCGGCAAAATATCAGCGCCGCGCTCGCTATCTGCCCGTCCTCGCCCCACGCCCGGACTTGAGCTTCTTCATCCGCTTGCGGATGAGGTCGCGTTTGAGCGCCGAGATGCGGTCGACGTAGAGCTTTCCGTCGAGGTGGTCAACCTCGTGCTGGATAGCGACCGCGAGGAGCCCGTCGGCCTCCAGGGAGTACTCTGTTCCATTGATATCGAGCGCTCTCATCCAGACCTTTGCCGCCCGCCGCACGGCCTCCCCTTCGCCCGGTATCGAGAGACAACCCTCCTCGTCGTGGCTCTCTCCTTCCCTCTTCTCGATGACCGGGTTGATGAGAACCAACGCCTGCGTCGGATCCCGGCCCTTGGAAAGATCGATCACCGCGACGCGCCGGTTGACGCCGATCTGCGGCGCAGCCAGGCCGATGCCGTTCTCGGTGGCGTACATGGTGTCGAAGAGGTCGCCCACGAGCGCCTTCACCTCGGCGTCGATGGAGCCGACCTCCTGGCTCGCAGTCGTGAGGACCGAACTCGGCCAGACGACTATCTCGCGCACCATGGGGCACCTGTTCCTCTCGCGCTGGGGCGGACCGCTGTTTCCGGGGAACCCGAGGTCAAGCCCAGTGAAGCAGCGAAGGGCCGCCCGAGAGCATCGCTGGCCTCGGCTGCGGACGGGGTATAGCGAGCGCGAACGGGCTCCCGCCGTCCGCTCGTTCCTGTCGGCCTCCCCTCGTCCCTCGACGCAGCAGAGTCGCCAGACTACCGGCTCGAAAACCAGCGCGAGGAGCCGTAAGCTCGTTGCCCCTTCGAGCTGCCGATACCCGGCGAGCCCTGGTGTCGAGCATCGAAGGCGGGCGGCCGCGGAATTGCCTGCCGCGCCCGAGCTTCTGAGATCGAGCTTCCGAGATCACGATGGCGAGCCATCAGCTCCAGCAACCACCCGAGCATTCGCCGAGCCGAGGCGCGCGCCGCGTCGTGCTCCTCGCGCTCGGCTGGTTGTTCGTCGCCCTGGGCATGGCCGGGGCCTTCCTGCCTGTCCTCCCGACGACCCCGTTCCTGCTCATCTCGCTCTGGTGCTTCGCCCGGACCTCGCAGCGGTTCCACGCCTGGCTGTACGGCCACCCGCGGTTCGGGCCGCCGCTGCGGCACTGGCACGCCGAGGGCGTCATCCCTGTCCGCGTCAAGGTGACCGCGGTGTCGGCGATGGCAGTCAGCCTGGTCAGCGTTGTCGCGTTCTCGTCCGCGCCCTGGTTCCTCATCGCCGTCATGGCCGCGATCATGGCCTTCGGCGCCTGCTTCGTCCTCACCCGCCCTAGCCGCCCGGCGTCGGAGCGGCGCGGTGAAGAGCCCTCGGAAGTTGGTCCGAACGGCTGACGCGCTCCCTCGCCCGCGCGCCCTATCTCAGCCCCAGCAGCTCTCGTACTCTCTCTTCGTGAAAGCCGACCATCGGCTCCCCGTCGATCTCGATGACAGGGACGCCGCAGGAGCGCGCGCCGGCGCGCCGGCACTTGCGGATCATCTCCTGCTGCGCCCCCGGGACCTTTTCGACGTCCTTCTCCTCGAAAGCGATCCCGTTCTGCTGGAACCAGCTTCGCGCCCGCCGGCAGGCGCCGCACCATGAAGTCGTGTACAAGGTCGGGACCGACGAGCGCACGCTCGCGGGTCTTGCGTCCTCCCCGCCGCTGGCCCTGTCGAGCTCGCGAGCCTGTTTCACTCCGAGCTCGAGCTTTGCCTCCAGCTCCGCCCGCCGCTTGCGCAGCGCCTCCTGCTCGAGCGAGAGGCGTGCCTCCTCGAGTAGAAACCCGAGCATCACCGTGCGCGCCGGGTTGTCGCGCTGCGGCTCGAGCACCGCCACGACCTTCGCCCAATTCGACAGCTCTCGGGCCGCTCGCGCGCGCAGCATCGCGATGTCGAAGTCGTCCGGAAAGAGCTTGCCCAAGGCGTCGCCCCACCGGTCGGCCTCCTCCCAGCGCCCCTCCTCGACGGCGACCTGCGCGCCGGTTCGCAGCGACACCGGCTCGCGAGCCCCGTACTTGAGCCCGCGCTCGCAGAAGAGACTGGCCAGGCCTCGATCGCCCGTTTTCAGAGCGCGCTTGGCCGCCTCGCCGTAGAGCTCCGCCGCCGGCTTTGCCGGAAGTTTCGTCGCGCCCGCCAGCGCGTCGACGAAACCCTCGAGATCGCCGGCGTTCAGGTGGCCGCGGGCGACGGCGAGGGGATCGGCGTTCTGCGCGCCGTGGGCGGCACCCGCGAAGAAGGTCAGAGATAGAAGAAGGAGCGGTCCCTGGCGCACGGTCAACCTCCGCGGTGCGGAGAGGCCGAGCATAGCGCCCAATCGACGCGCCGCGAGCCCGCCGCCGGCCTCCCAGGCATCTCAGCATTGGTGGGTTGTCGGCGTAAGCAAATGAAACCACTGGCCTTTTGGCGCGGAATGCGGGACGCTCGTTTGCTGTTTGCTTGGCCATGAGACAAGCAG
>JBMNNX010000489.1:0-2931 GCA_050942745.1 Myxococcales bacterium
CGTTCGAGGCAAGCTCGAGCAAGCGCCGTGGGCGAGGCTGGATGCCGACGTAGACGTTGCCGACCGCGTTCGTGCGCACGCACTCGCGGACGAACGCCTCCTCGTCGTCGAAGAAGCCGATGCCGACGATGCCGCCCGCGGGGCGGATGACGCGCACCTCGGAGATGCCGTGCGGAGCGTGCGCGAGCCAGCGCCAGGTCGCGCGAATGGCGTCGTGGTTCGGGGCCAGACCGCTCATGCGCGCGCACCGGCGGCCGCTCGATGCGGACCGAGCTTCGAGACAGGGATGCCCAGCACCTCCGCGTAGAGCCTCCGACGCTCGAGGTGATGGCGACGAAGGATCGGCACCTTGCGGTCTACGAAGTCGTAGAGCGCCGCGTCCACCTTGTCGGCGTGCGGCCGCATAAGGCGCCCGAGGCGCTGCACGGTGCGTCCACGGGCGCGGCCAGGGTACGCGAGGAAGACGCGCGAGAGCCGCGGCAGGTCGAGGCCTTCGTCGGCGAGGCTCGTCGCCACGAGCACGGAGAGGCGACCTGCGCGAGCTTCATCGAGCAGCTCCTTCCGCCGCTCGCGCTTCACCTCTCCGGTGAGGACAGCGACACCCGTGCCCTCTGCCGCGATGGCATGGGCGAGCGCGTGGCAGTGGTCGATGCGCCCAGAGAGCACGAGGCAGACGTGGCCACCCCGAGCCTCCCGGACGACGGCGTCGACGATAAGGCGGTTGCGCGCTTCGTCGCGCGCGACCGCGGCGAGCATCGGCGCGTAGTCCTCGGCGCCCGTGTACGGGAAGCTGAAGTCCGTCTCTACGGTGCGGATCTCCGGGACCGTGAGCACGCCTGCGGCGACGAGCTCCTCGTGGGTGACCGTGACGAGGGGCGCGCCGAGGAACAGATCGAGGAGCGCGGTGAGGCCGTCTTCGCGCTCGGGCGTCGCGGTGAGCCCGAGGCGGTAGCGCGCGGGGCACCGGTCGACGACAGAGCGGAAGGTGCTCGCCGCCACATGGTGCGCCTCGTCGAGGATGAGCAGGCCGAAGCCCGCGAGGAAGGCGTCGAGCTTCGCGGGCTCCCAGCGCACGAGCGCCTGGATGACCGCCACCGTGACGGGAGCCTGGCGCTCCTGACCGTCGCCGACGAGGCCTGCGTCGAGGCCGAGCTTGCCCTTGAGCTCGCCCAGCCACTGCTCGGCGAGGTCGAGGGTGTGCACGAGCACCAGCGTCGGCGTGCGGAGGCGCGCGACGGCGCCCATGCCCACGCGGGTCTTTCCGCCGCCGCACGGGATGACGACCGTGCCCTGCGTGACCTTCGCGAGCTTGTCGACCGCGGCCTCCTGGTAGTCGCGGAGCGGGAGCTCCCGTGTGATCTCGAGCCGCGCATTCGGCAGCACGCGCGCGTCGTCGCAGGCGACGATCACGCCGTCCTGCGCCGCGGCCCGCCGCAGCACGTAGATCGCGCCGCGCGGGAGCCGCACCTCACCACCCCGCTGTTCGACAAAGCACACGGTCTCGAGCTCGGCGCCCGGGCCGAGGCCGAGCCGGAGGCGGTCGAGGTACGCGGGGTTCGGGAAGGACAGCGTCCTGCAGAGGCGCTCGAGCACCTTCGGCGGCACCTCGTGCGCGTCGAGCGTGAGCGCAGCGTCAACTCGCGCGCGCATAGGCAGCCTCCTCGAGGAAGCGAGAGATGTTCTCGACGCGCCGCGTGGACAGCATTGGCGGCAGACTCTTGAGGAACCTGCGGCCGTAACCCTTCTCGGCGATGCGCTTGTCGAGGATGACGGCGACGCCGACGTCCGTCTTGCAGCGGATGAGGCGACCGACCCCCTGGCGCAGCGCGATGATGGCCCGCGGCACGAGGTAGTTGTCGAAGGCGCGCGGATCGCGCTCGCAGATGGCGTCGATGACCGGATCGTCGGGCGGCGGGAACGGCAGCTTGTCGATGACGAGCCCCGTGAGCGCTTCGCCCGCCACGTCGATCCCCGTCCAGAAGCTCTCGGTGCCGAGCAGGATCGAGCCGGTGTCCTCCTTGAAGATGCGGGTCAGCTCGGCGCGCGGGAGGTCGCCCTGGCGCAGCACACGATGCCCGCCACCGTCGATGCGCTCGTAGACCGCGTTCAGGTTGCGGTACGACGTGAAGAGGCCGAGGGTGCGGCCTTCGCAGGCGTCGACGACCTGCTGGAAGATGCGAGACGCGGCGTCGATGAACTCGGGTTCACGCGGATCTGGCAGCCGCTCCGGCACGACGAGCAATGCCTGTGACGCGAAGTCGAACGGCGTCTCGGCGATGACCTCGAGCGCCCCGTCGGGCACACCGAGCTCGCGGCGGACGAAGTCGAAAGTTCCCGACGTCGTGAGCGTCGCGCTCACCAGCGAGACGGACGGACAGCGCCCGAACAGCTCCTCGCGGAGCAGCGCGCTCACGTCGATGGGCTTGGCCCGCAGTTTCGCGCGGCCCTTTTGGTCGACGTCGAGCCAGTAGACCTTGTCGGCGTCGCTCTGGAGGAGTCCCTCGGTGAGCCGCGCGCCCGCCACCGCGGCGCTCCTCGCGACGTTGCGGGCGGTGGCGCGTTCCTTTCGCTCCGCGAGTTCGTCTTCGGCGCGCGCAGTAGCGAGCACGACGAGCTTGCCGAGCGCGCGCTGCACGCCGGCGTCCGAGGCGAAGCCCGGCGCCTTGAGCCGCTTCTTGTACCGGGGCGAGCGCGCGTACTCGGCGAGCTGCCCGAAGAGTCGTTGCGCCTCCTGGCGCAGCTCCCCGGCGAGCCGCTTGTCGCCGAGGCTAGCCGCGGCCGAGGCGAGGCGCGCGAGCGCGTGCTCGGAGACCGTGAAGCCGAAGAACTCGCGGGCGATGTCCGCGGCCTCGTGCGCCTCGTCGAGCACGAGCAGATCGAACGCGGGCAGGACGAGGTCTTGGCCGGTCGCCTCGCGCACGGCGAGGTGCG
>JBMNNX010000005.1:0-64909 GCA_050942745.1 Myxococcales bacterium
CAAGCGCCCCCGCAAGCACTGCGATGAGCGCGGCGCTGAGTGCCATTCGCCTCATGATTTTCCTCCGAGAACGTCGAGACTTGCCGGGACCGGGCCTTCCCGTGACATTGCGCCCATCATTGTCCGCAATGAGATGACCGAGTCAAGCCAGCCGCCTGGACGCGCCAGCGGCGCGGGCGCCCTCGGCGCGCGCACGCAGCCGCGCGAACTGCCGCGCCGCGCGCACGAGCGCTCGCGCGCAGCCTTCCCCTAGGCGCCGAGTCCTCCTCGCCCCGATGCCGCCGCCGCGGCGAAGCTTCGACGAAACTCTTCGTAGAGCCGGACGCCCCACGCTAGTCGAACATGGCGCGCGCCACACCGAGCAGGCGATCCACGTCGCGCCGCGTCAACGACTGGGTGCGCACGAACTCCGCCAGAGGCTTGAGCATGGGATCGAGACTCTCAGGCTTGTCCTCGGCAAACAGGAAGAGCTCGCTGACCGAAACCCCAAGCGCCTTGGCCAACCGCGCGAGCGTGTCGATATGCGGAGCGCGCTCTCCTCGCTCGATCATCGAAAGGAAGGACACCGAGATGTCTGCCCTCTCGGCGAGGCCTTCTTGAGTAATTTTCTCGGTCCGAGACTGCCGCAGCTGACGGATGCGTCGGCCGAGAGCCTTGGTGATATCCAAGCCATCCTGTCTGACAGTCGAGTCCATATTGCCCCGGGAGTGCGGCCTGTTCTCGCGGACCAGCAGTGTCCAACCAGTCCAGGGTGGCGTAAATATGCCAACCCCAACGCGTTCCCAAGACACGGTGTGTGAAACCGTGAACAACTGGGACCGAGACGACCCAGGTTCAGAATTGACCCACCTCACGGGCCGGGTCAAGTCCACCCCAGGCTCTTTCAGTCCCCGAAGCTGCCGAGGTTCTTGAGCTCGAGCGTGAAGTAGAAGTGGAGCGGCGATTCCGCCTTCGGCACATAGCTCGCCCACAAGTCGAGCTTCCAGCAGCCGCTGGCGCTGCCGAGCGTCACCCCGCCGGTGTGCGCGAGCACCTTGTCTTCGGCCATGGGCAGCAGGGTCACCCCGTAGCGCAGCGTCGCGTCCCACAGCCTGACGCTCGTGCCGACGGTGATCTGATCGAAGGAGCGCGCTTCTCCAATGGCTGCAGGACCGAAGAGGTCGTCGAGCCCTGCGCGCATCCGGTCGGTCCCTTTGGCGCTGAGCCGATCGTAGCCGAACGTGAGCGAATCCCCGCGCCCGTCGCGCAGCGCGAGCCGCGCCCCCACCGCCACGAACTCGTGCGCCTCGACATCGAAGCGCGCGCCGGTGCCCAAAGTCGCGAAGCGGGTCCCGACGTCGAGCCGGCCAAACGCGTCGCCGAGCGCCCGAGCGCCGAAGTCGACGCCCTGTCCGACCTCGAGTCGCAGCAGATCACCGCCGTGCTTGCGGGTCAGGCGAGTCGTCACCGAGGCGATGCCCTGCAACAGCGCAGGATCGGCCGCGCGCTGATAGAAGTCGTGCTCGTCGACCGCCGCCAGGAAGCCTTCTATCTCATGGCGCTCGCCGAGCTCCGGAGTCGAGGCCCGCAGCTCGAGTCGCGGCGTGATGGAGTGCCGGAGCGCCTTCTCACCCTCCCCATACACGCGCGAGAGCTCGGTTCCCGCCCACACGCCCGCGGTCGCCCGGCCCCACGCGTCGGTGAAGCGCGACCCCTCGCCGACGGCCGGCGCGTAGGCGCTCAGGTCAACCCGCGCCGCCGCGTAAGCTTCGGCCCGGAGCGGCCCGCGCCCGAGCAGCGTGAGCGCGAGCGACGGGCGGAGATCGAGGCGGCTGAGCGTCAACGGCAGCGCGGAATCCGCCGAAGCCTCGCCCGCCGCCGCGAAGGAGCGTCGCAGGCGCTCCGCGGACAATTCGCCGCCGAACGCGACGGGGCGATAGTGCGCCGCTGCGATCTCCACTCCGCCGCGCAGCGGCCCGAGCAGGCGAAGCTGCGGCACCTCGAGCCTCAATGCGAGCGGGCGTTGGAAGGCGACCGGCGAGTCCGCGCCGAAGAGGCGGCGCTTGGCTCCGAACCGCAGGGTGCGGTCCGGGTCCATGGTCCAGGGACGGTTGCCGCGCTCCTGGTACCAGATCGTCGAGAGCGAAAGCAGCGCCCAATCGCTTCGCCAGAAGGCGTGCGCCTGTGAGCGCACGTAGGGCAGGACCGACGCGCCCAGAACGTCGGCGGCTTCGTCGGTGACGTAGTAGGCGTCGCTGACGAAGCGCGCGTCGGCACGCAGGCCAAGGCCTCCCTTCGTCTCGGTGCCGTGCCTCCAGCCCAGCTCTCCGCGCCAGCCGCGCGGCTCGATGTCGGCCGGCTCGCCGTGCCGGTCGTTCATCGCCGCGACGAAGAGCTGGCCCGAGGTGCCCTCGACGGGCGCGTAGCGCAGCTCGGCCGAAGCGCGCGGGCCGAGCATCTGCGGCCGCTTGCCGTCCTCGGGCTTCTTTCCGATCCGGGCCCCCAGCGTCAACGTCAGGTCATAGCTCTCGCCGAGGACGATGAACAGCGGCTGATCGAATCCGAAGCCGTTCTTGAGCGATAGCTGCGGCATCAGCAGCCCGCTGCGCCTGTCGGAGAGCGGCAGGTACATCGCCGGCAGTACGAGCACCGGCAAGCCCCTGACCCGGAAGGTGGGCCAACGAAGGATCGCGCGTTCGCCGGGCTCGATGTCCGCGCTCGAGGCGCTCACCGACCAGTCGGGCTTGCAGTCCTCGCCGCAGTCGCACGAGGTCGTCTCAAGGCGCCTCGCGACGAAACGGCTGCGCGCGATGCGCTCAATCTCCTCGGCCTTGAGGATGAGCTGGTTCTCCCCGGCCCGGCGGATGTCGGCCGCGCTCATCGACGCCACGGCGCTCGGGGCCTGGACGGCGCGCTTCTGCAGGAGTGTCGCGTCGCGGATCGTAAGCTTCCTGCCGGCCCCGAGCGAGAAGCTCCCCTCACCCGCGAAGAGCACGACGTTTCCGTCCACCAGCACGAGGTTGCCGGCGGCGATGCCCGCGCGCGCCGCGTAGTCGTACTCGAGGAGATCGGCGCGCAGCAGCAGACCGCCGCTCTCGAGCACCACTCCGCCTTCGCCGCGCAGCAGGTTCTCGGTAAGCGAGACCTCGCCGAGCTCGGCGCGCACCGTCGTCAGCTCCGCGGGCTCGGCGAGCTGCGGGGCTGGCAACGCGCCAGCAAATACAAGGAGTGCGAGCGAGAATGAGGGCATTCGAGGCGAGCGGGCGGTCGTCGCGCCCTACCGGCGTGTCACGCCGGACTGCGGCCCTGCGCCGCCCGCTTCGAGCAGGCTCGAACAGCGAGCGGACCTACCGGAGGACGAACTTCACCTTGTCCGAGCAGATGAAGTACTCGTCCCCCTCCTCTATCTTCCGGCGCTTGATTCGCTGCTTGTTGAACCAAGTGCCGTTGGAGGAGCCAAGATCCTCGATGTAGTAGTCGTCGCCCTCGCGGGTGATTGCGGCATGCTCGCGGCTGACCTTGCCGCTGTTGATGACCATGTCGCAGTGCTTGCCACGACCGATGAGGAAGCGGTCCTTGGAGATCTTCTCGAGGCTGCCGCCCTCGGCCATCATGTAGAGCGACTTGCCGGTCGGCGCGGGCGCCGGCGTGTCGTCCATGCCCATCGGGTCCGGATGCGCAAGCGGCTCTTCGACGGCCTGCTGCTGCTGCTGCTGCTTGCCCTTGATCAGCCGCTCGAGCTCGGCGGCGGTCTCGAGCACGCGCTCAGCGACGGCCTTGCGGTCGGGATCCTCGTCCATCGGATCGGGAGCGCGCTCGAACATCTCGGGGCTTGGCGTGGCGGCCTCGGTCATCCGCCGGCGCATCTCGCCGTCCTGGTCGAAGCCGGAACGACGCGGCGGGGCAAGAGGCTGCTCGCTTCGGCGCGGCGACGATGCCGACCTTCGGGCAGGCGCGGGAGCAGGAATGGGCGTGCGGTCTTCGAGCAGCCCCTGCTCGGGCGGGTACTCCTCCTCCGCAGGCTCGGGCTCGGGCTCAGGCATGGGCTCGGGCTCGTCAGCGAAGACCGCGGGCGGTCGTTCGAAGCCCTCTTGGGCTGCCGAGGCGGCGACGTGCGCCGGAGGCGCGGCAGCGATCGCGGCCTGCCCGACGTTCAAGAACCCGTTGAGCCGCGCGAACATGAACATCGCTTGGTTGATGAGCCCGTCACGCTCGGTGCCCATCTCCAACGCCATCTGCTCGAAAGCTTCCCAGATGTGATCCGCCACGGCGATCTCGCGGATCGGCCGTGCCTCGCTGGATTCGCTCATGCTCGCTCTCATGTCTTTGGTTCGCGGCGCGAATCTACCAAACGGGCGCGCCTTGCACAATTTAACAGGTACGCTTGGCAGCCAAGCAGGCGGCTATCGGTAGACTCTGATGCCCTTCTCCGATGGCGTCGGTGCCGATTCGGAGCTCCATTCGACGGTGGCGGGGTCGAGCTGGACGACAGCGTTTCCGCCCAAGTGCGCGACGAAGAACCGCTTGGTCTTCGAGTCGTAGGCGATGGCCCCGGGGAAGCTCAATCCGGTCAGCGTCACGTACGACGCGGAGACTCCCGCCTTGATGTCGAGGAGGTAGGAGGCGTCCCTGCGCGGGTCACCGCTGCCCATCTCGAAGGTGATTGCGGGCTTGGCGGCGTCGTAGTCGTCGGGCCGGTGGAAGTAGGCGCCCTGGTAGGCAAACCGCTCGCTCGCGCGCACGCGCCCCAGGTAGCCCGAGTCGCCGCCCGCGACGACGTACTCCTCGACCGGGCGCACCGTGAAGCTCACCGCGCCCGCGCACGAGGCTCCGACCCCGCTCAGCTCGAGCTGGTCTGCCGCCACCGCGGCGACCTCGGCCTCGGGGCAAGTCGCCGGGTCGGCGAAGCTCACCCTGTCGCCTGCCCGCACGCCCGCGGCCTCGAAGCTCGGGCCGCTCTGGAGCACAGAGCCGGCGACCGTTCCCTCGCGGTCGCGCAACAGAGCGCCCTCGTAGGTCACCCGCACCACCTCGCTGCGGACCGCGCCTTCGGCGAGCTCGATGTTTCTCGGGCCGTTTTCGTCCGCGGTGGCGGTGCCATCCGGCGCCGCGTGAGTCACCTCCACCGAGGGCCCGAAGGGGTTCGCGTCGAGCATGCGCAGCCTGTCGCCATCGAACGGGTAGACGTTGCCGTCGGTGGAGCTGACGAGGACGAGGCGCTCCAGGTCGAGCGGTTTCTTCTCCGTCTTTGCCGGCTCGCCCGGGGCTTCATTGGTCGCGACGAGCGTCTGGACAGTCGCCGGGCCGACGGCGAGGCCGATGGCGGTGCCGGGCACGCCGAGCGGGGCCGCGTCCGCGGACGGTTCGAGCCGCCGGCTCGCCATTCCGAACGCGAACAGGCCTCCACACCGGCTTCCCGAAGCGGCGCACGCCGCGGAGTCGAGGATGCCGAAGACGCGCCCACCAACTTGATCGAAAGCGAGCGCGCGCACCGGACCGCCCACGTCGTAGCGCTCGACGCTGCCCGCCCCGAGGTCGACCACGGCGAGCGCGCCCTGCGTCGTGCGCCGGTCGCCGACCACGAGAAGGTTCGGGTCCGTCGGGGACGCGACGAGCGCCTGCGGCACCGAGTCGCCCAGCGCGATCCGCTCCTCGAAGGCGACCGACGCGAACCCGGAGAGGTCGTCGGCCAGCGCGCGGGGGAAGGTCGCGACGTGCAGCGCGCCTTCCCCGCCGTCCTGCGGGGCGACGGCGAGCGCGAGCCGAGGGTCGTCGTCCGCGGACTCGGCGAGGGCGGCGATCGCCAGCGTCGTCCGAGGCACCAAGACGGTGCCGAGCAACGCCATGCTGCTCGTCGACACGACAGACACCTGCGAGGTCGCCGAGGAGAGCGCGAAGGCGAACGGAATGGTCTTCTGGCTGTCGGCAGAGGTCCAAGCGGCGACCGCCTGCGGGAAGGAGGCCGTCGGCACCGACAAAGCGAAGAGCGGGTTGGGCGCCCGAACGAATGCCTGCTCATCGATTTGGATCGCGCGCAGCTGCGCATCCGTGCTCATCGCGACGAGCAGGTTTCGCCCCGCGACGGCGAGCGAATTGGGTCCCTGCAGCTCGACGGCTCCCAGGTTTTGCTCGGACCGGCAGCCAGCGGCGACCAGCCCGACAAGCGCGCCGAGGGCCCAGCGACGAATCCTCACAGGTTCTCCTCCGAATCGAGCGCCGAGGCGGCCTGAGAGCGGGCCTGAGCGCCAAGCCGCCCGGCGAGCGCGGCGTCGCCCGGTCTCTCGAGATCGGGAATGTCGATGTAGTCGACCGCGTGCCCGGCGAAGCTGGCGACGAACAGCCGCCGCCCGCCCGCCGCGCGGCTCGCCGCCACGAGGTCATACGGCTTGTCGATGCCTTCGATGAGGTTGACGACCGCTCCGATCTCGTCGTCGTAAATCGCCACGGCGTCCGTCTCGGTGCAGGCGATCGCGACCAGGTCCCTCTTCCCAGGCCTCGGCAGAACAAGGAGCCGGCTGGCACCCTCGGGCAGCGGGACGAAGCCGACGACCTCGTTGAGGGCCGCGCCCGTGGACGGATCGGCCGAGATGTCGACCACGAGCAGGCCGTCGGGGCCGTCGGTCGGCGTGACGTAGAGGCTGCGGGTTCCGCGCGTGCTGACGAACAGGCGGGTGCCATCGCTCGAGACGGCAATCCCGCGGGTCTCCTTGATCCGCGTCCCGTCGGTCAGGCCTGTGTCCACGACGGACGAGCCGACGAGCATCCGCAGCGCGTTGGAGTGCTCGCCCGTCGTGTCCCTGAGCGCGCGCCCGGTCAGGTACACGCCCCTCGGCGTGTCGACGCCCGCTTCAGCGGGCGCAGCGCCGATGTCGAAGAAGACCGGCGCGCTGGTGGGCGATTCCGCGTCGAGCTTGACGAGGTACGAGTTGCGCGGCTCGTCGTCCACCGTCGGCCGCCGCAAGTGCGTAACGAAGAGCTCGCGACCGCGAAGCAAGGTCCCGAAGGGGTCCTCGACGGTCGCTTTGCCGTCGGAGAGCGCGATGCCCTGGGGGCTGCAGTCCCGCCCCTCGCCGCCGTCGTAGCAGGAGAGGTTCGCCCCCTCGGCCCGTATCGCAAAGAGCCGATGTTCGGCGCGAGTGGGCACGAAGAGGACCCGCGACGTCGGGACGGCGCCGGTCGGCTGGTAGGCAGCCATCACGCCGGCGAAGCTGTCGATGAAGACATGGCCCCTGTCCGGATCGACGGCACCGGCGATCGAGCGCGTCGCGGTCGCTCCGCCCGGTGCGGGCGTGTCGAGGTCGAGCTTGTCGAGATCGACGGCGATGACCGAGCCGTGGCTGTAGCGCCAATCGAAGTTCGAGCTGACGACGTAGAGCACGTTGGGCCCGCCGTCTGCTGACTCGACGAGAGAGAGAGAGACTGGATAGTGGAAGCCGTCGGTCGGAGGAAGCTCGCCCGAGCTTTCGGACGCGCAGCCGACCAGGGCGGCCAGCGGCAGCGCGAGGGCAAGCAGCATGTAACGATGTGTGCGCATGGTCGAGAACTGCCGAGTGTTGCGCCCGGCGCAGACTGGGTCAAGGGAAAGGTGGGACGGGTCTCGCCAACCCGCGGCACGCCGTCCCAACAGCTAGGTGACCGGACTGTTCCCGAGGTATGCGGCGAGGGCCTCGACCAACGAGCGAGCAGTCGCTTCGCCAGCGACGACGGCCGCGCGGAGCCCAAGCTGCTCGACCGCTTCGCGCGTGGTCGGCCCGATCACCGCGATCGGCGTGCGAGCCAGCACCTCTCGCGCCTCGTGCTCGCCCAGCAGCCTCACGAAGCCGCGCACGGCCGATGGGCTCGCGAACGTAACGGCGGAGAGCCTCCCCTCGGTGAAGCGGCGGCGAACAGGCTCCGGGTCGGTCGCCGGGCACACCGTCTGATAGGCGGGCGCGACGGTGACCGACGCGCCGAGCGCGCGCAGCGCCTCGGGCAGCGCCTCGCGGCCGGCGAGCGCACGCACGATGAGGAAGCGCTTGCCGCCGACCCCCATCCCGGCAAACCCGTCGGCGAGCGCCGCGGCGTTGAAGACCTCGGCGACCAGGTCCGGCTCGAGGTAGGCGGCGCGGAGGCATCCCGCGGTCGCCGGGCCCACCGCCGCGATCCTCACTCCGCCGAGGGCGCGCAGATCCCGCCCCCTCTCGCGCAGCCGCGAAAGGAAGGCCTCGACGCCGTTGGCGCTCGTCAGCACGAGCCAGTCGTACTCGCCGATTCGCTCGATCGCCTCGTCGAGTAGAGCCCAGCTCGGCGGGGCGACCGTCTCGATGCACGGGGCGAGCAGAACCTCGGCCCCAAGCTCCTCGAGCCCGCTCACCATCTCGCCCGCCTGCGCCCGAGCCCTGGTGACGACGACTGTGCGCCCGTGCAGCGGACGCTTCTCGCGCCAGGCGAGCCGCTCGCGCAGGGAGACGGCCTGCCCCACGATCATCACGAGGGGCGCGCGCGCCGCGCCCGCCCGCTCGGCGATGTCTTCGAGCGCGCCGGCGAAGACCTTCTGCCCAGGGGTCGAGGCGGCCTCGACGACGGCGACCGGAGTCGCGCGGGGCCGGCCGCCCTCGATGAGCGCGTCGGCGATGCTCCGGATGCTCGCCGGCTCGAGATACAGAACGAGCGTCGAGCCGCGCTCCGCGAGCCGCTCGAGCTCGCAGGGGGCGGGCGAGCCGGGCTGCACGATGGCGTAGCTGACCGCTGAGGAGAGCCCCTTTTGCGTCACCGGAATCGCGGCGAGCGCAGCGGCGGCGACCCCAGCGCTCACCCCGGGGACGATCTCGAAAGTGAGCCCCGCCTCGGCCAGCGCCTCGGCCTCCTCGCCTCCGCGACCGAAGGTGAGAGGGTCGCCGTTCTTGAGCCTGACAACGGTAAGCCCGGCGCGGGCCCGCTCGACGAGCAGCGCGTTGATCTGCGCCTGCGGCATCCTTCGGCCGTCGGGCCAGCTACCGACCCGAATGCGCTCGGCCTCCTCGGGTGCGTGGTCGAGCAAGGCCGGATGACACGCCGAGTCGTAGACGAGCACCTGCGCCCGCGCCAGCACCTGTAGGCCGCGCACCGTGATGAGCCCAGGGGCTCCCGGGCCGGCTCCGACGAGATAGGCCGCGGCGACCATCAGCTCTCCGGTATCCCGGCGGGCGCGACGACCTCGGCGAGGATGTCCGCGGCACCGCGCGCGAGCAACGCCTCGGCGGCCCGCCTGCCGAAGCTCTCGACGTCTTCGATCGACGTGAACGAGGCGCGCTCTCTGAAGCGCACAACCGTCCTGCCGTCCGGGTCGCCGACCATGCCCATGAAGTCGATCTGGTTGCCCGAGACACGCGCGTAGCCGGCGATGGGCACCTGACAGCCGCCACCGAGCCGCGCCAGGAAGGCGCGCTCGCAGCCGACCGCCAGTCGCGTCGTCGCGTCCTCCAGCGCGGCGACTCGGCCGAGGGTCTTGGAGTCGTCGCCGCGCGTCTCGATGGCCAGTGCCCCCTGCCCCGGCGCGGGCACCATCACCTCGGGATCGAACAGAGCCGCGATGCGCCGGCCGAGCCCGAGCCGCTTGAGCCCTGCCGCCGCGAGCACGCCGGCGTCGAGCTCGGCGTCGATCTTGTCTAGCCGCGTCTGCACGTTGCCGCGGATAGGAACAACCTCGAGATCCGGCCGCACCGCCTTGAGCTGGCAGGCGCGCCGCAAGGAGCTGGTGCCGACCCGCGCGCCAGCCGAAAGCGCCCCGAGGGACGGATGGCTGCTCGAAACGAAGGCGTCCCGGGGGTCCTCGCGCTCCGGGATCGCGGCGAGGACCAGCCCCTCGGGCAGGACGGCCGGCATGTCCTTGAGCGAGTGGACGGCCAGATCGATCGCCCCCGCGAGTAGCTTCTCTTCAATCTCCTTCACGAAGAGGCCCTTGCCGCCCACCTTGGCTAGTGGCGCGTCGATGATCTTGTCGCCTTTCGTGACTATTTCGACGAGCTCGATCTCGAGGCCCGGCTCGCGCTCGCGAAGCAGCGCGCCGACGTGGCGCGCCTGCCAGAGAGCGAGCGGGCTCCTGCGCGTTCCGACCCGAATCTTCATGCCGTCTCCGCCGAGCGCCTCTGCGCTCGGGTCTCCGCGTCCGCCCCTGCGCCCGTGGCCTCAAGCCCGAACAGCTCGGCGACGCTGGCCGCGAGCCCGCTCGCCTCGCCCTGTCCCGACGTGGCCGCCTCGCGCAACCGCAGGGTCGGCTCGTGCAGCAGCTTGTTGACGATGGCCCGCGCCATCGCCTCGACCGACCTGCGCTGGCGCGGCGTGATCGCCTCGCCAAACTCGGCCAGCGTGCGCTGCGCCTCGGCGCTCGCGATCTGCTCGGCGCGCGCGCGCAGCAGCGCCAACACCGGAACCGTCCCGCGCACCCGCCGCCCCTGCACGAAGCGCTCGAGCTCCGCCTCGACGATGCGCTCGGCCTTGCCCGCCTCGACCGCGCGCGCCTCTCGCCCCTCGGCGACGACCCGGCCGAGATCGTCGACGTCGTAGGCGAAGACGTTCTCGAGCCGGCCGACCTCGGGCTCGATGTCGCGCGGAACGGCGAGGTCGACCAGAAACAGCGGCCGATAGTGGCGCTGGCGCACGACCGGCTCGAGCATCGCCACGCCGAGGATCGGCGCGGGCGCCGCGGTCGAGGAGACGACGATGTCGGCCTCCACGAGCAGCTCGGGCAGCGCGCTGAACGGCCGGGCGACCCCGCCGACCCGGACCGCCAGCGCCTCGGCGCGCTCGAGGGTGCGGTTGGTGACCAGGACCGTCGAACCGTCGGCCGCGAGCTGCTTTGCCGTCAGCTCGCTCATCTTCCCGGCGCCGATCAGCAGCACGGTGCGCCCTCGCTGGCCGCCGAACACCTTGCGCGCGAGCTCGACGGCGGCCGAGGCCATCGACACCGGCGAGGCGCCGATTCCGGTCTCGGTTCGCACGCGCTTGGCCGCCGCGAAGGCGGCCTGGCAGGCGTGGTCGAGCGCCGTGCCGACGGTGCCGGCCTCCTTCGAGGCCGCGAACGCCTCTTTGACCTGCCCGAGAACCTGCGCTTCTCCGAGGATCATCGAGTCGAGGCTGGAGGCGACGCGAAACAGGTGCGCGAGCGCGTCGGCTCCCCGGCGCACGTAGAAGCAGCCCGGCGACTCCGGGCAAGCCCGAGAGACGAGCGCCTGGCGCAGCAGCTCGGGCGCGTCCATCCCGCCGAAGGCGTAGGCCTCCACCCGGTTGCACGTCGACACCAGCATCAGCTCGTCGGCCCCGGCGACATCTCTGAGCGCCGCGAGGAAGCCGGCGAGCTCCGATGGGACGATCGCCAGGCGCTCTCGCACCTCGACCGGGGCCGTCTTGTGTGACAGGCCAACCAGGGCGTAGTCGCGAAGGCAGAGGGGGGGCATGGCTACTGGAACTCCCCCGTGTGAGCGCCTATCGGAAACACCCGCAACCCCACGAACGAACCGAACAGGATGGCAAAGCCAAGCATCGTCAGCACCGCCGCCCCCTCCATCCGGCGAAGATGCGCGCGTGGACAAGCGCCGTGTAGACGAGCCACCCGACCAGCGAGAGCGTCAGCTTAGGGTCCCAGCGCCAGAATTCACCCCAGGCGAGCTTCGCGATGACCGCCCCCGTCAGGAGCGTGACCGACAGCGCCACGAAGCCCCAGCGCATGAGGCGGTTGCTCACCTCGTCGAGCACCTGGAGTGAGGGCAGCCGCGCAAACACGACCCCGAAGCGCTTCTTCTTCATCTGATGTTCGAGCAGCAGGTAAGCAACCGAGGCGCTGGCCGCCAGGGCAAACGCAGCGATGCCCGCAAAGGCGACCCCGACGTGGACCGGCAGCCCCGCCAACTGGAGCGACGCGGGGAGCAGATGGCGCTCGGTATGCATGAGCGCGGCCGGCACCACGACGGCAACTAGGAGCGGCGTCGAGAAGGCGCCGATGGCAGGCAACCGGTAGGCCTTCTGCACCGCGAGGAGGCCGCCGGCCAGGAACCAACCGAGCAGCGAGAACGCCTCGGCGGAGCCGTGCGCGGGCGTATAGCCGCGTGAGAAGAAAGCCTGGCCAATGACGAGGGTGTGGAGACCGAAACCAAGCCCGAGCGCAGCGAACGCGGCCCTGGCCACCTTTCTATTCGCCCGGAGGAAGTAGGCCAGGTACAGGATGGCGGCGAACAGGTAGAGATGGCTCGCCCAAGAAAGGAGTGGGCGGATCATCGGCACTCCAGAGGAGGGCTCGTCCGCGCCGGCTCAGGAGGCGCAGGCGGGCGCTGCCAAGCGGCACGGAAACACGGGCAGGAACCTAAGATAGCTTGTCGAGAAGGAGCTTGGCCAACATTTCAGCCTCGGGGTTCTTCCTCTCGGTCGGGCCGCCAGCGGGCCGAGGGCCTTGCGCGGAGGGCTCCTCGGCGATCCAGCCGGGAGCGACCTCGTAGACCGTCTCGCCGACGATGACCGAGGTCCCGCATTGGTCGGCGCCCATCGCCTTGAGCTGCTCGGTGCTCTTCACCGTGCCCACCAGGCCCGTAACGTCGTCCCCGGATTCGACCCGGAGAAAGCGCGCTGCCTCGCGCACGACGAACTTCTCCCGACTGTTGAGATCGTGAAGCAGCCCGGCCCGGATGTCGGCCTTTCCGGCCTCGAGCCAACTGTCGAGCAGCGCCTGGGGAAGGAATCGAAGCATCGTCATGAGGCTGACCCTAGCATGCGACCGCGAGCCGCCGCAAAGCCAACAAGGAGAGCCAATTCGCGCACTTAGCAGCTAGTCCCGCCGAGCGCCGACGGCGGCGGAGCGCGCCCAGGCCCGCCACCGCTCCGAGGCGTCCGCGCCTGCGCCTCCGATGTTGGATCCGGCCAGTGCCTCGAGCGAGCGCAGCGCCTCCTCGCGGACCGCGGGCGCCGGGTCCTCCAGCCTGTCGGCGAGCTCCTTCGCGAAGCGCCGGCCATCACCCCGAAAACGCGCCACCTCGCACGCCAGCGCCCGCACCGAAGGGTCGGCGTCGACGAGCAGCGCCTCGAGCGGTCGAATCCGCAGGGCTTCCGGCCGTCCGGCGACTCCGGGCAGCAACAGCATCAGGAAGAGCACCCCGACGCCCACCTGAAAGAAGGCCTTGCCGGCCGGATACCTGCGGGCGCGCACGAGCCCGAAGCGGTAGACGGCGAACAGGACGACGAAAGCGCCAAAAGCGATTGTCGCCCCCAGACGCACTCCCTGCGGCAGCACGCCCGGGTGCGTGCTCGCCAGCAGGGCACCTGCCGCCGCAAGCGCGAGCATCGCGTAAAGGACGAGCGCGAGCAGTGGCGTACGAGGCAGTTTCCAGGAGCCGACATGCGGCTCTGCCGAAGTCCGAGCCCTCATCACCTGATGCCTCCTGCCTCCCGCAGGCGCGCTGCGTCTGCGCGTCCTGCTTGCAGCGCCCGGCAAAGGCTCCACGCCGCGCCGCCGCGCTCGAACGGCCTTCGGCAGCGCTCGCCCTCGAGCCGAGCCCGCTCAATCACCGGCCTGGACGAGCGAAGGCGCAACCGGCGCGGCGTGGTGGGCGGCCGCCAATGCCGGCCTCGGCGCGCGCTCACGGCCAAGACGAAGTCGCGCAAGCCGTCGAAGTGCCTAGAACGCTGAAACGCGTTCGTAGCCCGGCAAGTCGATGTGCCACTTGCCGTCTTTCTGCTTGCGGAAGGTCCACGCAAAGAACTCGTCGTCGTGCTTCTCGGCCTCCTTGCCGCGAACCCGCCACGTGTAGCTCATCATGCCGCGGGCGATGCACACGTTTCCGGACTCGACGATGCTGTCGACCCTCTTCGAGAAGCCGTAGGTGCCGTTCCACTGCTCGCCCATCACGGCCTTGAAGCGCTCAAGCGACTTGACCTTCTTCTTGAAGTCGGGCGTGAGCATTTCGTACATGCCCTCGTAGTCCTGGCCCTCGATCATCGAAAAGTAGGATTTGAAGCTGCCCTCGCAGGTGTCTTTCGGGCCGTTACAGGCCGCCAGCGCAAGGGCCGCAATCACAGGGACAAGACGCATGGAGTACCTCCTCGAGCCTTTCGGCGTGCGCGAGTTTGCCGACTATAGCAGGCTGGGCGGCGGCCTGTTCGCGCGAGGCGAAGCCCGCATGCCCCTGGCGGATCGCGAACGGCGCTAGCCGTTGCGCTCGGAGATCAAAGGGCGCCCGTCCTTCGGGTCAAGCTCCTCTTCGGCCGCCTCGCGCAGCTTGAGCAACCCGCGCGTTTCAACCTGTCGGATACGCTCGCGCGTCAGGTTCATGATCGCGCCGACCTCTTCGAGCGTGATGCCGCCCTTGTCGGCGACGTCGAGGGCGCAGGTCTCTTCGAGCTCCCAGATCTCCTTGTCCGGGAAGTTGAGCTTGATCGACCCGGTCTCGGGATTGACGTCGAGGTAGAGGTGGTGCTTGCAGGAGACGAACAGACACGGGCGCGGGCCATTGATGCAGTCGGCCCGGGTATGAGGACGAAGCTGCTCGATTGACCTGAGCAGCTCCTCCTCTTCCGGGTCGATGAGGCCGAGCATGCGGCGGCGGCGCAGGTCGCGGGCCATCTCTTTGCGCGACATGGTCTTGGAGCGACGCACCCCTTGACGTCCGCCCTCGGATTCGTTGGCCGCGAGCGCCCCGTCCTCGGGCAACTGCTCGGAGTCGTTGTTCACGCGCTTCGGCTCGTTCATGCCCCTCTCCTTGACCTTCCCGCGAAAAGCATTGGCCGGCATTTCGGCCCGCTGTCAATTGCCACCCCCGTGGTTGCCCCAAGGATCTTTGCGCAGCTTGGCGGACACTAGCCGCCCGCTCTGTCGGAGGGTGGCGCACGCGGTTCGGTCGCCGCCAGCTGGCTCGCGATGAGCTCGAGCTGGCGCACGAGCTTCTTGCCATCACGCCGGGCCTCGCCCATGGCGCGCTCGAGGCTGCGGCGCATCTCCTGCGGGAGGTTTCGCGTCTCGAGCTCCTCGATCTGCCGCGCGAGCGCCGTGTCGAGGACGCGCTCGAGCTCTTCAATGTCGTTGCGGAAGCAGACGAACGAGCGGCTTATCTCCTGGAGGGTCAAGCCCTCGGCCATCATTCGCTTGATGACGTTGATGCGCCGCACGGCGCCTACCGGATAGAGCCCCTGGCTGCCGCGGTGCTTGCCCTTGCGCCCGACGCGGCGGCTGCGCGGCAACAGCCCGACCTGCACGTACTTGCGAAAGGTCGCTTCGGACAGCTTCACGCCGAGGGGTCGAAAGATCTCGACGATGTCGCGCGCCGGGAGGCCTTTCGCGTGCTCCCTCTCGATCTGCTCGAGTTGCTGCGGGTCGAGGAGTGGCGCCATTGAGTGGATTCTCTCCAGTGGTGGCTATCGAATGGTGTATCGCTGATATCTTCTATTGAGTATACCTGTCAAGCGAGAGGGGAACGGTGGAGCTGTCAGCTCAAGCAGCGGGCGCGGCTCGCGCCGGGGCTGGGGCACACGCGCACTTCGGCTATCGGCCGCCAAGCCGGAGGCGCCTCAAACGGTCTGCGCGTTCGGCCGATACGCCCTTCAGGCTGCGCCCGACTCGGAAGACACCGAGCTGGCGCTTCGAACGAATCGCGTCGCTGGCGCCTGGAGTCAGCGCTACTTCGCCGGCCGATGCTCCACCGAGATCTCGGTACTGGCCTTGGCGAAAGACCGCGGCGGCGAGCCGCGCTCGAGGTGCAGGCGACGATCGAGATTGCCGCGTTCGCTGCGGCCAAAGTGCCCCCCGGGTCCAGAGGCCGCAAGCGCGAGCGATAACGTTGGCGATCGGGACTGCCGTCGGCGACTGGCCCTATCTTCCACGGTGCCATGCAGCAAGACGCGAGGGCTTGCGCTCGCGCGGAGAACGCGCTCGCGACGAGGCGCACTTCGGTCCCTGCCTCGCCAAGCTACGCGCCCGCGTGGAATGCGCGGATGGCTACGGCGGACAGGTCTTGGCCCTCCTCGAGCGCGGGGCGCCTGGAGACTTGGTGAACCGCCGAGTGCAAGGCTTCGCGCGGCTGGGGCGGACGCCGGGTAGACGGCCGTCGTCGCGAGCCCAGGGCCGCATGGCCACGATGAGCTATGGCCGGCGCCCGAATCGATGCGCGGGCCGCCGAAGGCGGTTCCACGCCTCCTCCGATCGAGCTGATCGGGAAGCGCCTCAAGATCCGTCGGAGCGGAGGGCGTCGCGGCAGACAGTGCCTGCTCTTCGTCCGTCTCGCATGCCCCCGGCGCAAGCGGTCGAATCGCGAGCGGAGGTCGCGATTCGTGGCAGCAGCATCGGAGAAAGCGGCGAAGGTCGGTCGCGCAGGCGACGATGGGGCTCGCCGCGGGCTGCGAGATGACCCCCGTCGCCCGTGTCTCGTCGAGAGCCCCAAAAGGCCGAACTGGAGGCGACTGCCTCGTTGAGCGCCGCGTCGAGCACTGAGGGAGATACAAGGCGGGAAGCCGGTCGAATGAAAAGCTCTCTTCGACTCCTGACACCGGATTCGCGCTCACTCACAGCGCAGCTCGTCCACCTGTGGGCACCGCCGCCGGCCTGCGCCCGTGAAGCGCACAAAGCGGCATGTCGAGAGCCCGCTCTCGGCAAACCACTCGACGCGTTCGTTCCGGAGCACTTCGTGGCTCGCGCAATGCGCCGAGGGTTAGCCCTCCGCGCCGCGTCACGTCAGCCGGCGAATCGTCGAACGGATTCGTTCAAAGGCCAGAACTGCGGGCGGGCACGCGCCTCAACCTTCGAGCCCGAAAGGATCGGTGATGCGCGTTTCTTGGCCGGGGCGAAGCGTGACCGGAATGCTCGTTCGCCGACCCGAAGGGTCCTGCACGTGCACGACGTGCCGTCCCACGCTCAGAATCCTTCTGATGATCGGCGCAGCTTCCTGTTCCCTGCCTCCGGTGAAAGTCTCCTGGTCTACCCAGACAAACGCCCAAGGCTTGACGTGCACGACAAGGACGCCGGTCTGCTTCTCGGGAACGGTCTTGCGGGTGTTCGCCTTGGGCTTGGGCGACTCTATGCGCTGCGCGACCGGCGCTGCGGCAGCGACAGGCGCCTGCTCGGCCGCTTGCTGTCGTTGTTCCTGCGCTCCACCAGCCACCGGAGCTGCAGAGGCCCGTTCTGGCGCTTCGGGTGTTGTCTGGGCGCTTTCAACGCGCGGTGCCGCTTGTGGCCCTTTGCCGGGCTCGACCTTCTGCTGCTCCGAGGCGAGGGGGGCCATTCCATCGGCGATCTTCGGCGACGAGGCTGCTTCCGACGCGGCCGCCACGACTGCAGCCGTTTGGCCTTCGACCGCTCGCTCGCCCGCAGGAGCCTCGTCCCTCGATGCGGCGAGAGCGACGAGCCCAGCGATCAGGACCGCACCGCCAATCGCCGCCACCGCCGCGATTCGCCTGCGGCCTCGCCAGAGCCTTTGAATCCGCCCCTTCGCAGCCTCCAGCGACAACGGTCGGTCGCGCTTCGTGTCAGCAACCACGCCTTCCTGGCGGTCCGCGGGTGCAGGAGGAGTCGAGCTCGTACTCGACGGCGCCTCGCGGCTGGCACGAAGAACCGTCTCGGCGAACGGGTCGTCGCCTTTGACGGCGGGCCCCGAACCGAGGAGCGCAGGGACTTGAGCCGCCACGGCTACGCCGGCTTGCGCACGTGGCGCAGCGGATGCCGCCGCCCATAAGGCGCGCAGCGCCGGCGGCTCGTTGTAGAACCGCCGCATGAAGCCTTGGAGATCGTAGTCCCCCGGACCCTTTGCTTCTCGGTGGATCACCTCCCCGAGCGCGTCAGCAAACTCAAAAGCCGATTGAAAGCGGTCGGCCGGATCGCGCTCCAGGGCCTTCATGATCACCGCGGATAGCCCCTTGGGAAAATCTGGGTCCATGCGCGCGGGAGGGACGACGCGCCGCGCCTGCACCGCCTGCTTAACCGAGCCCTCGTCGCTCGCGTCGAACAGCGGCTTGCGCAGGTTCATCGCCGCTTCGTAAAGGACGATGCCGAGGGCGAAGACGTCGGTTCGAGCGTCGAGATCGCCCCCCAGAATCTGCTCGGGGGCCATGTACAACAGCTTGCCCTTCAAGAGCCCGACGCTCGTGCGCCGCTCAGCAGGCCTGGCAATGCCAAAGTCGGCCAGCTTCACGTCCCCTTCAAACGACAACAAGATGTTGTGAGGGCTGACGTCGCGATGAATGAAGTGCGAAGGCCTTCCCTGCTCATCGGGCACCTGCCACGCGTGCGCGAGCCCACGGGCGACCCCTCGGCATATCGCAGCGGCGATCAACGGCGAGAGCCTCAGCTCGGGCTCGGTCTTGCCTCTGGTGTACGACTCGCTGTTGAGCTGCTTGAGCGTGACCCCGTGAATGTACTCCATCGCGAGGTACAGCTCGCCCTGCTCTTCTGCGAAGTCGAAGATCTGGACGATGTTCGGATGGCTGAGGCGGGCCGCGACAGCCGCCTCCTGCATGAACATCTCTCGAAAGCCGTGCTCGCAGGCGAGCTCAGGCAGCATCCGCTTGAGCGCGACAGGCTTGGAAAACCCGGCGTGCCCAAGCGACCGGGCCAGATAGACCTCCGCCATCCCACCGGCGGCCAGCCTACCCACGACCTCGTACTTGCCCAGCCTATCGCCAGCCAGCAGCTCCACCGCTCGGTCCCCCTCTGGCCTCCGTCACTCGCCGGCCATATCCACGGTCATCTTTTCAAGCCTGCCGGGCTTGACCATCACAACCACCGATTTCTTCGTCCCGAGGTCTGTGTTCACAAGCGTAAGCTGGTGCTCTCCCTCGTAGAGCGTCAGCTTGGGCATCGGCGTCGTGCCTAGCTTCTTGCCGCGCAGGTAGACGTCGGCCCAGGGGGTCGCCACGATGAGCACCTCGCCCTGATCCAGCCGGTACGAGCGCGTGATGTTTTCGCCGGGCTTGAGCACCAGCGGCACGGTCATCTCGAAGCCGAGGTCGCGGTTGACGAGAGTGAGGCGATGGCGACCGGGCGGAAGCGTTCCTCGAAACGGCGTCTGGCCGAGGAAGGACTTTCCTTCCCAGATCGAGGCGGGCGGGTCGCAGTCGAGGCTGATAGTCGCGGGCCCACTGGCCTGCCGTGGGGTCGAATGCCGCTGTGACTCCGCCAGCGTGAAGAAGAGCTTCTTTTCGGGCCCGGGGCCGACTGCGACGTCCTCGCTCAGGCGCCTGTAGCCGTCGCGAATGACCTCGATTTGCGCCCTCCGGTTGGCGGCGATCATCTTCGTCGTCGGGCTATGGCCAATCCGCTCGCCGTCGAGGATCACCTCCGCGCCCGGCGGCTCGGTATCGATGACGAGGCGAACCATGCGCTGGCTCGGGTCGGGCTTCAGCTCGAGGTTGAGCGGGACGATCGTCCCCTCTTCCTCGAGCGTCACCGCGCGCTGTTCGTCGAGGTAGCCCTTGTGCTCGATGAAGATCTGATGGACGCCAAGCTCGAGCCCCGCGACGGTGAGCGGCGTCAGCTCCTCCTGCCGCTTGCCGTCTACGACGACGCTGGCGCCCGCGGGCGTCGTCACGATCTTGAGGCCGGCGTACTTGGGCGTGGCCGGTTTGGGCACTTCAGCAATTGGCTGTGGGGTCTCGCCCCCCGGCCGCGTCGTAACGGTGCGCCCCTGAGGCTGGAGCAAGAAGATGCCCGCGGCCGCGGCGACCAGCGCGACTCCGAGGGCGCCGAGCGCGGCCTTCTTCCGGCCGCTCATTCGGTCTACGAGCCGAGAAACGGAGCTTCCGGTGATGGGCTCAGGCTCGACGGGGGTCGGCTCGTCGTCGTCCTCATACCCTGGCACCGGCGGCGCGCGGTAGGCAGCGGGCTTGCCGACCAGCGAGCCCCCGGCGCGCGGTCCCCTCCTGGCCGCGCGGGTCTGCTCACCGAGTGCGGGCTGCCCGATTGCCGAAAGACCGGTCCTTCGGCGAGGAGCTTGCGCAGAGATCGAGCTCGAGGTCTCGGACGGATCTTGAAATATCGGAGTTCCGACCTCTTGCTCCCTGGCGAGGCGGTCGGCATAGATCGCCTTGAGGAACGCCGAGAGGTGGGAGGGCGAAGAGGGTTGCTGATTGACCAGCAACCACTCCTCGATCGCCATCTGCATCTCCGAAAGATCGCGATAGCGATCGTCGGGGTTGCGGGCGAGCGCCTTCATGACGATCGCGTCGAGCCCCTGAGGGATGCGCGGGTTCACCTCGGAGGGCGGCGCCACCTTGCACTCGCTGACCGCCGTGAGCGTCTGGATGTCGTTGCTGCGCTTGAAGAGGCGTCGGAGCGTGAGCAGCTCGTAGAAGACGATGCCCAGGGCGAACTGGTCGGTGCGGTGGTCAATCTCCTTGCCGCTCGCCTGCTCGGGGCTCATGTAGGAATACTTGCCCTTGAGCACTCCGGAGCGCGTCTGCGTCGCCTGGTCGGCGGCCTTGGCGATCCCGAAATCGGCGACCTTGACCGCCCCCTCGAAGGAGACGAGCAGGTTCTGGGGCGAGACGTCGCGATGGATGATGTTGAGCGGCGCGCCGCTCGCGTCGGTCCGCTTGTGGGCGTAGTCGAGGCCCGCGGCCGCGTCCATCACTATCCGGCATACGAGCGGAACGGGAATCGGGTTTCCCACCAGCTCCGACTGACGCCAGATGCGGCGGGCATCCTCGCCATGAATGTACTCCATGGCGATAAAGTACGCGCCCTCGGCCTCGCCGAGATCGAAGATCTGAACGACGTTTGGATGGTTCAGGCGAACCGCAACCCGAGCCTCGTGGAGAAACATCTCCACGAACTCCTCGTTCTCAGCAAGGTGCGGCAGGATCCGCTTGAGGACGAGCAGCTTCTCGAAGCCTTCGATCCCGGCCTGGCGGGCGAGATAGATCTCGGCCATACCGCCAGTGGCGATCTTCCTGAGTAGCTCGTATCGCCCGAACCGTTCCATGAACCTCGGGGCCGAAGGCAACGCGCCCAGACGGCCAATCCTAGGCTCAGCCCCACCACTCGTCAAACAAGGGAGCGCAGCGCGAATCCCAGGTTTTCAGTCGGTTGCGACGCGAGCCACCCGGCGGGGTTTCCACGGCGCGGCGGCAGCGCGGCGCGAAGGGCGCGTCCGCCGCGTTCGACACCTCAAGCCCCTTCTTGGCTCAGAAGGTGTACTTGATTTTCGGATAGAACGAAATCATGTGGACCATCGGCGACAGCGTCGGCATGAAGCGGTAGTCGACGTCCAGGCCGATGCTGAAGTGGTCCATGTTGGTGGCGTACTCGGCGCCGACGGCAACCCCGAAGACAGGCCCGCCGTCGGTTTCGTCCATCGGCAGGGGGTCGAACGAGGCATACCCGACGTGCAAGCGGGGCTGCACCGTGAAACGGCTATTGATGTGGTAGCGGTAGCTCGCTTCGGCCGAAAAGAGGCTCACCGTAAAGTTGTCGGCCATCACGAGCTTGGGGTCCGAATTGCTCACGCAGCTTTGGCGGCTGTCCACAGTGGAGAAGCAGCTCGCGGCGGACGACCCAAGGCCAAAGTGCAGGCCCACGCTCAAGAACTCGAGCACGTCGTAGCCGACTCCGAGCTGCAGGTAGGGCTGGGCGTTCGAGGGCTTGGAAAGGCCTGTCATCACGCTCTTGCCTCCAAGCGTGAAGAAGCCTCCCATGTTCACGTCGGCGAAAAAGCCGGAGCGAATCTGCTGGGGAACCCCTGCGGCCGGAGTCGCCGCCCGTGCGGTGGGGACCAGGAGCGTGGCCGCAATCAGCGCGGCGCCGAAGATCGTTGCGTTGCGGGTCATGTTCGCTCTGCCGTCGATTCGAGGGAAATAGCCTGCACGACGCGCACCCCGGCGCGTCGCAGGAGCCAAAGCCGCCTGTTATTCGGCGTCATCGTCGCTACCCGCGGCCTTGAAGACCCAGGGGTAGTTGATGATGCACACACCTCCGCCCTTCGGCTCGGGGAAACGCCAACGACGGATGCGGGTGAGGATGCACTGCTCGACGTTATTGTTGTTCATCGTCGTCTGGCCGATGTTCGCTTCGCTGACCGACCCGGTCGGATCGATGGTGAACATGACGGCGACCTTGCCCGAGAGGCTCGGATCCTTGTTGAGCTCCATCTCGTAGCAGTACCGAATCTCGTTGGCGTGGCGATTGATGACCTTGCTAATCACCGTTCGCTCGCAGGACCCGCTGAGCGTCGTCTTACCCGGCACGACGCGGGTGTGCGACTTGCCGCGCCCGCCAAGGTTGATGGCCCCGTAGCCGCCGCGGGCGCCGCGCCCTCCTCCCTTGGTGCCAAGCCCTGCCAGCCCCAGCCCGGTTCCGCCGCCGCCCGGTCCGGTGCCGCGCGAGCCGAGGCCGCCGATGCCGCCCGTGTCGGCGACGCCGGAGTCCTTCAAGCTGCCGAGCGCGCTGTTCAGTCCGGTCCCCATGCCCCCCTGGCCGAAGACGTTGGAGGTCGCGCCGTCGCCTCCGCCGAGCAGGCCGAGCAAGCCCGCGCTCATGACCTTCTTGCGGTCGGCTTCGCGCTTGTTCGCGTTGATGGTCGGGCCGGGCTTGGCGTTCTCGTCACGACGAGCGCCATACTTCTCGGGCTCCCTTTCGACCTTGACCTGCTTCTCCTTGACCTTCAGCTCGATCTTCTTCTTCTCCTTCTCCGGAGGCTTGATCACCAGCTTCGCAAAGCGCTGTGGATTCTTGAAAAGGTCCTCGGAGAGGGACTCGGCGGTGATGTCCGTCATGAACATCGCCGCCACGAGCACGATGCCCGCCATCGCGCTCGTCGTCATCACCTTGGTGAAGTACAGGTCGAACCCTGAGATGCCGGTCGAGCTGAGCTTGTGCGGGCGCACCCAGCGGATGATGAAGGCGACGTTGTCGATGGTGACCTGCACCCGGTCGTGCAGCTGCAAGGTGAGCAGCTGCGCCTGCACGGCGCCGTCGGTCGCCTTGAGCGCGCCCTCGCTCGAGAGCTGCTCACGGGTCTTCTCCGAGTCGCCGCGGCGCAGCACGACGTTCGCGCTCGCGGGAACCGAGACGACGCACTCCTTCGTGTTGCAGGAGGCCAGGGCGAAGGACTCGCCAATCGAAGTCGAGTAGATGTTGAAGTGGTTGCGCCGCGAGGCGCCGATGGTCACCCGCTGGTCGTCGGTGAAGTGGCGCACGTTGATGATCGTGTCGCCCCAGAGCATCGCCACTTCCAACTGCTTGCTGTCTTGGGCCGGCGTCTCCTCGGGAGGCAACTCCTCGTTGAACAACCGAGCGACGGTGCCGAAGGCGTCGACGGGGCTGGGAGAGGCCGCGACCTTCTCCTGCTTGGCGTGCTTCTCCTTCTTGCCCTTCTTGCCCTTCTTGCCTTCCTTCGACTCCTCGGAGGCCTTCTGCTCCTCGGGCTTAGTGCTCTCCTGCTTCTCCTCGGCCGAGGCCGTCTCGCAGCGAACGAGCTCGACCTTCACGCTGCCGATCTCGATGACGTCGCCGGCCTTCACCGGCGTCGGCGCGCTGATCGCTTGGCCGCCCACCTTCGTGCCCGTCTCGCTGCCGAAGTCGATGACGCTGGCCGCGCCGCCCTCGAGCTTGATCATGCAGTGCAGGCCCGCGACCTTCTCATCCTCGATCTTCACGGCCGCTGCCGGGCCCGAGCCAAGGATGACGCTGTCCGCATCCTCCTTCGTCACCTCGTGCACGGAGCCGTCCGGACCGACGATCTTGAGAACCAGTGTGCTGTTGGCCATGGCCTAACCTCGCCTCCGCGACCGCTCGCTCCGGGGGCCGCCTGCGTCCAGGTCGAATTGAGAGCCGGATCGCTGTCCAGTCAAATCCAATCTTCCCCTCGCGCACCGCTCGGAGCGGCGCCTGCTCAATGCCCGCCCTGCCAAGTTGGACAGCGACGCGCCGCGCAAGTTCTCCGACTGCGCTAGAGATTGTCCACCGACTTTTGGAGCTCGGGGAGAAAGTCGTTGCGAAGCTTGATGAGGCTGCCGAACCGAGTCTTCTTGCGGTTGAGCAGGTAGCTGCCCTCCGGCTTGGTCAACTCGCCCTCGAGGGTCACGTCGTTGAAGTCGATGACCGTCTTCTTCTTGTAGACCGTCTTGTCGGCCTCCTGAATGACGTTCTGGGCAAAAGCAGCGGGCGCTCCGAGAATCACCGTCGCAACCGTCATCGATGCCAGAAGGCGCTTCATCACTTCCTCCGTCTCTCGGCGCAGGCTAGCCGCCCGCGCCAGAGGGGCTCGGGCTTAGAAAGCGCGAGAGTATATGCCTGCTTACGAACAAAGCTCAAGCGGCCGAAGGCGGCTACGGCTTGCTCGGGTCCGCTGACGGCTGCTTCGCCTCCTCCGCTTTCCCCGCGGCCGGGCTCGCCCCCTGCTCCTCGGCAGAGCCCGAGGGGCCTTCGGCGCCCTTCTGCGCCGCGGGCTCGCCCTCGCTCGCCTTTTCCTTGGCGGCGTCCCCGCTCTGGGTCGCCGGTTCCGCGGCGCTGTCGCCCGAGTCGACTGGCGGCACCGACTCGGGGCTGTCGGCGGGCGCGGACTCTTGCTGCTCGGCCTGCTCGGCGATTTGCTCGAGCAACGATCCGTCCTTCGGCTGCTGCTCTGCGGCCTTGCGGCGCTTTTCCTCCTCCTCGCGCTGCCTGCTCTCCTCGGCTTCCCGCCGCAGGCGCTCGGCCTCGGCGCCGGCCAGGATCCGCTGCTCGACGACCTGTAGCTCCTGCGCCGCCTTATCCTTCGCCGGCCCCTCGGCCACCGCGAGGTAGCGCTCATAGAAGCTCTTCGCCTTGGACAGGTCCTTCAGCTCGCCGGCATAGGCGCGGGCGATCCCGTAGAGCGCGTCGGGCTGGTCCTTGACGAGCGCGAGGACCTTCTCGAACTCGGCGACCGCGTCGGCCGTGCGGTGCGTGCCATCCTTGAGCCGAACACCCTCGTAGGCCCAGGCCAGGTTCAGGTGGGCGTTCGCGTTGGTGGGATCGAGCTTGACCACCTTCTCGAAGCTCGCCGCCGCGTTCTCGTAGTCGCGATACGAGAGAGCCATCGCCCCGATGTTCGCGTGGCCGGGAGCAAAGTCCGGGTCGAGCGCAACCGCCTTCTTGAACTGCGCGAGGGCGAGGCGCCTTTCACCTTGCTTCATGTAGACGAGGCCAAGGTTGTTGTAGACGCCGGGATCCTTCTCGTCCAGCTTGACCGCATTGCCAGCGACAAAGGCCGCGAGGCTGAGCTTGTCCTGGTCGTAGGCGATGAGGGCGAGGTTCTTGTAGGCGTCCGGGTTGTCCTTGGTGCGCGAGAGCAGCTTTCGGACCGTCTCGGTCGCCTTGTCGAACTTCTTCGCAAACCGGTAGAAGACCGCGAGGTTGTTGAGGTAGTTGACGTCGAAGGGACGCGCCTCGAGCGCCTTCTCATAGAGCGCGATGCCCTCCTCGTACTTCTGCTGGTCGCGGTAGACCTTGCCGAGGTTGAGGATGGTCGCTTCGTGATCGGGCGCGATCTCGAGCACCGCGCGATAGTGGCGCGCCGCCGTCTCGAGGTCACCTTCGGCCTGCGCGATGAAGGCGAGGTCGTAGTTGGCGATAAGGAGCTTTGGGTCCTTCTCGACCGCCTTGGACAGTTCCAGCTTGGCTTGCGCGAGATCGTTCGTCTTGAGCGCCTCGACGCCCGCGTACTGGTGCTCCTCTGCGGTCGTCTCCCGCACCTGCACAGGGGCCTCGACCGTCGGGGCCGGCTTGATCTCCTGTTTTGGGCCCGAGCAGGCTGCCAGCCCGAGCGCGGCGAGCATCGAGAGAATGGGGAAGGAACCTGGGCGCATGGTCATGTTGTTCGGCTGAGAGGTCATGGTCGTGCCTCGCGCGCGCTAGAGGTTGCCCGGAGCCTGCGCGCCCGGGGTCGAAGGAGCGGTCTGTGCCGGGGTCGGCGGCGGAGGTGGCGGCTTCGGCGCGTCGAGGATGGCCGCGGCCGAAGCGAAGAACTGCGCCCCCTGGTACGGCACCTCGCGCGGCTCGAGGAAGGCCCCGCGCTTGTAGTTGTTGATGCGGTTCTGCGCCTCGAGGGTCCACTCGTTGTAGACCGACAGCTCAAAGCTCTTCTCGAGCGCCTTCTCGTAGAGGTTGATCGCGCTCTCTTCAAGCGGGAAGGCCCGGTTCTCGAGCTCGCTGCGGTACATGAACAGCTGGTCTTCGTCGAGGCCGTACGGGTCGGGGCTGTCGAGCAGGTTGCGCGCGAAGTCCTCGTACGCCTCGCCCATGCGCGTCAGCGAAGCGATCGCCCAGTCCACCGAGCCGATGGCGACCACCGCGGTGTAGCTCTTCTCGACCTTGTCCTTGAGCTCGAGCTTGGACTTGAGGTTCTTGCGCAGCGTGCGCACCTGGTCGAACTTGACCGACTTGTACTCCCGCCACAGCGGCGCGAGGGCCTCGAACCGCAGGTGCGCATAGGCGTTGCGCACCCGATCGCTCTCCTGGCTTTCCTTGGAGAGCTTGTCGAACGACTTCAGCAGCTCGTCCATGAGCTGCGCGGCGTCCCGGTCCTGCTTCAGCTCCCGGTGCGCGAGCCATTCGCGGTACTTGGCGTAGAAGACCTCGGCGGCCCCGACGCTCTTGCCGTACTGCTCGACATAGCCCTTGAAGATCTTCGCGGCGTCCTTGTGGTTCTTCTGTCGCTCGAAGATCAGGCCGATCTTGAAATAGACCTCCGGCACGTCCTTCTTTGCCGGGAACTCGGCCACATAGCGGCTGTAAAGCGAGACCGCGTGCTCGTAGTCGCCAAGGCCCTCGGTCCACAGCGCAGCGTTGAAGAGCGCGTCGGCGACCTTGTCGGCGGTCTCGCCATCGAGCTTCCTCTCCTTCTTCTTGGCGGCCTTCTTGGCGTCCTTGGCCTCCTTCGCGGGCTCGCCCAGGAAGTGGCCCGCATAGCGCTCGAAGTAGCGCGCCGACATCGCGAAGTCGGAGGTCTGCTCGTAGAACGAGCCTAGGTAGAGCATGGTGCGCGCGACCAGGTCCTTGCCATCGATCGTCTTCGCGTGCGGGTACTCGGCGAGGAGCTTCTCGCCCACCTCGATGCTCCTGTCCAGCTCCTTGGCCTCGGAGTGGATCACCATCGCGTACAGCAGCGCCTGCGGCGCGTACTTCGACTTGGGGAACTCGCCGACGAACTCGCGGAACTTCACCGCCGCCTCGGCCGGCCGCTGCTCCTTCTTGTAGACGACCTCGTCGATGTACATGTACTGGCTGGCCTCGACGAGATCGGCGATGCGGTTGGCGAACTCCCTGTCGCTGCCGGCCAGCTTCTTGTTCGCGTGGAACTCGCGGGCGAGGCGATTGAGCTCGAGCCACTCCTGCTTCTGATTGAGGATATCGAGCGACAGGTCGGCGGCCTTGCGGCTCCACTGATCGGTGGGCCACTTGGCGATGATCTCCCCGAAGCGCTTGGCCGCTTCGAGATCGTGCTTGTGGTCGTAGAAGACGAAGGCGGCCTTGTAGCGCACCGTGATCTCGTCGTCGGCGCCCGGGTAGATGGTCACGTAGCGGTCGATGGCCTCGACGAGCTTCCTCTGGAAGGGCGGAATCTCCTCTTCCTTCGCATCCTTGTCGTGGCGCTCGAGCTTGACGGTGGTCTTCTTGACCTCGTCCTTGCGCTTCTTCTCGTCGATCCTCTGGCCTTCCTTCAGCTCGACCTTCTTCGCCTTGCCGCGCTCGATGTCGACGAGCTTCTCGTAGCAGAGCACCTCGTTGTAGGCGGCCAGCTTCGAGTACTGTCCCTCCCTGTCCTTCTCGACCACCATCGCGTACTGCGGGGCCGCTTCCTCGTACTCATTGAGCGCCCAGAGAATTTCCGCGTAGTAGAAGCGCAGGTTGTAGGCGAACTCGCTGTCCGAGAAGTTGTCGAGGTACTCCTTGTAGATGTCGCGCGCGAGCCGGTAGGTCTCGACCACCTTGGTCTTCTGCGCCTCCTGGTGGTACTCGGTGACCATCGTGCGCATCGCGTTCTCGGTCATCTCGTACGCCGCCGAGATGGCGTTCTTGTTCTCGGAATTCGCCTTGGCCCAAGGGCTGTTGGGGTTGTAGAGATCAACCAACCGCTTCATTTCCTTCTTGACCATCTCGCGGTTGCGCAGGCCCTCGTAGCTCGTGATGATCGCGTTCTGATACTCGGGGCAGCGGGCGTCGTTGACGTCGTCGCTGATGAGGGTGCGGAAGACGCGGATCGCGCTCTCGTGCTTTCCCGCGTCCTGGAAGAGACCGGCCAGCTTGGCGGTCAAGCGCCGGGCGTTGGCCTTGCCGGTGTTCTTCTTGAAGTACTCCATCGCCTCGTCGACCGCCTCGACCTGGGCGAAGCTGATGACGATGTCGTTGAGCGCTTCGTTCTTGAGGCCGGTTCCGCCCCTTTCCACCTTGGAGTGGGCGATGACCTCTTTGAACTTCTTGATCGCCTCCTCGTAGGCGCCGCCGTTGTAATCACACCACGCGAGCTTGTAGAGGGCGAAGTACTTGATCTTCGCGTTGTTGGTGGCGAGCGCCTTCTCGAACGCGGTGCGCGCCTTGGCGAGCTGGTTCGTGTTGAAGAAGTGCTCGCCCATCTGCACGTAGGCGTCAGGAACGAAGCGCGAATCCGGGTACTGCTTGATGAGCTCGTTGTACTTGGCGATAGCCTCTTCCTTCTGGCCGATCTCGTACTTGTTGTAGGCGAAGGCGAAGAGCACCTCGTCCTTGCGCTCGTAGGAGGGGTACTCCTTGAGGATCTCCTCGTACTTGCGCAGCGCCTCCTGCCGATAGAGCTCACCCTCGCGCGTGAAGACCTCGAGCCGCGGCTCGGGCCCGGCCTCCTCGCCCCGGTTGGCCTTTTCGAGCCATGCCGCATAGGCCTCGTCCCACTTGCGGACGCCGGCATGGCGCACGAACTTGCTCTTCTCCCACCAGAGCTCGGCGAGCTGGAAGAGCAGGTCGGCCTTCGCCGCGCCCTGAACCTTGGGGATGATCCGCTTGAGCTGCTCGATCTGCTCGTCGCGCTTCTTGTCGGCCTTGGCGTCGAGCTCGACGTCCTCGTTCATCGCCGGCGCGAAGCGCGCGGGCCCCTTCGGCTCTTCCTTGGCCGGCTGCGACTTCTTGGAGCTGGAGCCCTTGGCTGCCGCGCCCTTGGCGCCGGCCGCGGGCTTCTCCTTCTTCTTGGCGGCGGCGGATACCGCCCCGGCGCTCGCGGTGACGATCGCGAAGCTCAGCGTGCAGATCAGCAGACGAAGATTCAACCGCATCGTCGATTTCTCCCTGGAGCCTTGACCGCGTGCTGCCGCCCCGGGGCTCGGCGGCGCGCGTTGGGGGATTGTCGATACAAGCCGGCCACCACTGTCGCGGGCGGCAGGCAGGGCATCTGCGCACGGCGCCGGGCCAAGGCCAGACGCGCCTGCCCTACTCCTCTCTCTTCATGCAACCCGACTTGAGCGTGTACTGATAGTAGCCAATCTCGTCGAGCCAAAACTCTCCCTGGAACTGCCAGTACTCCCAGTTCGCGCCAGGCATCACAGGCCGGTAAAGCGCCTGCTCGGCGAGGTGCGTTCTCTGGTTGAGGCGCCGCTCGAGCATGTCGGTCTCGCCCTTGGCCACCTCGAACTTGATGATCTCCTTCTGACCATCGAAGCCGATGATGGTCTTGGCGGCGTCGTCGAGGCGCCGCTTGACGAAGCTGCCGGTCAGCTGGACGGCAAGATCCTTGCTCTGCTCGATCTCGCCGAGGAGGTTGCCTTGGATGCGCGAGCCCTTCCACGCGGGCTCGGCCCGGATGATCGCCTTCTCGCGGTCAAGCTGGTCGGCGTAGGCCTTGAACTGCACGAGCCGCTTGTTGGCGACGAGGTAGTTCTTCACCGAGCGCGGCAGCTCGGTCGACTTCTCGTCGAGCAGCGCGTGGTAGAAGTCGTTGTCCTTGTCGCCCTCGAGCAAAGCGGCCAGCCTCTCGCTGATCGGCAGGTAGATCTTCTCAAAGCCCTCCAGCGCCAGCTTGGCATCGTCGTACAGGCAGGACGAGTAGTACACTGTCGCCTTCAGAATCCACGACTCGGGCTGGAAGCTGCCGGCAAACTGCGGGGCGTGCAGCGCCTGGAGCGAGCCGAGGGCGCCGCCGATGTCGTCGTTGTGGAAGCGCGCCCAGCCGTTCTCGAAGAGGGCCTCGTCCCAGTATTCGGAGAAGCGCGGGATCTGCTCGTAGTGCTTGACGGCGTCAGCGTACCGGCCCATCCCGTAATACGTGCGCGCGGTGCCCAGGATGGCGAGGTGCCGAATCGACTCGAGGTCGAAGTAGGTGAGCTTGAGCGTGTTGCTCAGCTTGATGACGTCGCCGAACGACTCGAGCGCCTTTTCGAAATCGCCGTTGCGCGCGAAGAGGATCCCCTGCATGTAGCGGGCACGCGCGAAATAGGAGGAGTCCGGAGGAACCGAGGCAAAGAAGCTCATCGCCTCATCGCGCTTGTTCTTGCGGTAGCTCACCATGCCCACGATGTAGTTGATCTTGTTCAGAGTCTCGATGGGCAGCTTTGCGAACTCGTCGTTGTACTCCTTGTCGAGCACGGTGCCGGTGATGAAGTCCTCGCGAAGCGCCTCGCTCACCTGGACGATGCCCTCGATGGCCCTCAGGTAGTGAGGGTGGTTCGGCCCGGCCTTGACGACGAACGAATACTGGCGAAGCGCCGCGTCGTAGAGCCCCATCTTGAAGAACGACTGCGCGAGGTAATACTCGGAGCGCAGCCGAATCTCCTCGGACACCGCGTTGTCGGCGAGGTCGGCAAACAGCAACACGGCCGTCCCGTAATCGCCATCGTTGTAGGCCTGGACCGCCTTGTTGTTCTGCCCGGCGTCTTGGAGCGCTTCGGCCGCCACGGCCGAGCCCGACAGGCAGAGCAAGCCGAGAGCGGCGAGGATGGAACCCGTTCGAATCACGCGCATGTCCAGCTCTCTCTCGCGAAAAGGGGGAACGTCCGGCAGCTAGAACAGGAAGCTGAAGCCGGTGTAGACCGAAACGTTGTTGAGGACGTCCGAGCTCGTCTCCTTGAGCAGCAACTTGGCGAGCTGGCGATCGTCCACGTGGTCGAACTTTCCGGGCAAGCAGCTCGCGTTGAGCGGGGCACCGCCGTTGCCGAGCTCGTTGAGGTCATCGAAGCTGCAGCCGTTGATCTTGTCGACGCGCGCCGTGTAGATGAGGTCGCGCACCTCGAGGCGCACCGCCGCCCGCTCGCCGAGGAAGACGCGAAACCCCGCGCCCACCGAGCCGAGGAACTTGAAACCCGTGTCCCCGAAGCTTGCGTCGCGGCACTCCGGGTTGGCCGTGCCCGGGCCGCAATTGGAGGTCTGCTCGGGCCGCAGCTGGATGCGGGTGTTGCCCACCCCTGCCCCCGCGTTGAGCACGAAGGTGAAGTGGCCGAGCACGCCCTCGTAGAACGCGAACTTGCCGTACACCGGCGTCACCTCGATGCCCCCGACCGCGCCATACTGCAGCAGCAGCGCCGTCGCGGCCTGTGCCTGCTGGTGCCCCTTGTCGATGAGCTCCTGGTTGAAGGCCGACTCATGGTTGACGTAGTGGAAGATGGGCGTGACCTGCACCGCCAGGTTCTCGAAGAGGTGATAGGCGTAGGTCGCCGCGGCGCCGACGTGGATGGTGAACTTGGAGTTGAGCTGCGCGATCGCCGGGTAGAGCACCAGCTCGTGGCGCCCCTCGTTCGTATACGGCTTGCGTTCGACGATGTGCACGCCGACGTTGGCGTTGCCGAGAGGCGCGCCTTCGATGACCCGCGCCTGCTCTTCTGAGATGCGAATCAGCGGGGCGTCGCCGGCGCGAGCGAGCGGTGCGGGCTGAGGGCTTGCCACCTCCTCGTCACTGGCTTCGCCCTCGGCCGCCTCGGCCTCCTCGGTCGCCTCGGCCTCGACTCCGGCCGCGGCCGGCTCGGCAGCCGCCTCCTCGTTGGTCGCGGCCGGCCCGGCAGCCACCGCGTCGCTGGTCGCCGCCGCCTCGCCGCCCGACTCCGTCGCCGCGGCTGCCTCCGTGGCCTCTTCGGCCGCCGCGCTCGTAGCGAGTGCCAGCGCCGAAATCACCAGAGCTGCTCTCAGGATGGTCTTCATGACGCCTCTTCGATGCTCGAAAAATCGTGAACGAAGCCTTCGGGACGTCCGGCGGCAGCTAGAAGCTGAAGGTTGCCCCGATGTTGAAAAGAACGAGGTGGGTCAGCCCCGGGTTGCTCGCCGGTTGGCCCTGCGTGGCTGCCTGGTCGCCGCCGTCCTTGGCCGCGAAGTCCTTCTCGGCGGCCGCGCGCGCGATGTCGACCCGATAGCTGTCGGGGAACGCCATGTCCCTGACCTCGATGCGCAGCCCCGCCCACTCGTTGACAATAAAGCGGAAGCCGAGGCCGCCCATGAAGATCGGCTTGACCTGGCTCGAGTGGAGGGGAGTGAGCGAATAGTCTCCAGAGCCATCCGGGCGGCAGGTCGCCAGCTTTCGGTGCGAGTCGTCGACGTCGCCGATGCAGTAGACCAGGCTGTCGCGCTCCATGCCCCCGAGCCCGGCGCCCGCCAGCAGGTACGCGTTGAAATGCACGGGCAACTCGGCCGCCACGTTCATCTTGCCGTAGATGGGCGCCCAACGCGCCGCAAGGCCCACGTTCCAGGTCATCTGCCAGAGGTCTTCGAAGTCGTCGACCGTCTTCTGCTGACTGGCGGGGTTGCTCTGGACGACCTCGTTGGAGGCGGCCTCGGCGACGTTGGTCTGGCTGGAGAGGGCGTAGCCGCCGACGAGCTCCACCGCCCACTGCTCGGTCACGTTGTACGCCAGGCTCGCGGTGAGGTTGGTGTGGCGGGTCAGGTAGTTGACCACGCTCAGTCCCGCGCTTGCGCTCGCTTCGAACCTGCCCTCGTTGACGTAGAGGCGGTTGCGGACCACGACCTTTTCAGGCTCGGCGCACAGGGCCGATGCGGGGGCGAGCATCGTCCCCACGGCAAGCAGCATCAACGCGCGAAGGGTGCTTTTCATGGGCCTGTCTTCTCTCTTGGCAGTAAGGCGATGAGCCCTGGGGGGCCTTGGGCTTGTCGGTTCCCGCGCCTCTTGCAGGATGCGCTCAAGCCTATTGGCACGCCTGGTTGAAGTTGGTGTTCACGTCGTAGCAGACTTCGATCGACGACTGCGCCGGAGGCTGCCCGTCCACGTTGAAGCGGAGGATGTTGCGGAACGAGCTCGCGTCGCACTTACAGTACTCGAGGGCGGGCCGGCAGTCGCTCGTGTTTCCCCCTTCGCACAGCGGCAGCGCGCTCGGCGTGCAGTTCTGCAGCGACCTGGCCCCCACATCGAGCCGACGAGCGCAGGTGGCGCCGCGACAGGTCTGCCCCTCGTCGCAGTCCTCATCGCTCGAGCACCTGCGCGCGTCCTTCTCGGTGACATAGACCTCGAGGGTGTCGGTCATCGGGCCACGCGACAGGCGAAACTCCTGGCGCAACCCCGAGACGGCGAAGCCGAGCGACTGAAGCGCATTGGCGAACGAGCCGCGAATCGAGATGGCCGTGCCGCCGGTGCGTGAGGCGACGTCGATGTAGCGCTCGCCAAAGTACGCGACACCCGTGCCGTCGTTAGGGCAGCCGATGTGCATGAAGCTCGGGTCCCCGCCCTGCGACGGGACCGGCTCTTTCTGCGTGCAGACGACCGCGCCGGCAGCGACGAGGTCGCTGTGGCCGAAGTTCTTGTAGCTCTCGAGAAAGCGCACGAAGTAGTTCGTCGACCCGTAGGTGAGCGCCGCGGCGTCGCAGCGGCACCCGGGATCGGCCAGGCACGGCTCGCCGGAGGCCGGGCGCCCGTCGCCGTTGAGAGGAACGAACGGAGCGCACGACGAGTCGTCCTCGTCGGAGACGAAGACGACGAACAGCGCCGCATCCGGGCGGATGAACGGCTGCTTCTTCGAGAGGTCCGAGGAGCGGGGATCCTCGGCACGAAGGTTGTCGCTTCGGGTCAAGGCGAGGTAGGCCGCCTGCAACCCGCGCTCGACCGCCGAGCCACCGGTCCCCACCTTGGACATCTGCGCGAAGGCCGCGGCCACATTGTTTCCGGTGCCCGAGTTGCGGGGCACGTTGCAGTTGCCTTCGGCGTCGCAGGCAATGTAGCGCCCGGCGGCGCCGCCCGCCTCGGTCAGGTCGAACCCGTGCAGCGCGCCGTTGGTTCCGTTCTTGTCGGGAGGGATCACCCCGTCGCGCTCCGCGTTGTAGATGAGCTGGGCGTTCTCGGTGTCGGTCGAGGTCACGCCGATGTGGAAGTCGACCGGCGGCTCCAGGGAGACGAGCGCGTCGATGAACTTGGGGAACTCGGCCGCGAGGTTCGCCTGGGAGCTCTTCATCGAGCCGGAGTTGTCGACTACCCAGAGGATGTCGACCTTGCGCACCGCGTTCTGCTGAAAGAAGTCGCACTGGCGCGGTACGTTGAACTGGAACTGCGGAGCTTGCGCTTCCTCCTGCTGCACGGTGGGCTTGCCGGTGTCCACCGCCGGGTTGCCCTGCACGACCGTAAACTCCTCGATGATGCGCGTGGTCTTGACAGGCTCCTCACAGGAGCAGCCAGAGAACACCGCGCACGCGGCGACGGCGGCGAAGCTTGCTTTGTAGATCGACGAGCGCATGACCAGCTGAGCGCCTTCGTTTATCACAGCGGCTCTCGACGCATCAAGCCGCGGGGCGTGCGGGAAACGGCTCATTTTCACTGTCTTTCCCGGCCGCTGCCTCACCGAACGAGCATCCGGCCGAACCGGCGCGCCCGCGGGAGCGCGCCGTCAGGGGAAGCGAGGCTATTGGAGCTCTGGCGGAACGCAGGCTTCGATGAGCTCGCCGGTGACGGTCATCACCTCCGAGGAGCAGGCCCAGTCGTCCGGGCAGGCGCCACCCTCGCCGCAGGGCTGGGTGCAGATGGCGCCGGAGGCCTTCTTGATGCAGAGCCGATCGGCGCAGGCCGCCGGGCCAAAGCTGCAGTCGCTGCCGGGAGCCCCGCCGCCGTCCGGGAAGCAGATCCGCACCGGGCTACCATCCGACTCGGCGAACGCGTCGCGGCAGACGAAATCCGGCGGACAGGTGCCGTCGGCCGCGCACGGGGTCGAGCAGAGCCGCGCGGTGCCGATGTCCAGGCAGGTCCCGCTCTGGCAGGGCGGGCGCCCGGGGCTGCAATCGTCGCCGAAGAGGCCGCCGTTCGGCGCGCAGACGCCGAGGCCCGACTTCGGCCCGTTGTCGGCGGAGTTTCGCTCCGCGGGCGAGCAGTCGTAAAAGTCGCCCGAGCGAGCGCAGCAGCGCCACTTCCGCGGATCGCCGCAGTCGCCGTCGAGCGCGCAGGAGGCGCTGCAGAGCGCGGTCGACCCGTAGGAGAGACACAGCCCGGTCACACAGTCCGAAGCGCCGCCCGCCGAGCAGCTGTCACCGAGCCGCCCCAGGCCCGACAGGCAGGTGCCGCGCTGGGGGACGCAAAACTGCCCCTGTCCGACCGGGGCGCAGACGAAGCCCGGCCCGAACCGCTCCTGGCACTGCTTGTCGCCGTCGGCCGTCGGGCACGGCTCGGCGCAGAAGGTCTCGCCCTTGCTCGGGCAGTCCTCGCAGGCATTCATCAAGCATTCGTTCGACTCGCGGCCTGCGCGCCGGCAGTCGTCGTTGTCGCGACAGGGCGAGCACTGCCGCCCGTCGTCGGCCGACCGACACAGGTGGTTCTCGACATCGCACTGACGTCCGAGCCCGCACTGGAGGATCTGAGCGCGCTCATCGCTGCTGTCGCAGAAGTCCCTGCACGAGTTCGAGTTGGGCACGCACTGGAACGGCCCGTCGCCGACCCCGGACATGTCCAGGCAGCCAAAGCCCTCGGGGCAGTCGCCGGTGCGCGCGGGGTCGCAGACGCGCCCGCAGAAGGTCTCGCCGGAGACGACGTTGCGAACGCACTGATCGAAAGGTCCGCCGCACTCCTGATCGCCCTTGCACGGCGCGCACAGGCTGCCGCCGCCCTCGCAGGTGCCTCCCGGGTTGTCGGGGACGCACTGCTTCGTGAGCTCGACAGCCCCGTCAGCCTTGAACAGCGGCACCTCTTTGCAGGCATAGCCCTCCGGACAGCTCCCGCCCTCGCCGCAGGAGGTCGTGCAGTAGCGCTCGCCCGTGGCCGGCACGCTGAAGCAGGTGCCGTCCTCCGGGCATTGCTTGTCGGTCGTGCACGGCGAGCACAGCTCGCGAACGACCTTGATGTAGCAGACACCGCTGTCGAGGTCGCACCGGTGTCCCGAGGGGCAATCCCGGTTTTCGTCGCACGTCGAAGCCCGTTGGCACACCGGGCCGAAGCGGCCCGCGTCCTCGCACCGGAAGCCCTCCGGACACGCGCCTTCGGCCCCACAGCTCCTCGCGCAGAACCCGCTTGCGTCGTCGAGCGGAATGCACAAAGAGTCGGCGCAGTCGGTCGGCCGCGACGGGTCGCACGGATCGCCGAGCGCGAGCTTGCGCGCCGGCGGATCGCTGCACCCGGTCGCGACAAGCCCGGCCAGGCTCAGCAGTGAGACCGCTGCAAGGTGCAACCCGGCACGCCCGAAGGCGTACCGGGGAGCGCACCGACAAAAGGACTCGCGCGCACAGTCCATGTTCCCTCTTACTTTTTCCTGGCGGGACCCTTCTTCTTCTCCTCACCCTCCCCGGTGGCCGCGCCGATGACCCGATCCGGCTTGCCCTTGATCGAGGGATTGATCTCGATGAGCCCGTTCCGGTGTCCGGGCACCGCGCCCCACAGCAGGATGAGGTTGTTCTCGAGGTCGATGTCGACGACCTGCAGGTTCTGGATTGTCCGCCGGACGACGCCCATGTGACCGGGCATCGTGCGGCCCTTCCAGACCCTACCAGGAGTCTTGCGGGCGCCGATGGCGCCGATGTGGCGGTGGTGCTCGTGGGTCGAGGCCGAGTCGCGCGCGGCACCCTTCATCCCGAAGCGCTTGACGACGCCGGCGAACCCGCGGCCCTTGGTCGTGCCGGTCACGTCGACGAACTGACCCTTGCGGAAGATATCGACCTTGATCTCGTCACCGACGTTGAGCCCCTCCATCTCCTCGGGGGCAAGCCGGAACTCGCGCACAACCTCCATCGGCTGGACGCCAGCCTTCTTGAAGACGCCGGCATCGGGCTTGTTGAGGCGCTTCTCCTGCTTGGGCCGGAAGCCGACCTGGATGGCCGAGTAGCCGTTGCGCTCGGGGGTGCGCTTGGCGATGACGACGCACGGCCCGGCCTGCACGATAGTCACCGGCACGGCGTCGCCGCTCTCGTTGAACACCTGCGTCATCCCGACCTTCGTGCCCAGAATGCCCTTCATGTGTTGCTCTCCTTAGGGAACATGCGTCTCGCGCAGCGGTTCCTCTCCGGCTGGACGAACCTGTCCAACCCACCGTTAAAAGCGGCGCAGCGTAACGAAGCGAACGGAATTAATCAAGCGCTCCCCCGGCCACGCGCCCGGCGCCCGAGCGGCGACGCGCCCTGCCCTACTTGGCGAGCTTGTCAAGCCGCGGATAGAAGACGACGAGCGCCGGGTCGGGGATCCTCGCCCTGTAGGCCTCCTCGCCGAGCAGCATGATCGCCTGTTCGTAGTACTGCTGGGCGGCTCTGACCTCCCTGTCCTTGGCCGCCGCGTCCTCGTTGAGCTCGCCGATGCGCTCGTTGTAGGCGTTGGTACGCTCCTCAAGCTGCTGCTCGAGGTCGATCTCCCGGCGGCGGGCGCGGATTCCCTCGGCGCCCGGCCCCGTCTCGGGGTTCATGACCTTGTCGTACTCGGCCTGCATCTCGTCGCACTCGCGGCTGCGCTTCATCACGTCGAGCTTGGCGCGCTTGATGCCGGCGCGAGCCCCTGCGGCCTTGTCGAGCATGCCGTCGGCTTCCCACTGTCGGATCTGCTCCTCGAGCTTCGCGAGCGCCTTGCGGGCTGCGGCGACGTCCTTTCGCTTGGAGATGAGCTTGGACTCGAGCGACTTTGCCTTCGCCTCGGCGATCGCCACGGCCTTCTTGTACCTCTCAATCACCGGCCGGCACTCTTCGAACTCCTGCTCACAGGCCTGGCAAAACTCGTTGTAGGCAGCCTCCTCGGCGTCCATCGCCTCTTCGATCTCGGCCAGCTCGATCTGCCGCTGCTCGTAGGCCTCGGCCGCTTTCAGCACCCGCTCGGTCCCACGCGGCGCGTCAGGCCGGTTCCAGAAACGCTCGTAGGCAGCATCCCCCAGGCTGTAGATGAGCTCTTCATAGCTTTCCCTAGCCATGCATCCCGTCTACACGCCGCTTCTTCGGACTGTCAAGAAGGCGAAAGGACGACGCGCCGGCGAGAAAGCGGCTCTTTACGAAGTGCCAACAAGCCTCAGGGCATCGGCCCGTCGGCTCACGAATCGACGAGCCGAAAAGGGCGCCCCGCGTGCGCCCCTCTTGACGCAGACCTCCAGCGAGGCAACGGCTCTGAAGGCTGGCGCCCCTCGGCCCCGTGGCGAGGCCGCATGCCTCAAGCTGCAGTCGCCCGAGCGGCCGGTCTGGCTCGCGGGGCTTTCGAGAAGGACCGGGGGCCGCCTGCCGCGCGACGACAAAGACTCCGCAGCGGTCCGCCCCCCGACCGCGGCCGGCTGACGCGCCCTGGGGCGAAGCCCCTATGCCGGAGGGGCCATGAAGGAGCTCTCCCCCGCACTGCAGCGGGCGGCGAGCTCGTTCAGCTCGGCGGCGCGATCGAGCTCCTCGGCGCGGTTCAGCTCGCAGACCCAGGCGGCGGAAGGATCCATCGCGCGGCGGGCGAGGGTTGCCATGACCGCGTAGCGATCGGCCGAGCTCTTCGCGCGCGCTGCCTCCATTCGAGCTGCCTCGGCAAAGCTCTCGGGCATCTCGAGATCGTCCGGGGGCACGGGGAGCGGGCCACCGCCGATAGCGGCCATCCGCGCGAGCAGCCTCGAAGCGTGGGCCTGGCAACCGGCCGCCAAGGCCGCCAGGCGGGCGCGAATGCGGGCATCCGGGGCTCTGTCGGCGAGCTTTTCGAGCGCCAACACCCCGAGCATCTCGGCCTCCCACGCGGCCGCCAGCGACGCTGTCAGTCGATTCTTGAGGCCGCCCATCCGTTCCCCCCGCCGTTCGGCATGTCCCAAGAAGCCAGCCGGCCCCTGCTCGGGAACTCCACGGAACGAGTAGCCACGTCCCGCCCTTCGGACAAGGACCGACCGGGGGCGCGGACGGACGAGCGCGCCGCAAGAGGCGCCCCCACCCGCTGGCTGTCGCTGCTCTCGCGAAAGGTGGATCCGGCCGCCCCACCGAGCAAACGGCCTGCGGCGTCAGTAGGTCGCGGCGAGCTGCACGAGGAAGGTGCGGCCGTAGGTCGGCACGGTCGGCTGCGGCACGTCCAGGCTCGCCGGCAGCTGCGCCCGATCGTCGAGCAGGTTCTGCACCCCGGCGAAGTAGCGGAAGATGCCGCCGGGCAACTGGCCCGACAGCCCCGCGTTCAAGAAGAGCAGCTGGTCCGTCCTGTGACCGGGATCGTCGCGCGCCGCGCGCGGGCTGTTGTAGATGACCTCGGCCGAGCCGACCAGCATCGGAGCGTGGATGGGGAACATCGCGCGCACCGAGAAGGCGTGCTCGGGCGTGTTCGAGCGCAGGCGCGTCTCCTCCATCGGATCGTGGAGCCCCTCGAGCACCAGCCGCTGGTACCAGTATGAGGCCGACACCATCGAAAGCCGCGCCGGCTGCCAGCGCAGCTCGAGCTCGGCGCCCTCGGTGCGCACGTTGCCGGAGGCGTTGCTGTACTGCAAGAGCCCGGTAGCCGGGTCCTCCCTGGTGGAGATGAGGTCGCTGATGCGGTTGACGAAGATTGAGGCGGTCACCTTGAACTCGTCGCCGATCTCCTGCGCGTGCTCGAGCTCGGCGGTGAGGATCACCTCGGGGCGCAGGTTCTCGCTCGGGATCTGCGTCTCGTAGACGAGCACGCCGCTCTCCGGGTCGAGCACTCCGTCGTGGTAGAAGCGCTCGAACGCCGAGGGCGCGCGGAACGAGCGGCCGCCCATCAGCTTGGTGACGGCTCCGCTGAACGGCTTGAGGATGAACGCAAGGCGCGGGTTGACGGTCAGCCCGAAGCTGCCGAAGTAGTTGTCGGCGCGGGCGCTCGCGTTGATGAGCAGCCAGTCGCCAATCTGCAGCTCGTCGGCGATATAGGCCGAGGCGACGTGGAACGCGCGGTCGTCGTCGAGGCCTCCTTGCAGATAGACCTTCTGAAGGATGCTCAGCTGGCGCTGGTACTCGAGGCCGACTGTCAGGTGCTGGCCGAGCAGCTTCGGAGTCCGATAGCGCGCTTCGCCACCGACCCAGTCGGCGGCACCGCGCTCGACCATCGGGCCGTCCTCGTACATGTAGCGGCCCCGATAGCGCGTCGCGTCGTAGTAGGCGCGCGCGGCGAAGGCCGAGCCCTCCTCGCCCGCCCGCTCGTAGCGCGCCTCGGCGAAGCCTCGCTGGTCGATGATGCGAGTTCCCGGCTTGTCGAGCACCGTGTCGAAGGCGCCGGTGGGGATGTCTTTCGAGCGGCTGTTGATGCTCCCGAGGATGAGCAAATTCTTGTATCGGGCGCGGGCGGTGGCGTTGACCGCCAGCTCGCCGTCGCGGTCCCGGACCAGCGTCTCGGCCCCGCCGGGCTTGAGCGCCGGGACGACGAAGATGCTGTCGCCCTTCGCGTCGAGCACGCCGACCGAGACCACCGAGTCGAAGCCCTCGCCCTTGGTTCCGGCGGTCGCGCGCGCGCGCGTCAGCCCCAGCGAGCCGGCAGCCGCCGAGCCCTCGACCGTCCTCTCGCCGAGGTGGTGGCGCGGGACGATATTGATGACCCCGAAGAAGGCGGCCGAACCGAACAGCGAGGAGACCGGGCCGCGCACGACCTCGATGCGCTCGACCTCGTTCAGGTCGATGTTGTTCTCGCGGCCGACGTAGGCCTGGCCCGCGTAGATGTCGTTCATCGGGTGCCCGTCGAAGAGCACCAGGATCCGGCTGTTGAGATCGCCCAGCGGCGAGAAGCCTCGGATCCCCACGGTCTCGTACTGCCGATCGTTCGAGAGGAACATGCCGCGCACCCCGCGCAGCACCTCGGGCAGCGAGGTGTAGCCGAAGGCGAGGATCTCCTCGCGGCTGATCACGGTGACCGACGCGGGCGCCTCCTCGATGCTCGTCTCCGTCTTCGAGGCCGCGGTCGTCTTCGTGCCTCCGAAGCGCAAGTCGGCCTTCACCCAGGTGCGCGCGCCCTCTTCGACCGTCACATCCTTCTCGAACGGCCGCATGTCGATCATCGTCACCGCGACGCGGTGCTTGCCGACCGACACCGGGATGACCGCGGGCGTGAAGCCCGACTCCTTCCCGTCGACCACGACGAGCGCGCCCTCATGGTTGGCGGTGACCACCAACGTCCCGGTCGGCGGCGGAAGCTCGGGGAGGGCGACCGTGACCTGCACGCTCTTCTCGCCCTCGACCTCGACCGGCACCTGCGTCGGGACACAGCCGGGCGCCGAGACGTGGAGGATGCGGCGGCCTGGCTTGAGGCGAAGGGTCCCCGGGACGCGCCCCTCCGGCTCGCCGTCCGCGCGGTCGACGCGCACCTCGGCGCCCTCGGGCGAGCCCGTCAGCTCGACCTGGCCGTAGATGAACTCGAGCGGCACCTTGACCTCCACGGTGCGCCCGGTCGTCAGAATCACCTGGTGCTCAGCGTCGCGGTAGCCCTTCAGCGAGAGGAAGACGTCGGTCTTGCCGGGCTTGAGCGCGAGGGTCTTGGGCGCGACCCCGCGCGAGCCCAGGTCCTTGCGCTCGACGAAGATCTCGGCGCCGGGAGGGTCGGAGACCACGCGCACCAGCGCCAGCCGCGGGGCGAGCCGCTTGAGGCTCTGCTCGACGATCTGCCTGTCCTCCTCGGTCGGGTCCTCGGCGAGCACGTCGTCGTAGTAGCGGTACGCCTCTTCATAGCGGCGCAGCTGCTCGTAGCAGCGGGCGATGTTGAGGATGACGTTGCGGTTCTTGACCAGCCGGTTGGAGCCAAAGAACTGGACAAGCGCGTCCTCGAAGCGCCTCGCCCGGTAGAAATCGACGCCCCGCTTGAACAGCAGGTCCGCCTCGTCGGCGGTGTTGTCGGCCGAGGCGAAAAGAGGCGTCAGGCCGCACAAGAGGACAAGCGCGAACGCCAACCAACGGGTCAACGAGGTCTTGCCACGCATAGCGATTCTCGTGTCGATGGCGGCGCCGGGGCCGGCGCCGCGGGGTTTCAGCGCCCGATCTTGATGTCGAGCCCATCGCTCCTGCGGCCCGACATCTTCTTGAGCGGCACCTCGACCGTCTCGTCCGCGCCCTGTCCGACCTCGCGCGTCACCGGGCGGTAACCAGTCAGCCGCAGCTCCAGCATCGCCTTAGCGTCGGATCGGGGCCGCGTGATCGTCACCGGCGTCTTGCCCACGGCCTCGCCATCGAGCAGCACCGTGGCGCCCGGAGGCGTTGACTTGAAGGTGAGCTCGACCTCGGCCACGGCCGCCGGCTGCTCGCCGGCGTCGATCTTCTCGAGCGCCCACTCGAAGCTCTGCGCGCCGGCGGCCTGGATGACCCGGCTCCTCGGCACATACCCCTCGAGGATCGCTTCGACCTTCACCTGCTCGCCGGTTGGCAGCGGATGTCCCTCGAGCGGCGTGGTGCCCACGGGCTTGCCGTTGACGAGCACGCTCGCCCCCGGAGGCGTCGTGCGCAGCGAGAGCGAAGCGATCGCCGGGCGCACGTTGGCGACCGGCGCCGCCTGCTCCACCGGCTTGGGCCACAGCGTGACGGCGAGCCCGGCGACCAGGCCGAGCACCGCGAGGCCAGCGACTATCGGGATGACGGGCGATTTCTTCGGCGCCGGCGCCGCACCGCCCGAGTCCTGAGTGTAGGCCGGCGCCGGGCCGGAACCGGATTGGCGGTCTCCGGGTCGCGCGCGGACCGTGCCGCCCGGGTTGAGGGGCGAGCGGCGGAAGATGGCCGACGGAGTGCCCTCGAAGTCGCTGAAGGGCTTGCCCTCGGCCCGCTCGGCGGCGAGCCGATCTGCGTAGAGGTCCTGCATGAAGGCCGCGAGGTGTGCCGAGGAGCCGGACTGGCGCGTCTCGACCGCCCACTCCTCGAGCGCGAGGCGAAAGGCCTGGGCGTCCTGGTAGCGCTTTTCAGGGTCGGGCTCGAGCGCTTTCATGATCACCGACTCGAGCAGCGGATCGACCTGCGGGTTTATCTGCGAGGGCGCCATGATCTCGCAGTCGGTGACCGCGCGAAGCGTCGAGATCTCGGTGTCGCGCTTGAACAGCCGCACCGAAGTCGCCATCTCGTAGAGCACCACGCCGAGCGCGAAGATGTCCGAGCGGCGGTCGATCTCCATGCCCTTCGCCTGCTCAGGGCTCATGTACGAGTACTTGCCCTTGAGCGTGCCGGTCGCGGTGCGCGACATGCGGCCGGCCGCCTTGGCGACGCCGAAATCGATGAGCTTCACCGCCCCGTCGAAGGTGACGAGGATGTTCTGCGGCGAGACGTCGCGGTGCACGAGGTTGAGCGGTCGGTTGTTCGCGTCGACCGCCTTGTGGGCGTAGTCGAGCCCGGCGCCGGCGTCGGCGGCGATGCGCACCGCGAGCGGCAGCGGCACGAACTTCTCTTTCGCGCGCGCGGTCTTCCACAGGCGCACCACGTCGTCGCCGTGGATGTATTCCATGGCGATGAAGTAGGCCCCGTCGACCTCGCCAAGATCGTAGATCTGCCCGATGTTCGGGTGATTGAGCCGCGCGGCGATGCGCGCCTCGTCCAAGAACATCGTGGTGAACTCCTCGTCCTCAGCCAGGTGCGGCAGGAGCACCTTGACGACGAGGAGCTTCTCGAAGCCCTCGAGCCCTGCCTGCCGGGCAAGGAAGACCTCGCCCATGCCTCCCGCGGCGATGCGTTTGAGCAGCTCGTAGCGGCCAAAAGGAATGCCCATGGTGGCTCTCTGCCTGCCTTGTCGTGAGGCGCCCCGCGAAGCCCACTCGGGCCAGCGGATCCGCGTTTTCTGGCGTGTCGCGGAGGGCCTTGAGACCGAGCGCCCGTTAGACTTTCGACGCTCCGCCGCGCCGTGTCAACGCGGCTGGTGCCATCGAGCCCGTTCCAATCAATCCCCCGAGCCACCCGCGATCTGCGCGAAACCGTTCGCGTACCAGGAGCTGCCGGCCAGCCGCCAGGCCTTCTCCAGCTCGGCGGCGAGCAGCCGGCGGGCCTCCGGGTCGCCTCGAGCGACGCCGAAGGCCAGGTGCAGCACCCAACGGCCGCCCGGCAGGTCGCCGCCGAGCCCGCGGCGGCGGGCGAAGTCGATCGCCTCGCGCGGCTCGAGGGTCAGCTCGCCCCCCGGCCGCGTCTCGAGCCTCCGCTCGAGAAAGGCCTTCGCGGCCGACTGGCGGAAGTCCGGCGGAATCTCCCTGGCGTGTTCGCGAAGCCAGCACACACCGGCCAGCGGCTTGAACGGCTCGAACAGCTCCCAGGTGTCCTCGCTCGGCTCCTCGAGCCGGTAGGGAGCGGCCTGCAGGTTGGGCTCGAGCCGCTGGATGGCCGCCGCGAGGCTCCGGGCCGCGCGACCCGTCTCGCCCCGCGCGATGAAAAGCTCGGCCGCCTGTTCGAGCAACCCCGAAGCGAACGGAGCCGCCGCGAGCGCCGGCGCGAGGCGCTCGCGCGCGGCGGCCGGCTCGGCCAGGTCGCGCGCGAGCAGCGAGCAGGCCCAAGGGGACGAGGGATCGTAGGCCGCCAGCGCGGCGGCGATGGCGCCGCTGTCGAGCTCGACCGACTGCCCGAGCACGGGCTCGAGCCCGAAAGCCGCGGCGAGCGCCCCGGCGGCCTCGCGGGTATCGGCGGCCAGCGAGCCGGCCATCGGCAGCCGGGCCTGGGCCTGGCGCAGCAGCAGCAGCCAGGCGGCGAAGCCGCGCACCGAGGAGCAGAACGGCGCGTAGGCCCCGGTCTCGACGTTGACCGCGCAGACGACCGAGGCCGCGGCCGCGGGCCCGGGCGGGACGTAGAGCGCGAAGAGGTCGAGCGAGCCCTCCTCCGCTATCGGCAGCAGCGCGGGCGAGAGGTCGGCGCGCCACCGCCCCGCCGCCACCTCCGCAGGCGAGAGCAGGCGCACGGTGCCGAGGTCGGCGCCCTCGGGGAGCGCCCGGTAGAGCTCGGCGAGCTGGGCCGGCAGCGCCAGCCCGAGCTCGCGGCAAAGGGTGAAGAGGGGCTTGCTCATCGCCTTCTTGGCTTTCTCGCCGGACTTCCGAGCGCCCGAGCCGTCCGCGGGTCGCCCGCGTCCGGCTTTTTCGGCCCGCGTCCGGCGCGGACTATACTGTCTGCCGTCATGAAGATCACCGCGCTCGACATTCGCCAGAAGCAGTTCAAGTCTGCCCTGCGGGGCTACGATCAACGCGAGGTCGAAGCGTTCCTCGACCTGGTGGCGAGCGAGTTCGAGGAAGTCGTCAAGGAGAACATCGCGCTCAAGGAGGACCTGCGGCGCAAGCAGCAGAAGATCGACGAGTACCGCGAGCGCGAGAAGACCCTGCAGGAGACGATGGTCACCGCGCAGAAAATCTCCGAGGACATGAAGGCGGCGGCCAAGAAGGAGGCCGAGCTCATCATCGCGGACGCCGAGCTGCAGGCCGAGAAGATCGTCGCCGACGCAAACAACAAGCTCGTCGGCATCATCGACGACATCAACGAGCTCAAGCGCCAGCGCGCGCAGTTCGAGACCCAGGTCAAGAGCATCGTCGAGGGCCACCTCAAGCTGCTCGAGGTCTTCCGCTCGAGCGAGCCGCACGTGCGGGTCGAGGAGAACGTCACCTTCCTCGCCGCGAAAAAGACCGCCGAGTAGCGGCCCGCCGGCGCTCGGCTTGCGCTCAGCGACGTCGCCTCGTTAGTGATCCCGCATGAGCCTGGCCTACCTGACAGCGACCGCCACCGGAGTCGAGATCGCCATCCACGCCCAGCCGCGCGCGTCGCGCTCGCGGCTGGTGGGCGAGCACGACGGGCGGCTGAAGGTCCAGCTCGCCGCACCGCCGGTCGACGGCGAGGCCAACGACGCGCTCGTCGAATTGATCGCCCGCGTGCTCGGCGTGGCGCGCCGTCAGGTCGCGCTCGCCGCAGGGCAGTCCGGGCGCCGCAAGCTCGTGCGCGTCGAAGGCGTCGGGCTCGACCAGGCCGCCGAGGCCATCCGCAAGGCGCTGGCTTGAACCCCGCCCTGCTCCTCGCGCTCGTAGCGCTCGCCGCGCCTGAGACCGGGCGGCTGGAGCTGCAGCGCTTCGATCTCGTCTTCACGCCGCGGGCCGAAGGGACCGCCGCGCTGCTGTCGCGGACCATCGAGGCCGAGCGCGACAAGCTCGCCCGCAGGCTCGGGCGCGACTGGGGTGGGCGCACCCTGGTGCTTATCGGCGACGGTCCCGACGAAGTGGCGGCGATGGCGCCCGCCGGGGTCGAGCCGCCGCGTTGGGCCGCGGGGATGGCCTTTTCCGGGCAGAACACGCTGCTCTTCGACGCCCGCGCCTTGCGCGCGGACACCGGGCGACAGCTGCTGCTCCACGAGATGGCACACCTCGCCCTCGGCCGCGCCGCGCCCGGTGCCTGGCCGCGCTGGTTCCAGGAGGGGTTCGCGATCCTGGTCGCCGGAGAGTGGTCGATGTCGCGCTACGCAGCGACCTACCGGGCCTCGCTCGGCGAGTCGGCGATTCCGCTCTCGGCGCTGGAACGTGGCTGGCCCGACCGGCTCTCCCAGGTCGAGGTCGCCTACGCCCAGAGCTACTCCTTCGTCTCGCACATCTACGAGAAGGGCGGCGAGGCGACCTTTCGGAGCCTCATCGACAAGGTCGCCGAAGGCGTGCCGTTCGCCGAGGCATTCCGCTCGGTCTATGGCGTCGGGCTCGAAGAAGAAGAGCAGGCTTGGAGAGAGACCCTCTCCTCGCGCTTCAGCTGGATCCCCCTCGTCACCAGCAACGCCACCTTGTGGGCGCTCATCAGCGCGCTCTTCATCTTCGCCTACCTGCGCGTCCGGAGGCGCCGACGGCTCCGGCTCGAAGCGATGGAGCTCGAGGAGCAGGCCAAGGAAGCGGCCTTGCGCATCGTCATGGCCGAAGCCGAGCGCGCGGCGGCTGCGGCCGCGGCGGCCGAGTCAGCATCCGCCCGAGTCGAGCAGCCGTCCGACGACGACGACGAGGAGCCGCCGCGCACCGTCCACTGAAGCTCGATGCGCGTCCCGGGCATGTCCGGCCTTCCCGTGCGACGCCGACCGACACGGCGCCTGCCCCGACTCATCCGCGCGATCCTCGCCGCGCGCTGGCGGAAGCCGCCGGAGCGCGTTCCCGGCGCGCTCGAGGGCTTGTGGCGCCATCGACCGACCTTCGCCCCGGCGGCTCGGCGGCGAGGCAGCTCCACAGCGCCAGTCCTTCGTCGCCCGCGACTCCGCCTGCGAGCGAACGTGTCCTTCCGAGGGGCGAAGACGAAGGAAAGCGGATCAGCTTGGCCGCCGAAACCGGGTTCACTCGGAACGGCCGCCGAGAGAACGGGCTTGGGCATCCCCTGCCTTCGACCCGACCGAGTGGGGGCAATCGGCTTGTCGAGGGGGTCCGACCGCTTCGCCGAGGGGGTGCGATCGTTTCTACGAGGGGGTTCGGTCAGGTCATGGAGTGGGTGCGCCTGCCCATATGGGTAGTCCGCGATCAGTTCATCGGCAGGTGCGTTCGGTTCGTGGAGTGGGTGCGCCCGCCCATATTGGGTAGTCGCGATCGGTTCATCGAGGGGGTGCGCCCCGTTGGTCGAGGGGTCACGACTGCCCTTCTGGGCAGTGCAGACGACGCCCCGCGGACCCGCGCGCGCCTTCCGGCCAGGCCGACCGCACGCGCCGCACCCACCGCGTCCGGCCTCCAACCGCGCGATTCGCCGAAGCGCCAACTCTCGACCCTCGACCCTCGACCAGCGCCCTCACTCCCCCGACAGCTTCTCCAACAGCTCCTCGGTCCGCTTGACCCCGACGGTCCCGAGCGCTTGTCGCACGACCGGGTAGGCCTTGAGGATCGCCTCAACGGCGGCGCGCCCGAAGACGAGCAGGTCCGCCTCCTCTTCGACCGTCACCGTGGCCGAGCGCGGCTGGTTGGCGAGCACGGCCATCTCGCCGAAGAACGCGCCGCGCCCGAGCAGGGCGATGGGCTTGGCGGTCCCGAAGTCGTCGGCGGTCACCGCGACCCTGCCGCCGAGCACGACGTAGAACTCGTCGCCGTGCTCGCCTTCGCGGCAGATGACCTCGCCGGCGGGACAAGTGCGGCGCTCCGCCGATTCGAGCAGCTTTCTGCAGCCCGCTTCGTCGAGCAGCGAGAACAGCTTCGAGACCTTCGCAAGCTCCTCGGGCGTCGGCAATCCGCTCATTTTCTCCCCCAGCGCCCAGCCGCTAGGCCGGGATCTTCAAGACGAACGTCGCTCCCTTGCCCGGCTTCGAACGCACGGAGACCTCGCCCCCGTGTTCCTCGACGATCTTCTTCACGATGGCCAGGCCGAGGCCCGTGCCCTCCTTCTTGCCGGAGGTCACGAACGACTGGAAGAGCCGGTCGGCGATCTCGTCGGGGATGCCCGTGCCCGTGTCCGAGAGCCTGAAGACGACCCGGTCCGCCTCCTTGTCCACGCTGATCGTGAAGCGGCCGCCCTGCGGCATCGCCTGCGCCGCGTTGCGCGCGATGTTGCAGATGGCGCGCTTGATCTTCGCCTCGTCCATGCGCACGGCGCCCTTGTAGGCCGCCTGGATGCGCAGCCCGATGCCCGCCTGCTTGAGGTCGCGCGAGAGAAGCTCGCCCACCTCGTCGAGAAAGGCGTTGAGGTGCACCTTGCGCAGCAGGATCTCCCGCTCGCCTCGCACGAAGGCGAGCGTCTCGCGGGCCATCGCGTTGATGTGCTCGAGCTGCTTGAGGATCACCTCCGCCGAGCGGCGCCGCTCGTAGAGCTCGGCCTCTTCGGCCATCAGCTCGGCGTAGCCGCCGATGACGGTCATCGGCGTGCGCAGGTCGTGGAGGATGCCCGCCAGCATCTGGCCGATCATCGCAAGGCGCGCCCGCCGCTCGCCCTCGTCGCGCTCGCGCGCCACGGCGACGGCCCGCGCCATCTGGCCGGCGATGAGCGTGGCGAGCCGCAGGTCGTGCTGATCGAAGCGCCCGTCGCCCTTTCGGTTGATGAGCTCGAGCGCCCCGACGACGCGGGCGTCGGCCGCCAGGGGGACGCACAGCACCGAGCGGGCCGCAAAGCCGATGCGCCGGCCGATGCGCGGGCTGTGGAGGACGTTGCTGGAGACGTCGTTGGAGAGCACCGGCTCGCCGGTCTGCGCGACCCGGCCGGCGATGCCCTCGCCCAGCGGAAGCCGCAGGCTCTTGATCTGCGCGGCCTTGGCGCCGAGCGCGCTCTTGAAGTGCAGCGTCCCGTCCTCCTCTTGGAGCACCAGGACCGAGCCCGCCTCGGCGCCGATGACCTCGACCGCCTTGGCGAGGATGGCGTCGAGCAGGGACTCGAGCGTGCTGGCCGCGCTTATCTTCCTCTCAATGTCGTAGAGGACGTCGAGCTCGGCGACCGACTCGGCGAGCGCCTCCTTGGCCTGCACCGCGTCGCGATAGAGCCGCGCGTTCTCGATGGCCACGCCCGACTGCGCGGCGATGGCCTCGAGCAGCTCGCGGTCCTCGACACCGAAGCGCGAGTGCCTGCGGTTGAGGGCCTGAATCGCGCCGATAACCTCGCCGCTGCGACCCCGGACGGGCACGACGACCATCGAGCGGGTGCGAAACCCGGTGACCCGGTCAACTCTGGGGTTGAACCGCGGGTCCTTGGCCGCGTCGTGGACGATGACCGGCTCGCCGTGGGCGCAGACCCAGCCGGCAATGCCCTCGCCCAGCGGCATCCGGAACTCCTGAATCCCCTCGACGCCCTGCATCACCTTCGACCAGACCTCGCGCCGCGCAGGGTCCACCAGGAACAGCGACGAGCGCTCGGCCTGCAGCAGCCGGCTCGTGTGGTCGATGACCAGGCGCAGCACCTCGTCGAGGTCCAGGGTCGAGCCGATCGCCCGCCCGATGGCAAGGAGCGCATCCATTCGCTGGGCGGCGGGCTCCTTGCCCGCCCGAGCCCTTCGCGCCCGAGTTAAAGCGCCCACCACGCTCTGCGGCTGCGACATGCCCGCAAGTATACGCCTGCCCGTTCCCATTCCCAGGAACGGTGTCCGGCCGCCACGAGCCGCAGGTCGGCCCGACCGCTCGAGCAGACGAGGTCAGTGGGCCTCGGCCCAGCTCCGGCCTACGCCGACCTCGACGACCAGCGGGACCTTCAGCGCCGCCGCGCCGGCCATCGCCTCGGCGACCAGCTTCTTCGTCGCCTCGACCTCGGCCTCGGGTGCCTCGAGGAGCAGCTCGTCGTGGACCTGGAGCAGCAGCCGGGCCTGGAGCCTCTCGGCCGCGAGGCGCCGGTCGACCTCGATCATCGCGCGCTTGATGATGTCGGCCGCAGTGCCCTGGATCGGCGTGTTGACCGCGATCCGCTCGGCGCCCTGCCGCGCGGCGAAGTTGCGGCTGTGGATCTCGGCGACATAGCGCTTGCGCCCGAAGAGCGTGGACACCTCGCCGGTCCGCTTGGCCTCGGCGATGGTCGCGTCGAGCCACGCGCGCACGCCCCGGTAGCGCTCGAAGTAGCGGTCGATGATGGCCTGGGCCTCGGCGCCGGGCAGGTCGAGCCGCTGGCCGAGCCCGAAGGCCGACTGGCCGTAGGCGATGCCGAAGTTGATGGCCTTGGCCGCCCGGCGCATCTCGGCGGTGACGGCCTCGGGCGCGACGCCGAAGACCTCGGCTGCGGTGCGCGTGTGGACGTCCTCGCCCTTGGCGAAGGAGTCGAGCAGCGCCTCGTCACCGCTGACGTGGGCGAGCACCCGCAGCTCGACCTGGCTGTAGTCGGCCGACAGCAGCAGCCAGCCAGGCTCGGCGACGAAGGCCGACCGCACGCGCTTGCCCAGGTCGGAGCGCACCGGGATGTTCTGCAGGTTCGGGTCCGACGAGGAGAGCCGCCCGGTCGCGGTGACGGCCTGGTGGAAAGAGGTGTGGATGCGGCCGTCGGCCTCGACGAGGGCGGGCAGCGCGTCGAGGTAGGTGCCCTTGAGCTTCGCGAGGCTGCGGTACTCGAGGACGAGGCGCGGCAGCGGATGCCGCTCGGAGAGCTTCTCGAGCACCTCCTGATCGACCGAAGGGCCGGTCTTCGTCTTGCGGACCACCGGCAGCTTCAGGTCCTCGAAGAGCACCTTCCCGAGCTGCTGGTTGGAGTTGATGTTGAACTCGCTGCCAGACAGCCCGTAGACCTGCCTCTCGAGATCCCGCAGCAGGCGGGTCACTTCGGCGTCGATCTCGGAGAGCGCCGCGCGATCGACCCGCACGCCGCGCAGCTCCATCTCCGCGAGGATGGGGAGCAGCGGCATCTCCAGATCGACGAGCAGCGCGTCGAGCTTCTGCTGCTCGAGCTCGGGCATCAGCTTGCGAGCGAGGCCGAAGGCCGCCTCCGCGCAGGCGCCGACGTGCTCGGCGGCCGCGGGGACCTCGACCTCGCTCCCCGGGCGGCGCTTGCCGCCGGCGACGCGCGCGTCGGCGGGCAGCTCGCAGTCGAGCCGCTCGCGCGCCAGGTCCGCGAGCGCGTGCTCGCGGCGGGCCGCGTTGAGCAGGTAGCTGGCCAGCTCGACGTCGCAGGCGAGCCCGCGCAGCGTCACGCCGAGCTGCTTGAAGGCGAGGTAGTCCGCCTTCAGATCGTGGCCGTGCTTCGGCTTGGATGCGTCCTCGAGGAGCGGCCGCAGCCGGTCGGCGACCAGGCGCCGGTCGAGCTGGCGCGGCGCGCCCAGGTAGCGGTGCAGCAGCGGAACGTAGAAGGCCTCGCCGCCGCCGGCGCTGAAGCCGAGCCCGACGAGCGCGTCGGTCCGGGCCCGCGGCCCGTCGCAAAAGGTGCGCAGGGTAATCGCCGGGGCGGCCGAGAGCTTCTCGACCATCGCCGCGAGCGCCGCCTCTTCCGTCACCACCGCCGTCTGCACCGAGGAGGCGACCGGCTGCGTCGCCGGCAACTCGCGCAGCAGGCGGGAGAACTCGAGCTCGCTGAACAGCCTGCGAACCGCCGCATCGTTCATCGGACGGCGCGCAAGCTCCTCCGGCGTGACGTTGAGCTCCAGCTCGCGCTGGAGGGTGACGAGCTTCTTGGCGCGAAGGAGCTGCTCGCGGTGCTGCTCGATCTGCGCGGCGATGGACTTGGCGCCGCGGATGCCCGAGTTGGGCACGTCCGCGAGGTTCTCGAGGAGGTTCTCGACGGTGCCGTAGCGCTCGATGAGCTGCGCCGCCGTCTTCGGCCCGACCTTGGGGACGCCGGGGATGTTGTCGACGCTGTCGCCGATGAGCGCGAGGTAGTCGACCACCTGATCCGGGCGCACGCCCAGGCGCTCCTTCACCTCGGCCGGGCCGCTGTGCTTGTCGCTCATCGAGTCGAAGAGCTCGACGTGCTCGTTGACGAGCTGAAGCAGGTCCTTGTCGCCGGTGATGACGAAGACGCGGAACCCGTGCTCGACAGCCTTACGGGCGAGCGTGGCGATGACGTCGTCCGCCTCGTAGCCTGCGTACTCGAGCACCGGCAGGTTGAGCGCCTCGACGACCTCGCGGATGAGCGGAAACTGCTGGACGAGGTCCTCGGGAGCAGGCGGCCGGTTGGCCTTGTAGTTGGGGTCTATCGCCTGCCGGAAGGTGCGCGCCTCCTTGTCGAAGGCGATGGCCACGTGCGTCGGGTTGCCCTCTCGCAGGGCCTTCAAGAGCATCAACGTGAAGCCGTAGACCGCGTTGGTCGGCACGCCCTTGCTGTTCGAGAGGTGCGGGATGGCGTGGTAGGCGCGGAAGATGTACGAGCTGCCGTCAATCAGGGTCAGCGTGGGTCGCTCGGCGGTCATGGCGGGTCGGAGGCTAGACAGGCCCTTCTCAAGGGGTCAAGCGGCGCTGTATCTCGCCGCGGGGGGCGGCGATTGTGGTAAACCGGACGCTGGAAAATGGGAGCCGAGCGAGACAATGGCCGAAAAACTTGGCGCAATCCTGGTCAGGAAGCAGCTCATCACGCAGGCGCAGCTCGACGAGGCGCTGAAGCTCCAGGTGATTTACGGGGGCAGGCTCGGCACCAACCTGGTAGAGCTCGGCTACCTGAACATCGACGCGCTCGCCGAGACGCTCGGGGAGCAGCGGCGCACGCCGGTGGCCACGGTCGCCGAGTTCGAAGCTGTAACGCAGGGCACGCTCGACATGCTTCCCAAGGCGCTGGCCGAGAAACACACCGCGTTTCCGCTGCGCGCCGACGGTCGCAAGCTCGTCGTGGCCATGGCCAGCCCGTTCGACTTCGCGGCGACCGACGACCTGGGGTTTTCGACCGGCTTCCGCATCATCGCGAAGATCGCGCCTGAGCTGCGGCTGCTCTACTACCTCGAAAAGCAGTACGCGATAGAGCGCAAGACCCGCTACATCCGGCTTTCCGAGGATCCGGTCGGCGGTCCGCAGCGCGCGGCTCGACAGCCTTCCCAACCGGTCGATCGGCGCAGCCTCCTGCAGGGCGCCGGCGGAAACGATCCCTCCTCAATGCCTCCTGGCGGCCGGTTCGCGCCGCTCGCCCCGGGCGAAATTCTGAGCGAGGGCGACGGGGCCTACGACCCCACGCCGGGCTTCGCGCCCCGGGCCGCTGGGCCAAGCTCCGCCTCTGCTTCGCGGCGCGCGGCGCTCGGCATTGGAAGCGCTCCAGGTACCGGCGGCATGCCCGGCTATCCGCAGCAGGGCATGCCGCCCGGCTATCCGCAGCAGGGCATGCCGCCCGGCTATCCGCAGCAGGGCATGCCGCCCGGTTATCCGCCGCAGGGCTTGCCGCCCGGCTATCCGCAGCAGGGCATGCCGCCCGGCTATCCGCAGCAAGGGATGCCGCCTGGCTATCCGCAGCAAGGGATGCCGCCTGGCTATCCGCAGCAAGGGATGCCGCCTGGCTATCCGCAGCAGGGCATGCCGCCCGGCTATCCGCAGCAAGGGATGCCGCCTGGCTATCCGCAGCAGGGAATGCCGGCCGGCTATCCACAGCAAGGGATGCCGCCTGGCTATCCGCAGCGGGGCATGCCGCCCGGTTATCCGCAGCAAGGGATGCCGCCCGGCCACCCGCAGCAAGGGATGCCGGGCTATCCGCAGCAGGGAATGCCGGGCTCCCCGCAGCAGCGAGCGCCGCTCGGCCAGGCGCAAATCGGTGCGCAAGCACATGCCCCCGCGGCGCCGGCCCCTTCAGCGGCCTCGGCTGCGCGGCGCGCAGCGCTCGGCCTTTCGGGTGGGCAGCCTGCTCCCCAGCCCCCGGCGCTCACGCCCCAGCCGGCTCGGGAGACCACGCCAGCGGCCGCGCCTCCAGTCATCGCGCCGCCTGCGGCAAGCTCTCCGTCCGCCGCGCGAAGGGCTGCGCTCGGGCTACCGACGGGCAAGCCCGCGCAACCCGCGGGAGCGCCACCTGTTCTCGGCAGTGCGCCACCCGTCCTCGGCGGCGGGCCGCCCGTCCTTGGAGGGCCGCAAGCCCCTGGTGGCTTCACGCCTCCTGGACTGCCGGTTGACCGGGCCGCGCAAACCGCTTCGGCGTTGACTCCTCCGCCTCTTGCTTCGCCTGCGCCCGCGGCGGCGCAATCGGGCGGCGCGCCTGCGCCCGTGCCCGGCGCCAGCGCGGGCCCGCCGGTCCTCACGGGAGCGCCTGGAGCCAAGCGATCTGTCGCCATCGGCATTCAGCCTCCGAGGCCAATCGAGACACCGCCCGTCACTCTCGTGATGCGCCAGGCGCCGCAGGGGACCTCTGGCGACGTGCCTTTGCTCACTCCGACTCCCCCGCCTCCGCCCGCGCCGGCAAGCGAGCCAGAGCCGATGCCGGACATCGAGCTGGACGCAACTGAGGAGGTGTGGCTCGAGCCGGAGGCGGCGGAAGCTGTCGAGCCAGGCGAACCGCCGGCGAGCACCCCGCCGACGCCCGTGCCGCCGCCTGCGCCGACGAAAGGCCCGGCGCCGTCCGAAGCGGCACAGGATGCAGCCGAGCCGCTGCCAGCCGCTGGCGACGCGCCAGCCGTAGCGCCCGGTTCGGCCGAGCCCGAGATCGAACCGCTCCAGAATCTGCCTTCTGGGGAAGCTGCTCCCTCCGCGGCCGAGCTCGAGGCAGCGTCGCCCGCGCCGAAGGAGCCCGAGGAAATCGAGCCTGTACCGCTGCTCATCGGAGGTGGTGGCGACTCGTGGGCCTCGTGTTTCGACCAGCCGACCGAGACTTCCGCCACCGTTGCGGCCGCGGGCGGACCGACTGAGGCACAGGCGTCTGCTCCGCAAGAGCCTGCCTCATCTGCCGAGGCTGATGCGAACGCGCCGGCGGCTGCCGGTTCGGCGCCGACCGACGGCGCCGCGCCTGGCGAGAGTCCCAGCGAATGGACCGCAGAGACGCCGTCCATGACTGGAAGCTCTGAGGCTGGTCCCGCTCAGCCGACCGAAGAGGTCTCTGTCGAGCTGGACGACCAGCCCGCCGGTTCCGCGGAGGCCGCTGCCGCGCCTCCGACGAGCGTCGGGACGCCGGAGATCGAAGCTGGCGCCGGCACCGAGAGTGGCCCGCTCGCGTCTGGGGCGCTCCTGGCCACGCCTGCCGACGAACCGGCCGTGCCCACACCAATTGAGGCCATCGGCCAGGAAACGGTCCTCAGCCCGGCCGAGAACCAGGCCGAGAGCGAACCGCGACCTGAGGACGACGGCCTCTCCGCAGAGGTCGCCCCCGCGCCCATCGAGGACTTGCCTGCCGCGTCCTCCGGGGAGGCTGAGGCCTCGCCTGCCGAAACCGCTGCCCCTGCTCTCATCGATATCGAGCCCGAGGCGGTCGAGGAGGTTGCTCGAGCGACCAAGCCGGCGCAGGCAGACAGCTCGAGCGGCGACGCCGTGATGGAAGGCGCTGCAACTGCGGCCGCCGCCGCGCCCGCTCCGCTCGCGGATGCTCCCGGCTTGATCGAGGTTCCCGTCGAAGAGGCCACTTCAGCCGTGGAGACCGCGCCCGCGCCGCTCGCGGATGCTCCTGCCTTGATTGAGGTCCCCGTCGAAGATACCGCTTCAACAGTGGAGACCGCGCCCGCGCCGCTCGAAGACATGCCAGTCGAAGCTGCGGTACAAGCTGCTCCGCCGAGCGAAGACACGGGGCTGTCGTCCGATGCTCCCGCCTTGATCGACATCCCCGTCGACGAAGCGGCACCAGCGAACGAAGCCGAATCAGCGCCACTTGAGGATGCGCAGGTCGACATCGCGGTTCACGAAGCCGCCCCTGCGGACGTGGACACGGGCACGCCGCAGGCAGAGGCGCCGGTCAGCATCGAGGTCGATGAAGTCCCCTCGGCCGACCAAGCCGGGGGCGTGCTGCTCGAGGATGCCCAAGTCGAAGTCGCGACCGGGGCTGCTCCGGCCGGCGAGAACGCGCAAGCCTCTCCCGGGGCGCCACCCGCAATCGATGCCCCCGTCGCCGACGCGGCGCCAACAAGCGCGGAGGGACCCGCGCCGATCTCGGTTCCGCAGATCGAAGTCCGGTCTGCTGAAGTCCCGGCGTCGGCCGTCGCCACGGGCGCCGCCGAAGCAGCCCCGACCGACACCGCCGAAGCTGCCCCTGCTGCGAGTGTCGATGGCGTTGAGCCCGTGGGCGAAGTCGATGTCGCAGCTGATTCGAGCGCTGCTGCGCCAGTCGATCCCTCGACGTCGGCGAGCGACGCTGCGCCAGCCGGACTCGCCATCGAGGAAACGCCTGAGGCCCTCCAAGCCGCGACCTCGCCGGCCGCCGATTCCTTGCCGGTCGCCCCTGTCAACGAACAGCAGGCGCCAGCCCCGGCAATGGGCGATTCGCCTGTCACAGGAGCGTCTGCTCCGTCCGGTGAAGGCACGACTGCGGCGCCACTCCCGTTGGCGCAAGACTGGTCTTCCGCGATCGATTCGACTCTCGCCCCAGCCCCTGTGGCGGCGGGAACCGAGCCGTCGTCCGCCGGCCAACTCAGCGCTCCGCTCGCGCCAGAGGCGCCGCCAGCAGGAGCCGGCGAAGACCTCGCCTCTCCGGCTGAGCTGCTCGCCGCTGCCATCGCCGCCGGGCTCATTCCCGCAGAGCCTGAACCCGCCGCGCCTGTGGTCGCCGAGCCGGCGCCGGCGGTGTCGCAGCCGCTGTCGCTGCTCGAGATGCCCGAGCCCGCCGAGGACGGGCCCCCGGAGCCTGAGCCCGAATACCGTCCGCCCGCGGGGATGATGCTCGTCGAGGAGCTGCTTGGCCGCGCGCCCGGCCGCGAAAAGCTCGCCGAGGCGCTCCTGTGGTTTGCAGAGGGTCGCTTCGTCACCGCGCTGATCTTCTCGGTCCACGGGCAGCATGCCGACGGGTGGCATGGTCAGGGCCCGTTCCTCGACCCCAAGGCAGTCAGCCGCCTGCGCCTGCCCATCGATCAGCCGTCGATCGTCCAGGCCGCCATCGAGGCGCGCGCGCCCGTCATCCAGGAGGCTCCAAAGGCCTCGCTAGACAAGCGCCTGCTCGCCTTCATCGGCCACCATCCTCGATCCGCGGCGATCGCGGTTCCTATCCTCGCCAAGGAGACGGTGGTCAACGTCCTCTACGGGACCCGCGGCACCTACCCGCTGCGGGAGACCATCGGCGCCGAGCTCGAGCGCATCGCCAACAGCGCGACGCGGGCGTACGACCGGCTGCTGCTCATCCACCGGCGCATCGACGAGTAGACGCAGGCATTGGCCAGAGGCCCAAAAGAGGGCCCCGAGCTCCATGCTCGGGACCCTCAGCGTCTCAGCGGCGCAAGCCCGGGCTACGGACAGCCGAGCTCCTGCTTCATCTCTTTGGCGCGCTTGAACACGCCGCTTTCCGGGATAGTAATCGCCAGGGCGAAATCCGCGCTCTCGCAGCTTGGCTCCCGCAGGGACCGGCGCGCTTCGCGCTCCATGCCCGCGAGCTGCAGCAGAACGTCCTGGTTCGACCGGTCGTGTTTGTAGCCCTTGTAGAAGGCATTGAAGGCCTCGTTCAGCTTGCCCTTCTGCAACAGGTCCCAACCGATCTTGAAGTGGACCTTCGCAAGCTGCGCACCCATGTCCTTGACGAGCGAGCTGCGCAGCTTCGGCGGCACGAGCTTGGCGTCGGCCTCGAAGGCCTCATTCCAGAAGGCCTCGGCCTTGGCGGCATCGCCAAGCACGATGCCCGCCTGGCCCGACGTGTAGCGACCGTCGATGACGTCGAGCAGCAAGATGATGTCGTCGAGGCGATCGGCGTAGATGCGCTTCTTCTTCACGCGCAGGACCTTGAGCTTGTCGGCGACATACTTCGGCCGACCGTCGCGGTAGTACTGAAGCATCAGCGCGTGAACCTCGCGTTCGGGAATGCCCTTGGCGACGTAGAACTCCTTGACGAGTGTCTCGGCCCGGTTGCTGTCGTCCTCGATCCGTTTGCCGAACTTGGCGTAGGCCTCCGGACAGGTGAAGCTCGTCGGCTTGCCTGCCTGGCGCGCCGATCGCTCGAAGAGCTTCATGATGTCCGGGTCCTCGCCCTCCACGTTGCAGGTGACCTCGAGGAAGCGCTTGCACGACTCGTAGGCCTGCACGTACAGGCCCGCCTTGTAGTCGGTCTTGCAAGCGGTCTTCTTGCGCTTGCCGAGCCGCTCCGAGGCCTCCTTGAACATGGTGTGCGCCCGCCCGAACGCGTTGGAGGAGTCGTCGACCTTCACCAACATGTCGAGCGCCGCGTCTTCCTGCGAAGTGGAGATCTTGAGCCTGGCCTCGGCGAGCAGCTTCTCGAACTCTATCTCGCGCTTGGCCTGCCTCTCGTACAGCTTGGCCTCGGTCAGGGCTGGATCGAGCGCGTAGGCCTTGCCGCAGGCCTCGACGGCGTTCTCCCAATTGAACGAGCTGTTCTCCGGGTCCGCGTAGGCCTTGCACTTGCCGAGCAGCTTGATCGGGTCCTCGGCATCCGGCGGCGCGTCCATCGGGATTCCCTGATCGGTCGGCACCGCCGGCGGGGGGCTGCTCGACAGCGCCACCACGACGACCAGCAGCAGCACCGCAGCTCCCGCGCCGCCGAGGATCAGCAGCTTCTTGCGCTTCGGGTCGCCGCCGGCTCGCGCCTGGCCCGGGCCGCTGTAGCTCAGCTCGACCACGCCGAACCGCAGCACGTCGCCAGGCGCAAGCGAAGCTTCGGTGACCCGCTCGCCGTTGACGAAGGTCCCGTTGGCGCTGCCGAGATCGCGCACCGAGACGATGGAGCCAGTCTTGTAGATCTCGGCGTGGCGGCGGCTGATCGAGTCGTCCTCGAGCAGCACGTCGGCCGGGGCCGTGCGGCCGACCACCATGCGCGACCGGTTGATGTCGAAGACCATGCCCGCCCACGGTCCGTCGAGCCCAGTCAGTTGGGGCCGAGCGCTCGAGCCCTGAGCGCCGCCCGCCTGCGCCACCCGCCGTGGAGCCGGCCGAGAACGCTTGGCGGGCATCTCGGCGGCCGCCATCATCCGCGTCGCCCGCGCAGGAGCGCTTGCCGACGCGCGCTTCGCCAGAGCGCTGCTCGGGGCCGAGCGGGTAGTCGTGGGCCTGCGCGCGGTGCGCCGCCGCTCGACGAGCGAGCAATGGACGCCGCCGATGACGATGTCCATGCCCTCGGCGATGGGGGTCGCCTCGCCGATGTGCACCCCGTCGACGAGCACGCCGTTCGAGCTGCCCAGGTCCTCGACCCAGGCCTGGCCGTCCTCGGAGACGAAGAACCGGCAGTGCTGGCGCGAGACCCCCTGCTCGTCGAGCACCACGTCGTTGCCTGCGGAGCGGCCGACGTAGATCTCTGCCCGCAGCTCCACCTGCTGCTCGACGCCGGCACTGGTGATGAAGGTCAGGGTCGCCATTTCTGCTCGCTCGACGCGGAGGGTCCGTCTACTCCTCGCGGAAGATGTTCATGTTCACCGGGATGCCCCGCCGCTGCAGGTCGTCGTAGAACCGCGGCACGAAGCCGGTGGCGACGAAGCGACCACGCACCCGGTTGTTGTCGTCGAAGCCCTCCTGCTTGAACTGGAAGATCTCCTGCATCGTGACGACGTCGATCTCCATGCCGGTCACCTCGGAGATGTAGGTGATCTTGCGGCTTCCGTCGCTGAACCGGGTCTGCTGGACGAGCAGGTTGACGGCCGAGGCGATCTGCTCGCGGATGGCCTTCAGCGGCAGCTCCATGCCCGACATCAGCACCATCGTCTCCATGCGGGCGACCGCGTCGCGGGGGTTGTTCGCGTGCAGCGTCGTCAGCGATCCGTCGTGGCCGGTGTTCATCGCCTGCAGCATGTCGAGCGTCTCGCCCGAGCGGCACTCGCCCACCACGATGCGGTCGGGGCGCATGCGCAGGCAGTTCTTGACCAGGTCGCGAATGGTGATCTGGCCTTTGCCCTCCAGGTTGGCCGGGCGCGACTCGAGCTGCACCCAGTGCTCCTGGCTCAGCTGCAGCTCGGCCGCGTCCTCGACGGTGACGATGCGCTCGTCCTCGGGGATGAAGTTGGAGACGATGTTCAGGGTGGTGGTCTTGCCCGAGCCCGTGCCCCCGGAGATGACGATGTTGCGCCGGGCCTTGACGCACATCTCGAGGAACTCGGCCATCTGCGGGGTGAGGGTCTTGAACTTGATGAGATCCTGGATCTTCAGCTTCTCTCTCTTGAACTTGCGGATGGTGATGCAGGGCCCCTTGAGCGACAGCGGCGGGATGATGGCGTTGACGCGGCTGCCGTCCTTGAGGCGCGCATCCACCAGCGGCGACGACTCGTCGATGCGCCGGCCGATGGGGGCGACGATGCGCTCGATGACGCCGAGCACGGCCTGGTTCGAGGAGAAGGTCTTGTCGGAGAGGACGAGCTTGCCCTTCTTCTCGATGAAAATCTGGGTCGCGTGGTTGACCATGATCTCCGAGATGTCGTCGTCGGCGAGGAACGCCTCGAGCGGCCCGAGCCCGAGCGCCTCGTTGAGCACGTCGGTGATGAGCTGGTCGCGATCGATGTCGTCCTCGATCTCGCCGTCGGCCTCCATCTGGTCGATGATGTCGACGATGGACTTCTCGGTGCGCGCCCACAGCTCCTCGTCGCCCAGCTTGTCGATGTCGAGGCGCCGCAGATCCATGTACTCGATGAGCCGGTCGTGGATCTCCTTCTGCAGCTCGTTGTAGCGCTGCACCGCCGGGTCGATGCGCTTGCCCGAGTCGCGCGCCTTCATGATGTTGCGCTTGGGCGGCGGAGGCGGCTCCTCCTCTTCCTGCTCCTCGTAGCGCTCGACGGCCGCGCGCGTCGCGGCGGCCGGGCGGCTCGGTAGAGGCCGGTTGGCGAGGGGGGCGGGCCGGCTGGCCAGCGGGCGCCTGGGCGCGGGTTCGTACTCCTCTTCTTCTTCGTAGGGCTCCTCGTCCTCGTAGTCGCCCCCGCCGGTCTCCTCCTCCGCGTATTCGTCGTCGTAGGCCTCCTCCTCCTCGGCCTCGGCAGGGCCGACGGTCAAGATGTAGTCGCCGATGTAGACCTTGTCGGTCGGGCGCACGACCTGGGGAGCCGAGATGCGCTTGCCGTTGACGTAGGTGCCGTTGGTCGAGCGCAGATCGAGGACAATGAAGCGGCCATCCTTGTAGACGATGCGGCTGTGGTGCTTGCTGATGTTGCCCTTGGCCAAGACGATGTCGTTGCCCTGGACGCGGCCGATATTGACCTCGGGCTTGTCGAACACCTCGGAGCGACTCCCCCCGCCTTTCTCCGAGATCGTCACGCAGATCATGTAGCTCCTCCTGAAACTGCTCCTCGAGGCAGGGTCAATCGGCGGCCGGGCTACCCGGGGCAGGGCAGGTCGGGGGCACCGCAAGGAAGCACGCCTTCGAGATCATCAATCGGTCAAGTTGCCGCCGTTTTTCGGGGCATCTTACAAGAAGCGGCCGCCCAGCGAAAGCCCTTGGAAGTCCAAGGGTTGCGTGGGCGGCCGCGGTGGCGCGGGCCTGGGAAGGCCGCGGCGCTAGTCGAAGATGCTGTAGGTGACCTCGTCGCGCGCCTGCTTGTAGCGCTGCTTGATGTCGTCGAGCAGGCGGCGGATGCGCTCGGTGTCCGGGTTGACGATACGCGGGGTAACGAAGATGACCAGCTCGCGCTTGATCCCGGTGAGGACGCGGTTCTTGAAGAGCTCGCCGATGATCGGGATGTGGCCGAGCAGCGGGAACTTGGCGACGTTCTTCTGCTCGTCGTGCTCGAAGATGCCGCTCATCACGATCGTCTCGCCGTGGCGCACGGTGACGTTGGTCTTGACGCGCCGGGTGCGGAAGCCCGGGATGTTCACGCTAGAGCCGCTGGTCACGCCGATCGAGGAGTCGACCTCCGAGGCCTCGGCCATGATCTCGGTCTGGATGTTGCCGTGGCGGTCGGCGGTCGGCCGGATCTCGAGCTTGACGCCGAACTCCTTGAACTCGACCGAGAACATGTTGTTGGTGAGCAAGGGGATGGGCACCTCGCCGCCGGCCAGGAACTCGGCCTTTTCGCCCGACGCGCACACGAGCTTGGGCTGCGCGAGCAAGCGCCCGTAGCCGTCGTTGAAGATGAACTGGAAGGCGAAGTCGGAGCCGGCGTTCAACGAGGCGGTGAGCGGCATGCTCGCATGCGCGGAGGTGGCGAGGTCGGTGATGTAGTCGAACGTCACCGAGCCTTTTCCGGTCAGGTCGAGCGGATACTTGATTCCGAGGTGATCGTCGCCCTTGCGGCGAATCTCCACGAACTGCACCTCGGTGAGCACCATGCGCTTGATGCCCACGACGAGCAGGTTCTCGACCTTCTCACCGATAGCCTTGGTGATGAGCTCGGCCTTCTGCATGTCCTGCTGAGACTCGACCGAGCCCTCGAGGAAGATCGTGGTCCCCACCACGTTCGCCTGCACGTTCTTCAGCCCCGCCCGCTGCAGGGCGGCGTTCAGGTTGTTGGCGACGAGCTTCTTCGCGTTCGGGGCGACTTTTACGAAGCTCTTCACCTGCGGATAGAGGTTGACGATCTGCTGGACGCGCTCGTGGTCCTCGGTCGTGTAAGCGTAGCCGTCGAGGTAGATGCGGTCGCCGACCATGCGCACCGTGATGCCTTCGCGGTCGCCGAGCAGCCGCTTGATCTCCTCGATGATCTCGTTGGGGTCCTTCTTGCGGACGCTGATGAGGTACGACAGGCGCGACCCGTTCGACTTCCAGATGAGCAGCGTCGTACGGCCCTCGGCCTGGCCGACGACGAGCACCTGGCTCGAGCCGAGGGGCCTGACGTCCGCGATGGAGGGGTCGCCGATGGCGATGCGCGCGATCCCTGGGACGTTGATGACCTTCTGTGTGCCGACGCCCAGCGCGATGGTCGAGGAGTCGTCCTGGGCTCGGACGCTGCCGGCGAATGTGAGCACGAGCGCAAGAGCGAGCGCGCGCGGCATCAAGCGGATAGGCATCGACTTCTCCCTTTCGAGTGCAGTGCGTCAAACGTGCGTTGCGTCGAGACAGCGTCGGCAATCAGACGCCCGGCCGTAAGGCTTACGACGGAATGGGGGGTTGGCTCAAGTACCACCACACTCCCCAGGCCGTTCCCAAGGCGATGGCGACCCCGTAGGGGATCTTGACACGCTGGAGCGTGTCCTCCTCGCGCCGGGTGACGCGGGTCTTCTGTAGCACCCAGCGCCCCATCCCCGAGAGCGTCTTGAGGAGCTTGCCCTGCCACAGCAGCACCACGAGCGCCTCGATCCCGCCGGCAATCCCGATGCACATCAGACAAGCCAGGATCATCGGAAAGCCGACCGCGGCGCCAACGGCGGCCACGAGCTTGACGTCCCCCATGCCCATCCCGCCGGGCCGGGCGAAAAGGTAGAAGAACAGCCCGCCCACCGCCGTGCCGAGCAGGCCGCTCGCGAGCCCCTCGCCGCCGAAGGAGCCCCACCCCTCAAATACCGTCCTCAGCGCGAGTGATAGGAGCAGCGTCGGGAAGGTGACGACGTTCTTGATCGTCCGCGTGCGCAGGTCGGTGACGACCGAGATGGCGAGCGCCAAGCCGATGATCGCGTAGAGGGCGATGTGGAGCGTGCTCATCCGTTTCTCGGCCGCAGGAAAGAGGGAGGGAGTAGACCAAATCGCCCGATCGCGGTCAATGACGCCTGGCTGCTCGTGTCAGCCGCCTGCCGGTGGGCGAAACGAGGTCAAAAGGCATCGATCCGCCCGAAATCCACAAAAATCTCCCCGCCGTCCTGCCGCACCTGGTAGTGAACCGCGTGCTTGAGCTGAACCTCGATGCGCACGCCTCCCTCGAAGACCCGCGGGGTGATGCGGGCGACCGGGCCGTCGAAGAAGCTCGTGTCGAGGAACCGCCGGTTGTTCGGGCTGCCGATTCCGGTACCGCGCAGCTCGAGCACCACCAGGTCTGAGCCCGCCTCGCCAATCGAATAGCTCGCCTCGTGGCTGGTGCGGACGATGACCCGCGTCGCCCCGGAGAGCATCTTGAAGCCGACTCGTTCGACGACGCCCCGACCGCCGCGCCCGAACGCGGGCTGCCCCGCGGCGGCGAGCTGCTCGCGCTGCTCCTCGAGTTGGCGCCTCGCTTCGCGCTCGGCGATCCGCCGCTCTTCCTCGAGCCGCCTCTGTTCGGCGAGCCGGCGCTCTTCCGCGAGTCGCTTCTGCTCCGCCTCGCGCGCCCTCTGCTCGGCGATGCGGCGCTCCTCCTCCAGCCGCCTCCGCTCGGCCTCCTCGCGCGCCTTCTGCTCGGCGATGCGGCGCTCCTCCTCCAGCCGCCTCTGCTCGGCCTCGCGCCCCCTCTGCTCGGCGATGCGGCGCTCTTCCTCCAGCCGCCTCCGCTCGGCCTCCTCGCGCGCCTTCTGCTCGGCGATGCGGCGCTCCTCGTCCAGCCGCGTCTGTTCGGCCTCGCGCGCCTTC
>JBMNNX010000145.1:0-16610 GCA_050942745.1 Myxococcales bacterium
GACAACCACTCGGCACAGAATCGCGCCGGATTCCGAAACAGGTCAGCACCAGCAGGCGTACGGCCAAGACTCATGGGGCGGCATCTTTCAGATGCCGCCGCATCGTCTACAGAAAAACACCAGCCACCTAGGGGCCTTCCTGGGCCTCTTTGGCCAAGAAAGCGCTCGAATTCGGCTCTCGCTGGAGCGCTGGCCTTCGTGCCGGCGGCCCGGGGGGCGAGTCGAGCGTTATTGCTCAATTCCACGCCGGGCGCATTGCCATGCGCCCCTACCGACCTCGGCCGGGTGCATTGCCATGCGCCCCTACCGACCTTGGCCAGGCGCATTGCTGTGTGCCCCCACCGACCGCGGCCGGGCGAGTTGCCATGCGCCCTCAGGCCTCCCGCGACGGGGGCCATCACGCCGAGGCCCGGTGTTCAAACGTCAGCAGGACCCACTCGCCCGAGGCGCGCCGGGCCTTCAGCTTCATCCCTTCGCGCTCGAAGGCCTGCTGCACCTCGTCGGCCTGGGTGTCGAGGATGCCGGTGAGCAGCACCAGCCCGTCGCGCTCCGTGCGGGCCGCGAGCCGCGGCGCGAGCTGGCAGAGCACGTTGGCGAAGATGTTGGCCACGACGATGTCGAAGGTGCCGCCAATGCGCTCGACCGGCTTCTCGGTCAGCTCGAGCTCGGGCACGGCGTTCTTCTCGGCGTTCTCGCGGGCGATCTGCACGGCGAGCGGGTCGACGTCGTTGCCGACGACCTTGCCGGCGCCCAGCTTGCGCGCGGCGATGGCGAGCACGCCCGAGCCCGTCCCTACGTCGAGCACGCTCGCGCCGGGCCGGCGCGGCAGCTCGAGATCCAGCTCGGCGAGGCACATCTCGGTGGTCGGGTGATCGCCCGTGCCGAAGGCCATGCCGGGGTCGATGACGATGCGCACCGGGGCATCGCCCGCCTTTTCGACGTCCCACGACGGCCCGACCCAGATTCGCCCGACGCGCACCGAGCGGACGTGCTTCTTCCAGCTCTCGGACCAGTCCTCCTCCTCGACCGGCGCGACGCGGGGCTCGAGGTCCGGAAGCTCGGCGCGCACCTGGTGCTGCGCCTCTTCGGCCTCGTGCTTGCCCTCGTAATAGACCTTGAGCTCGACGTATCCGGGCTTGAGCGGCGGGGCGCCGGGAGGCGGCTTCAGGGTGTGGTCACGAACCTCGAGACCGAGCGCGTTGGTGCCAGCGATCACCGCCTGGAGCAGCTCGGCGGCATCTTCGGGGACTTCGACGAGAAGCGAGTAGTACACGGGAAACGCTGCCTTGGTGGTGGTGTCAGAGTCGTCAGCGGGTCCCCCCCAAGAACCATCAGCACTCGAGGTAACTCATATCGGCCGTGCGCCGCCCGAGCACGGCGAGCGTGCCGCGCTTCGGGTCGAGCAGGGTCCGGGCGACATCGAGCACCATCTCCGGGGTGACCGCCTCGATGTGCGCGCTGTAGTGCAGGTAGGAGTCAGCGCCGGTGCCGTAGGCGTCGTCATAGGCGATGAGCGCGGCGCGGGCGCTGTTCTTCTGCAGGCCGATGGCGTGCGCGCCGACGAGGTAGCGCTTCGCTCTCTCGAGTTCGGCGGCCGGGAGCGGGTTCTGGGCGAGCTTGTCGAGCTCCTCCTGGATGGCCCGGAAGGCGGCGGGCACCTTCTCCGGGCTCGTGCCCATGTAGACGCCGAAGTAGCCGGGGTCGATCCCCTCGACCGAGAACGAGTTGATGCTGTAGGCCATCGACCGCTTGTCGCGCAGCTCGACGAACAGCCGGCCGCCCTGCCCGGAGAGGACGCTGGAGAGCACGTCGATAGAGAAGCGCTCGGGCGATGTGACGGTGACGCCGGGAAAGCCGTAGATGAGGTGGGCCTGCTCCCGGTCGAGCTCGCGGAAGGCGCGGCGCGGCGCGGCCTGGTCCGGCTCGCGCGGCACCTCCGGGGCTGGAAGCGCGACGCCGTCGGCGTGGTCGAAGAGCTCTTCGGCCAGCGCGAAGGCGTGGTCGGGATCGACGTCGCCGACGATGGCGAGGGTCAGGTTCGACAGGTGCAGCGGCCCGGCCTTGAGGGCGCGAAACTGGTCGAGGGTGAGCGCCTGGACCGAGGCCTCCTCGCCGAGGGTGTCGAAGCGGTAGGGGTGGACGACGAACAGCGTTCGGGTGAACAGCTCGAAGATGGCCCCGGCGGGGTTGTCGTCGCGCGCGCGGATGTCCTGCAACAGCAGCGCGCGCTCGCGCTCGAGCTCTTGCGGGTCGAAGCCCGGCTCGTTCAGGCACTCGGCGACGAGGCCCATGGCGCGGTCGAAGTGGCGGGCGAGGAACTCGCCGCGCAGGCCGATGGAGTTGCGGCCGGCGCTGCCCTGGATGCTGCCGGCGATAAGGTCGATCTCGTGGGCGATCTCCGCCGGCCCGCGGCGGGCCGTCGAGCGGGTCATCAGCCGGCTGTAGAGCTGGGAGACTCCGTTGCTCTTCTCGTTCTCGTGCCGCAGGCCGCCCGGCCAGACCGCGCGGAGGGCGACCAGGGGGACGTTGCGCTCGGGCTTGACGAGCACCACCGCACCGCTGTCGAGCTTCGCCCGCTCGATGCCGGTCTCGGAGCGGTGGCGCGCGGCGTGCGGCCGAGAGACGGGCCTCGGTTGATCGGAGGCGGGGGCGGGCATCGGCGCGCGAGCAGGCGGCTCGCCCGAAGAGAGGCGCGCGACCATCTCGCGGATCTCCTGCTCGGTGATTTGGGTCGCCTGGGGGAAGACCGCAGCGAAGGTCAGGTTCTCGGCACTCAGGTAGCGGCGGGCGACCTCGAGGATCTCCTGCGGCGACACCTGGGCGATGCGCTCGTAGTAGAGCCGCTCGAACTCGTGGTCGCCCGCGACCGCCTCGTAGAAGCCGAGCTTGCGCGCCACGCCTTGCACCGTCTCGCGGCCGTAGATGGCGTCGGATTCGACGATGTGCTTCGCGACGGCGAGCTCGCCCTCGTCCACGGGCGCGAGCTGCAGGCGGCGCAGCTCGACGAGCATCGCCTCGACCGCGTCCTTGACCGTCTCGGGGGCCAGCATCGCGCCCACGACGAGCAGCCCCGGGTCCTTGGGGGTGTAGGCGTAGGCGTAGATCTCGCTCGCGAGCGTTCGCTCGATCTTCAGGCCGAGGTTGAGCCGCGAGCCCTCGCCCTGGCCGAGGATGACCGCGAGCAGGTCGAGCGCGGGGATGTCCGGGGAGGTGAGCTCGGCGATGTGGTAGGCGAGCGCGAACTGGGCCTCCTTGATCGGCTCGAAGGCGATGGCGAAGCGCGGCTCCTGCTGCCTGGGCTCGGTCTTGCGCGGCGGGCGGCCGGCGTGCCGCTTGCCCCAGTCGCCGCCGAAGTGGCGCTCGATCTCCTGGCGCGCGTGCTCCTCGTCGACGTCGCCGACGACGACGAGGACGATGTTGTCCGGCGCGTAGTGGCGCTCGAAGAAGTCGAGCATGCGCGCCCGGTCAAAGCTCCTCACCGTCTTTTCGGTGCCGAGGATGGGCCAGCGGTAGGGGTGCTCGCCGTAGGCGGTCTCGAACATCGCCCGCGACATGCGCCGGGAGGGCAGGTCCTGGGAGCGCTTGATCTCCTCCACTACGACCTCGATCTCGCGCGCGAGCTCAGTCTGGTCGAAGGAGGAGGAGCGCACCGCGTCGGCGAGGATGTCGAGCCCGTCGGAGAAGAAGGGCGAGGCGAGCACGAGGTGGTAGACGGTCTGGTCGAAGCTGGTCCAGGCGTTGATCTCCCCGCCGCGGGCCTCGACGTCGCGCGCGATCTCGCCCAGGCCGCGCCGGCCGGTGCCCTTGAAGAGCATGTGCTCGTGCAGGTGGGCCAGGCCCGCCTCTTCGGGCGCCTCGTCGGCGCTACCCGCCTTGACCCAGACCTGGAGCGCGGTGACGGGTGCGGTCCGTTGGGGCTGGAGGATCACGGTCAAGCCATTGTCGAGCTTGTAACGCACAAGCCACCTCGGGGAAGGGATCTCTCGGCGGAATAGTGGGCAAGAGCGCGGCAACCTGCCACCCGGCTCGCGACCGCGTCAAGGAGCCGGGGCCCAGGCAGGGCGCCCGAGCCGACAAACTCGCCCATGGCCGAGTTACAATCCGCGCCCCCACTGTCCAGGAGCTGACCGTGCAGCCCAAGCCGCGCATCCTTGTTGCCGACGCAAACCATGCGGTCGCCTCCGAGTTGAAGCGCCACCTCGAGGGCGCGGGGATGGAGGTCGAGGTTGCCGACTCTTCCGATGCGGCGATCCAGCGGGTGCGACACGCGCTGCCCGATCTGCTGATCTGCGCCGCGAGCGGGCTTGACGCGAGCCTCTGCCACACGGCGAAGGAGATCGTTCCCGGGTTGCAGGCGCTGCTGCTGTTCGAGCCGGGCGAGGACCGCAGCGCCGAGGAGCGCGTCGCCGCGGCCGGCGCCGACGGCTACCTCGTCGGGCCGATAAAAAGGGGCAGCCTCGTCTCCTGCGTGCGGCTCGCGCTGCGGGTGCGCGATTTGGCCAGGCGCGTCGGTCAGCTCGAGGAAGACGCCGGCAAGCGCATCGAGGCGCCCTACGACTCGACGTCCGCGCCGCCGCTGGCCGACTTCAACTTCTTCAAGCGCCTCTTGCTGCTCGAGGTGAAGCGGGCGCGCCGCTACCGGTTCCCGCTCGCGTTCCTGATGATCGGAATCGACCACTTCCGCGAAGCGGTCGAGTCTCTCGACAAGCGCGATCAGGCGAAGATGATCGGCCGGCTGATGGCCACCGTGGTCGAGTGCATCCGCGGCGTAGACCTGTGCGTGCTCTTCGCCGAGGACAAGCTGCTTGTCTATCTGCCGCACACCGGGCGCAGCGGCGCACAGCAGGTCGCGGAGCGGCTGCGTGAGAGGCTCCGCGAGACGAGCGGGCCGCTGATGACGGTGTCCATCGGGCTCGCGGCCTACGAGGGGACCGGCTCCGAGGTGAGCTTCGGCGGCCTGCTCAAGGACGCGGGCGACGCACTGAAGGCTGCGCAGGAGAAGGGCGGCGACCGAATCGAGGGAGGCGAGCCGCGCGCTGAGCCCGACCCGGCGCAAGCAGCGCCTCGCGCTGAGGAGGAGCTCGACTTCGATTTCGACTTCTGACCCGGTCCCGCGGAACGCCAGGCCCGCTGCGGCAGCCCCGTCGCGGCCTTCACGACTCGCTCGCGCCGGCGCCCGCGCCGGGGCTTTGGCCGGGTTTCCCCGTCACGCGTGTGCACACGATGGCCGGAGGCCACGGCAACCTCGCGCCGCGCTCCCTGGCGCTTGTTCGCGCCCGAGTGCGTGATCATGCTAGCGCGGCAAAGGGCAGCAGCGCGGCGCTTCGCGCGCTCGAAAGCCGCACCAGATTTCGCCAGGCGACGCAGCGCCAACGGGCGAGGGAGGCGAGGCGATGGTCGATACGTTGAGAGGCCGCCGGCACACCGACGAGGACGAGTACGATCGCCTCGAGCAGTACGAGCGCCTGGCCGACTTGTTCGACGAGGCCGAAGACACCGAGGACTTCGAAGAGGAAGACGAAGACGAGGACGAGTAGTCGACGGCCCTCGTAGCCAGCAGTAGCCAGCAGCCGGGCGGCCCGGCCTTCGGGCCCCCAACCATGCCGTCCGGCCTTCGCGCGCCGGTCCTCCAGCGCGAGCGACGCGGCGCGTCGAGGTACGCCCATTTCCCAAAGAATCCCAGGTGCGGGAACCGAACCACCAGGGGCGCTACCCGGGGCGGCTCCCCCGGGGGCTTGACAGCGCCGTCGAGTCCAAATGAACGTAGCGCGGGGTTAACGAGTGGATATTCGGAGGAAGGTAATGGGTAAGCTGAGCAAGGTGCTTCTCGTTGGGGTTGTGGCGCTCGCCGCTGCTTGCGGACCGCGTGGTGATGGCGTCGTGGTCGGTTTCGTCATCGACGGCCAGACCGGTCAGCGGCTCAACTTTTTCGAAGACGACGGAGACATCAAGAACGCGAGCGACAACGGCGACCTGACCAACCAAGTCTACGCAATCATCGACGGCGAGTTCATCCGGGCCAATCCGTGCAAGACCGGCGACGCGAACGAGTCGAACAAGATTTCGCTCGAGGGTTGCTACCGGATCGAGGGCGTGCCCTACGGCGAGATCCTGCCCATCTTCGCGCAGCGCGACGGCTATGAGCCCTTCCACGGCTCGGTGGTCTTCCCCATCCCGGCCGGCGACGAGGACGACAACCGGCAGATGGTGGCGAACATTCGCATGTTCCCGCGCAACTACTCGGTCGACTACAGGCTGTTCGTCCACATGAACGGGCGTGGCATCAACGACGTTGACGTCTCCTGCCAGATCCGCCAGGCCAGCAACAGCCTGAAGACCGACGGCGACTTCATCGAGCCGCAGAACACCACCGCCGGCGCCATCGTCGTCCGCAGCGCCAACATGGACAACGTCGACGGCGTGGTCGTCATCCCGGGCAGCTCGCTCGTCAATGGCGCCACCTACCACTGCGAGGCCTTCCGCTCCGACCTGTACGAGGGCCGCGGCGTCCTGTCGGGCAGCCTCGACTTCATCGCCGGCGTCGACGCGGCGGAGCAGGCCCTGGCGGTCACCTCGTCGAGCATCGCCGACAATGAAATGCTCTACGCGCTCTTCTCGAACGCCGACAACCCGAGCGACCTGCTGGGCAACAACGGGCGGCTCATCATCACCTTCAACCGCCCCATCCAGATCGTCCCCGAGACCATCGACTGCCAGAGCTACGACATCCAGTGGCCGGGCGACATCAACAACAACGGCTCGCTGCACCCGCAGCCGCCGGACAACTACCCGGAGAACCGCGCCTCCGAGCAGGTGCAGACGATTGTCCAGAACAACGTGCTGACCATCGCCTACAAGCCGAACCCCGCCTTCCCGCTCGATCCGGGCGACACTGGCACGTCGGTCTCGTTCAGTGGCATCTACGTTCGCCCGGTCGGCGACCAGCGGATTGACGGCGCGGTCATCCGCCGCATCGGTGGCGGGGGAAGCTGCATGGGCGCCTCGGGCCTCGCGGCCTACGCCCAGCAGCTCATGAACCTGCGCACCAACGCCCCGCAGACCGACACCATCACGCTGTTCTAGTCGGTCTCGCTTTGTAGTCTTGGCGGGCGGTCGCGTCTGGCGGCCGCCGGCTTTTTGGTGCGCGGCGCCGCGCACAGAGCCGCGCGGCGCGCTCCGACGCGCGGTCGCAGCCGGGGCGGGCCTTCGATCGACGTTCGGCAGACAAGAGGTGGACGGCCCGCGGGCAGCGCGCACGGCGATGAGCCCACGTGACAAGGAGGCCGCGGTGAACAACTTCCTCAAAGCGCTGAAGAGGTACCTGTCGCTGATGGCCTTTGGCGCTCTGGCGGGAATCCTGGTGTGCCTCGCGATCGTCCCCGGGATTCTCGAATGGTGGGCGACGCCGGACATCCCTGACACCGTCTGCCACTGCGAGAAGCACGTGGCTTTGGCGATGCAGCGGCTGGTGCGCATTCTGACCTATGGCGCCATCGCCGCTGCGCTGCTGACAGCGGCCGGTGGGGCTGTCGCCACGTACCTCCTCAAGCTCCGCGTGCAGCGCCAGAAGCCGGCGGGCGAGAATACGACGTCCATCGTTTCGCCTCCGCCGTCCGCTGGGACCTGATACTCGGGCGGGACTCGAGAGCCTGGTCGGCGCCCGCCGAAAGGCGGCTGTTCGAGGCCCGAGGGTGGCGATGTCGGGCGCGCCACCGCGCACGCGAGCCAGCTTCCGGCAGAACGCGCGTGAAGCGCCTGCGGCCGTGCAAAGCGAGACTTCGCTCATGCCTAGCCTGGTGGCTGCGCCCGGGGACTTGCCGCGGGCGCAGCCTCCATCGGCGCAGCGTGGCTGCGCCGCCAGGGTATCGCGAGGCGTCTGTTGGTCGCGCGCTGCGATCGGCCGCATGGCGGTGCGATCGCGTAAGCGACCGCAGCGGGCGATGCCGTCCGATGCCGACCGGCCGCTCGTCCAGCGTCCGTGATCGGCGAGCGCAGGCGCATGCGCAGATGCGGCTTCGCATCGCCGGAAGCGTTCGGCGTTCAGCTGCCGCACGGGGTTCGAGGGCGCGCGCCGGGTGATCGAAGCCGGGAACTGTTCCCCCCCGGAGCTCGAGGGCGCGCGCGGCCGCTCTGTTCCAGCGAGGCGAGTGGCGCGGGCGCACCCGGACCAGCCTTGCGCGAGAGCCTGGGAGGGAGCCTGCGTCCCGGCCCCGCGGGAGTATCAGCCCTGAAAACGAAGAGGCCTGCTCCCGGCAGGAGCAGGCCTCGAGCGACCGCGCGGCCGATTCGGCCTACGGCGTGTAGACCTCGAGCCGTAGCTGGTTATCGGCGACCGGCTTGCCATCGACGATGCGCGCGCGCAGGAGCGCGTGGGCGATGTAGAGCTTGCCGTTCATCTCCGCGGCGTCGGCGAAGAAGCCCACGGCGCCTTCGGTCCACTCCCTGACGACCTTCCATCCGTTCTGCTCCTGCTTGGAGAGCCGCAGGTCCGAGGCCGTGGAGTTCTGGTAGACCGCGAAGTTGCCAAAGCTCGTGAGGGCGAGCTTCGCGTCGGCGCCGACCCAGGACGGACCGTCGAGCATCGGATCGGCCAGGCCCTTGTCGATGAAGCTTGAGTCCTGCGGGCTGAGCTGGTTCGTCACCACCTCCAGAGTCGCGCCGGTGTAGATGCGCAGGCCGCGGCGCGAAGCGTCGTGGTAGGCGAGGTGGAAGTTGCCGCTCGCGTCTACGACGAGCGCGGGGTAGAGGCCGACGTCGCCCGTGTCCTGGCCCCTCTCCTCGCCGTCGATGATCGTCTTCGTCCAACCCGCCCCCGTGCTCTGCGAGACGACGAGGTTGCCCGCGTTTTGGTCGTACCAGGCGATGACCGGCGTCGATCCCTTGAAGGCGAGCGAGGGGAAGAGGCCGACGCCTGGGGGGATGCCCTCGACCTCGGTCGGGTTGCCCTTGGCCGCGCAGACCCCGCGCGAACCGCTCGCGATACACACCTCGGTCGAGCCGCACGAGGTGCAGCTCGTTGACGGCGTCGCGCACCGCGTGCCGTTCGCCGACGAGCTGTCGACGACGCACACCTTCTCGCTGTTGGGCGTCGTGCAGCCGAAGCAGGGCGCAGGCGGGCGCGCGCCACAGGCGACCAGCTCGACGCTCCAGTCCACGGCGGAGGTCGGGTGCTCGCTGTTTGCCCGGGCGAGCTTGACTCCGGTCACCAGCGCCTTGGGCGCGCTCGGGGCCGCGGGGCAGGAGAGGGTCGAGGACTCCGAGGCGCCACGCTGGAAGTAGGCGATGGCGGGCCTGCCCTGCTGATCGAAGGCCAACGAAGCGAACAGCCCCACGTCCGCGTTGGCTCCGTCGATGACGTACGGCGTGCTCCAGGTGCCGTTCGGGGACCGCTCGGCGTAGCGCAGGTCGCCGTTGGTCTGGTCGTAGTAGACCACGTGCAGCGTCCCGTCAGGCTTGAAGGCGAGGTCGGTGTGCTTGCCGACGTCCGGCCCGGGCTCGGCGATGCCGCCGCGAGGTCCGGCGGGGGAGGCGACCACCGTTCCATCGGCGGGCACACCGTCGACCCACTTCGACGCGAGCAGCTTGCCCTGCGCGTCGAAGTCGCTGACGACGAGATCGCCGTACTTGCCGTCGTAGTGGGCGACGGCGACCTTGCCGTCGCGCGCCGCGACGGAGGCGTAGCGCCCGAGGCCGCCGGTGGCGAGCGGGGGCAGCTCGGCGTACTCGCAGGCGACGTCGGCCAGCAGGCAGACGTCGTAGACGTTCTCCGGGTTGGTGAAGACGACGAGGTGGCCGGGCTTCGCGGGCAGGTTGCAGCGGTCGCCGAACGGGTGACACTTATTGTTCTGCGGCACGCAGGCCTCGCCCTGCTCGCAGCTACCGTTGCAGGGCGGGGCGGTGACGCAGAAGTCGGCGAAGCAGAACTGTCCCTCGGGGCAGGCGCCGCCGGCGCCACAGCGCTCGTAGGTGCAGCGCTTGGTGGGCCCGAGCGTCGGGTCGACCCACTCGCGGCAGACCCTGTCGCCGGTCTCGCTGCAGTCTTCATCGACGGTGCACTCGTCGAAGTTGTCTACGCAGCGCCCCTCGGTGGTGCAGGTCTGGCCCGGGCAGCAGTCGGACTTGTCGGTGCAAGTGCGCGGGCCGCGCTCGCAGCAGCGGGCGCCCGATGACTTGTCGAGCCGGCAGATGTGCCGCTCGGGGCAGTCGTCGGCAGTTTCACAGGCGGTCTTGCCCTCGGCGCAAACCGGGCCTGTGCTCCCGCCATCCTTCTCTTCCGGATTCTCAACCGAGGGTTGCTCCTCACACGAGCAACCGGACAGGCCCGCTCCGAGAGCGAGCACGGCGCCGAGGACCGTCCACCGAAGTCTGAACATGCCTGCCTCCACGACAAAGCCAGGAAGCTGACGATCTTACGCGCGTCGTATGGGCGGGAGCAAGGCTGACGAGTCAGAATCGAGGCCGGGCGCGCCGGCGCGTCGGCTGGTTTGACCTGTCCTATTTCGCACGGTATGAACCTCGCGTTTGGCAGGCCTTCTGCGAGTTGCGGCCGCCTGCCTCGTCCTCGTCGCGGCGCTGCCCGCGGGCGCGGCCGGGCAGGAGGGGCCGGGAAGCGTAGCGCAGCCGGCGGCGGCCGAGGTCAACAGACCCGCCTCGCCGGGTGGCGACCCGTCCGCGTCGGGCTCGCTCGACCTGTCGCGGCCGGCGGACGCCGCCCGGGCCGGCCCGGACGACCTCGATGACCGGCCGCAGTGGGCCGAGCCGGGCACGGGGGTGAGCCTGCTCGGCTCGCTGGTGCGGATGCTCGTCGTGCTCGCGGTGGTGGTGGCGATCATCTACCTCACCCTCAACTTCGGGCTGCGCAGGCTCGTCCAGGTGCCCGGACGCGCCTCGGTCGTCACGGTGCACGAGCGCATCGCCCTCGAGCCGAAGAAGAGCGTCTACGTCGTGGAGGCGGCCGGCGAGTACCTGCTGGTTGGTGTGGGCGAGGGCGAGGTCAACCTGCTCGGCCAATTGGACAAGGCGCGGGTAGAGGAGGCGCTGGCGCGCAAGCAGCAGGCTGCGGCGAGCCTCGCGCGTCCGTTCTGGGAGCGACTCACCATCAAGCCAGCGCCGAGGAAGCCGCGCGACGGCGATCCCTCCTGAGAGGGCGGAAGATGACTGATACGTTCCGAAGGCGTCTGTGGGCGGGGCTGGCCTTCGCGGCCGCGGCGGCGATGCCAGCGGTGGCCGCTGCGGCGCAGAGAGCCTCCAAGCTCGACGGGCTCTCCTCGCAGTTGACGCCCAGCTCGATAGCCTCGCGACCGCTGGTGTTGATGGTGGCGCTCGGGGCGCTGGCGCTCGTGCCCTTCGTGCTGCTGATGGTGACCTCGTTCGTGAAGATCGCGGTCGTGCTCTCCATCGTCCGCAGCGCGCTCGGCACGCAGCAGATCCCGCCGACGCAGGTGATAACCGGCCTGGCGATCATCCTGACCATCTACATCATGGCGCCCGTGGGCATGGAGATGTACCGGGCCGCCGGCGACCTCGTCGAGGCGAGGGGCGAGGTGATGAGCGTCCAGACGGTCGGAGTGCTCGTGAAGGCGGCCGATCAGGCGAAGGAGCCGATGCGCCAGTTCCTGCTCAAGCACTCGACCTACAAGGACCGCAACATGTTCTACTCGCTCGCCAAGCGCATCCGCGCCGAGCAGGACAAGGCCGACCTGAGCGAGACCGACTTCATCGTGGCGGTGCCCTCGTTCGTCATCAGCGAGCTCAAGCAGGCCTTCCAGATAGGGTTCATCCTCTTCGTGCCGTTCATCGTCATCGACATGGTGGTGGCGAACATCCTGCTCGCGCTCGGCATGCACATGCTGTCGCCGACCGTCATCTCGATGCCCTTCAAGCTGCTGCTCTTCGTGCTGGTGGACGGCTGGTACCTCATCACCAAGGGCCTGGTCATCAGCTACATCTGAGGCGTCGGAGGAACCATGATCGAGACCTTCATCACGGGCGTCACCCGCGAAGCGCTCTTCATGGTGCTCATCGCGTCGGCGCCGCCCATCGTCATCAGCCTGCTGGTGGGCTTCGTCATCTCGCTGTTCCAGGCGACCACGCAGATCCAGGAGCAGACGCTCACCTTCGCGCCGAAGATCCTCATCGTCTTCGGTGTGCTCGCCGTCGCCGGGCCGTGGATAGGCCACCAGCTCCTCGCCTTCACCTTCGAGCTGTTCGATCGCTTCCCGGCGATAGTGCGCTGAGCCCTGCGCGGAGGCGTGCCCCCGACACCATGCAGCAGACCCTCCAGGAGCTCGGCGTCCATGTGAACGTCTCGAACGTGCTCCTTATCTGGGCGCTGCTCATGGCGCGGGTGATGCCGCTCATCTTGCTCGCGCCGTTCATGGGCGGGGACGTCGTTCCGGCCCCGGTGAAGATGGGCATTGGCATCGCGCTCTCGGTGCTGCTCTACCCGCTGCTCGCCGACACGCCGATTCCGCCGGGGTCGATCACCTTCGTGCTGCTGATGCTCAAGGAGATCTTCGTGGGGCTGGCCATCGCCTTCACCGCCTCCATCGCCTTCCAAGCCGCCCAAGCCGCCGGGACCTTCGCGGACAACGCCTCCGGCGCGAACATGGCGACCGTGTTCGTGCCGCAGATCCAGTCGCAGGCGACGCTCTTCGCCAGCTTCAAGTTCCAGCTCACCGTCATCATCTTCCTGGCCCTCAATGGCCACCACGTCGTCATCCAGGCCCTGTTCCACAGCTTCGAGGTCATCCCGCTCGACGCGTGGCCGCGCTTCGGGCACGGCTTCTGGCCGCTGTTCGAGCTGGTCATTCGGATGACCGCGCACCTGCTCATCGTGGCCGTCGCGCTGGCCGCGCCCGCGGTGATCGCGGTCTTCATCGTCGACCTGTCGCTCGGGCTCATCAACCGCATCGCCCCTCAGATTCAGGTCTTCTTCATCAGCATGTCGATCAAGCCGATGGTCGTCACGCTGATGACGCTGCTCGCCTTGCTGGTCGTCTACGACCGGCTGGTCGAGCTCTTCAAGTGGATGCTCGCGCGCGTGAACGAGGTCGTGGGCCTCTTCGCGTAGCGCGACAGCCCGGCCGAGCGCCGGCGGGGAGACGGAAAGGAGGTGGTGAGGCTTGTCGGAGCAGAGTGGCGAGAAGACCGAAGAAGCCACGCCCAAAAAACTCGAGGACGCACGAAAGAAGGGTCAGGTCTGGAAGTCGCGCGACATGACCGGCGCCTTCGTGTTCCTTGCGGGCTTCTTCTGCATGGCGGCGCTCTTCCCGTTCATCTTCGAGAAGGCGAAGGAGAGCTTCGCGCTCACCTTCTCCAAGATGAGCCTGAAGGTCATCACCTCCGAGGACATCGCGCAGGCGGCTTACGACGGCCTCTTTGCGATCATCGTCCTCACCGCCTCGGTGGCGCTGGCCGGCGCGCTCGCCGGCGCCTTGTCGGACTTCCTCCAGGTCGGCGCGCTGTTCACGCTCGACCCGGTCAAGCCCCGGCTCGAGAAGCTCAACCCTATCCAGGGGCTCAAGAACCTCTTTTCGAAGAAGCAGCTCGTCGAGCTGCTCAAGAGCACGGCCAAGCTGCTGCTCGCTTGCTACGTCGCCTACAGCGTCGTCAAGGGCGAGCTCGGGCTCCTGGTGGGCTCGGTGCGCGGGACGCCCGAGCAGATCATGACCGCCACCGGCAGCCTCGCCTACGCGCTGGTGACGCGCATGGCGCTGCTCCTCGTGCTCCTGGCCATCTTCGACCTCTGGTGGCAGCGGCGCAGCTACTTGAAGGATCAGATGATGACCAAGGACGAGGTGAAGCGCGAATACAAGGAGTCCGAGGGCGATCCGCACCACAAGGCCAAGCGCAAGGAGATGCATCAGGAGATCATCGAGTCCGCGATGATGGAAGACGTGGCCGGCGCGGACGTGGTGATCACCAACCCCGACCACTACGCGGTGGCCCTGCGCTACGAGCGCGACCGCGACAACGCGCCTCGGGTAGTGGCCAAGGGCGTCGACGCCAAGGCGCAGCGCATCAAGGAGATCGCCGCGCAGGCGGGCGTGGCGACGCTGCGCAACGTGCCCCTCGCCCACGCCCTCTATCGCCTCGACCTCGGGGACGAGATTCCCGAAGCGCTCTACGACGCGGTCGCCGAGGTGCTCAACTTCGTGTACGCGCAGCAGCAGCGCCGGGAGATGCTCAGCTAGGCGCGGCGTTCGGCGGTGCCTGCTCGCCTGCCTGTCGCGGTCTGGAGCCCTCCTGCGGCCGCCTCGCCTCCGCGTGCTAGACTTGCCGTCGGCAGTGCCTGTGCGAGGTCTCCGTGGCCGACAGCGAACCCGAGATCGCCATCGCCCTGAAGTACCGAAAGGACGAGGACAACGCGCCGCGCGTCGTCGCCAAGGGCATGCGCGTCAAGGCGGAGAAGATCCTCGCGATCGCGCGTGAGGCCGGGGTCCCGATCATGCGCAACGTGCCTCTGGCCCACGCCCTGAACAAGCTCGAGATCGGCGACGAGGTGCCCGAGGAGCTCTACGACGCGGTCGCCGAGGTGCTCAACTACGTCTACGCCCTCGCTCAGGAGCAGTCTGCCAAGGGCTGATTTCTCGGTCCTCGCCGCAGGCTGGCGGGGAGCGTGGGCGGGGCGCGACTCCTGGGCGCCCAGGAGCCCCGGTCTGGCGGTCGTGCTGGAGGCTGAAAGGTTAAGCGTTCCTCATTTTGCAGCGCAGCCTGGTTCGTCGCCTTGCCAGGGGTTGAATGCATCGCTACTTGTGCGGCCCTCGATCGCGGAGAGGTGAAAGATGAAGAACCGCCAGGCCAGACCGACGTCGCTGGAAATCGAGCTCAAGCCGGGAAGCCACGCGTCCCTGCTCTACACCGAGCCGGGCGTCCCTTCCGTGGCGCTCGATTACCTCGCCGAAGGCACCCGCCGCGGGGAGGTCTCCGCTTTTCTCGGCTACGGCCGGCTGAACGAGCGGGTGGCTGCGCAGCTACGAGACCTCTACTCCGTAGACCTGCGCTCGGCTCAGGCCGAGGGGCGGCTCGTCTTCTTGAGCGGCCGCGAGAACGCGCGACTGATGCGCGCCGACTTGGTCAAGACCTTCAAGGGCAAGCGGTCCCGGCGCGCCGGCCGGCTCCTCGCCAGTCTCGGTTGGGAAGAGGCCGGGTGGCCTGACGACAGCGAGCTGCTCCAGTTCGAGTCCAAGCTCACCGAGACGTGCGAAGAGCTCGGGCTGAGCGCGCTGTGCCTCTACGACGCGCGGCAGCTCAACGGGAGCCTGCTCTTTCAAGGCGGCCTCGAGTGCCACCCGACGGTTTTCGCCCGCTGCACGCACCACAAGAACCCGTTCTTCGTCGAACCCGCGCTGCTGCAGAAGGAGCTCGGCGCCCGGCGTCGCGACGAGAGCCGCCTGCGGGCGTGGATGAGCTGAGGCGACTCGCCGCTTCGCTCGCAGGGCTGGGTGTCGTCCAAAAAGCCGGCGAACCGCCGGTCGATCGCGTGCGCGTCGCGCTCGCCGCGAGGGCGGTGACGCCGCACGCCGGGGCCCGGGCGTCGGCGGGCGCGCGCGCTCAAGCTCCCGGATCGGTCCTTGGGCGAAGGCGGGCCGCAGAAAGCGCGCTCGCCAGGGTCCTCAGGCCAAGAGCGCAAGACCTCCGGGCCCGCGCGCGGGCCGGAGGTCGTTGTTCGGCTCTGGAAGCGAGAGGCCTATCGGGCGCGGCTCTCGGCCAGGACGAGGAACTCGGGCGAGAGCACGACCATGAGCGGCCCTCGCTTGCCCTTCTTGCCGCCCATCCGCTTGTGCCTGCGGCTGCGGCCGGAGCCCAGCTCGTCGGAACCTTCGCGCGCGGAGCCGTCGCGGCCCAAGCCGGCGAGCGGCCGCGGGTCGAACTGGCGAAGCCGCTGCTTCTGCTCGGGGGTGAGGATGCTCGCGACCCTGTCGCGCAGCTCGCGCATCCTCTCTCGCGTCTTGTCCGTGCCGAGGCCCGCGCGCGCTTCTTTGAGCGCCTTGGCCGAGGCCTCGGAGGCGACGCCGTCGCGGCGGATGTCGTCGCGCACCTGGATGAGCGCCTTGGTGATGGCAGGCCGGCGCCGGTCATGCTCGGCACGCACCTTCTCTTTGAGCTGCTGGGCTTCCCGGATCAGCGGCACCAGGGCTCGAGCCTGCTCGGGGCTCAGGTCGAGGAGCTTGTCGAGGCGCGCCGCGGCGATCTCGTGCCGGACGCGATCGATCTCGGCGTCGGCGCTGCACGGGCAGCTATCCGGGTCTGCGGCGAGCGTGGCAGCGGGCGCCGCGAGGAGCAGAAGAGCGAAGAGGGTCTTCATCGTGTTCTCCATGTCTCGTAAGAGCCGCATGCTCGTACACCCGCGGGAGGCGTCGGGTTAACTCGGCCCCGGGACACGGCGGTCGCCCGTCGCCGGCGGGAAGGCTGGGGAGCGTCCGAGAGCTCGGCGATGAAGCCGGATGAAGGCACGGGCCTGTCACCGCGCGGGGCTCGAGGGTGGCCGCTAGGAGAGTGTCGGGAAAAAGCGCAGCACGCGCCTGGACGCCGAGTGTCCGATGGTTAGCTTGGCGTGTGCCATGGCACGGACATTTCGACCCTACACGTTGGGGCAGCGACTGCTT
>JBMNNX010000490.1:0-2905 GCA_050942745.1 Myxococcales bacterium
TCCGTGGCGCTCCAATCCACCGAGTCGCCCTCGCGCCGCCAAGCCACCCGCTGCTCAACCGGCCGACTGAGCGACGCGCCCCTCGAAGCAGCGACAAGGGCCTTGCGCGCCTCTGCGCTTGCCGCCCACCGGCTCGCGAGCCCGGGGGCCGCCTCGCCTGCCCTCGGCGACGGCCAGGCCAGTCACTCCGGGCCAGTTGCCTCTGCGGCGCGATCGGCGAGCGCGACCGCTCGGATATGATGCCGCGTCGAATGCGGCATCGACTTCTCACCAACCTCTCTCTTCAACTCGTCCAGGCCCTGGCCTTCGCAGGGGCGGCGCTGTGGATGCTCGAGGAGTGGCGCGGCCTGAGCGGTCGCTGGGCAACTCTGCAACTTGCCGCGGTCGTCGCCTCCGGCCTGCTGGGAGCGCTTGCCCTCCGCACGCTCGTGCTGCTCGTTCTCGACCGCCCGCTTCTCGTGTTGCCGACGCGGTCGCCAGCATCCGGCTGTAATCAGGCGATGATCGCCGCTGCGCTGCTCGGCTTTGCAGCGGTGCGCATCCACTCCTCGGGCCGGCCCGCACTTGCGACGTTCTCGGCAGCGCTGGCCGCCTGGCTCGTGGCGCTCGCCTTCGATCTGCTTCCGCGAGCCTGGCTGTCCCGCCGCAGCCTCATCGAACACCTGGGCCGGCGCGTCGCGTTCAACGGCCTCGAATGGTTCGAGCTGCGCAGGGTGCAGGCCGACCCGCCGCGACTGTCGCTCACCGCCGGCAATGCACGGGTGATCCGCGTGCGCCTTCGGCTCGTTGCTGATCGCGAAACCGACGGGCTTGCGGCTCACCTGAAGAGCGCGGGGCTGCGCGACAGGCCGCCAGGGCGGTGATGCCCAGTGGAAATCGCGAGCGCGTTGAGCGGTTGGGCCTTTCCCAGCGCTTGAGACCGGCAGAACGGGTGCGCGTCACGCCGAGGCCATCATGCCGACCGCGCGGATGCCCGTCCTGCTGCCACATCGGGGCGCGCTCCCTCGCACGGGAAGCCGCCAACCATCGCTTGCCCGCCAAAACGGCCGGCATCGGCGCGGCGCCTGCGCAGCAAAGCAGCCGCCGGACCACACTGCGAGGCAGCCGTCGGCTACCGCTGGCGAAGGTAGGCCAGCAGGGGCTCGAAACCGGTCGGCTTGATATAGACCTCGTCGATCTCGGGAGGGCGAGCGCTCTCGGAAAAGGGCGCGGCGCCCGTGAAGAGCACGGCGAGCTCGATGGACGGATGCGCCCTGCGCCAACCGGCGATCAAGTCGATGCCGGACGGGGAGGACCCGCGCCCGAGGGCATTGTCGATGACAAGGTGCGTTACCGGCACTGAGGAGAGCACCGCCTCGGCAGCCGCGGCATCCCCGGCGAAGTGAATCTCGTCGAAATCACGCCTGAGAAACCTGCGAAACAGCGGTTCGAGTTCCGGCTCGTCGTCGACGATGAGGAGGATGCGCATGGCGTTCTCAAGCTCTCGCTCATTGCCGACTACGCGGCTTTCCCCCAAGTGTCAACGTGTCGTCCCACACGTCGCGGCCTGCTCGGAGCGGTTCGACCGCCAGAGCTGGGAGTCGCCATCCGTCGGGGCTACCTGCCCTGGACCGAGGGGGAGCGGGCCTGCCGTCTCCGCCTGCCGCTCCTTCCGGCCTGCCGCCCACGACCGAGGCGCGCGGACCTTCGTCCGCAAAGAGGCAAGTGACGCTTCGCCCCCACCGACCGCAGCTTCAGCGGAACGGCGGACCGGACCCGATCGAACGAGCGCCCCGTCGAGCCTTCCCCTGCAGATCGGCCGGGCGCCGGCTCAGGGACCGAGCCCCAGCACCGGGAGAAGCACAAGCACCGTGAAGTTCTGGAGAAAGTGCATGACGATGGGAGCGATGAGGCTGCCGCGCCAGAGATAGACGAGGCCGAAGGCGAAGCCCATCGCCCCCACCGTCGCTACTCCCGCGGTGCCCTCGTAGCCATGCCCGACGGCGAAGATGGCGGCCGAGAGCGACAGCGCCGCGAGCCTGCTGTGCGTCACCTCGAAGAGCCTGAGGATGAGATAGCCCCGGAAGATCGTCTCCTCGGCGAACGCGACCACGATGACGAGTATCGAGGCGAGCGCAAGCTGGCCGGCCCCTGAGGCGATCAGGCCACCCGGCAATTCCTCGGGCGACTCGAGCCCGACCCTACGAAGGAGCATCTGCAACAGCGCCGCGCCGTAGAGGACCACGACGAACGCGAGCAGCCCGACGATCACCTCGCGCACCCCGTTGCCTCGCGTCCACCCGATGCGCCTCACCGGCTCCCCGTTTCTCCACAGGACGAAAGCGATGAGGCTCACTAGCGAAAGGTCCCGAAGGATGGTGGCCATCGCGGTGAGGACGAAGCCGACCCCCGTGCCCGTCGCGTCGAAGAACGAGAAGACCATCGACGGGACGATGAGAAACAGGAAGACCAGCAGCTCGAGCAGGCGGCCTCGCCTGTGCGCGCTCGCCGGCTCCGGCCCGGCCGCTGGAGTGTCGTCGCCCAAGCCCATGTCGGGCCGCTCGTTATCCCGGATTCCTGCGCGCGGCGAGAAGCGGCACGGCGGCATTCCTGCCTTTGTCGCCTTTTCCCAGCTTCGGCGCCGGTGGGCGCGCGCGCGGCGAGAGGGCGATTGATGCGTCGCCCGCGCTCTGGCAGATGGCCGCTCGAGGCTCGGGCGCACGCCCAACCGGTCCGACGGCTGCCCATTCCTTGATTCGGCTGGCTTCACCTATCGTGCCTGGGCAAAGGAGAGCCTTCCGCTTGCCCGGCCCCACCGATCCCGACAGTCGCCCCGTCGCCATGCGCCCGGTGCGCGTAGCGACCTGGAATGTCCACAACTGCCGCGGGGGCTTGGAACGAGTCGCGGGGCGCATCCGCGCCGCCG
>JBMNNX010000491.1:0-2895 GCA_050942745.1 Myxococcales bacterium
CGCCCGGGCGCAACGTCGTCGCGGCCCATCGCCGTGTAGGCGCCCGGCCTCCAAGTGCCTGAAAGAACATCGAGAATCGACATCCGTCCGCCTTGCTATGGGTCGAAACGGAAGCCTGTATGTCCTCACGCGACGGGCACTTCGCACGACGCGCCACGGAGGACGACGATGAGCACGACGACGAAGAACACGCAGGCGACGAAGACGGTGAGCCAGGGCGAGAGCCGCTACGGAACGCCCGAGCCGCAGATCGCGCTCCGCTTCCCCAAGGGCACCAGCTACCGCGTCGTGAAGGCCGCGCTGCACAAGCTCGCCGCCGAGATCGAGCTGGCGACGCCAGCGAGCGAGCGCTGGTGCGTGAACACCGAGGACTTCAACGAGAGCGGGCGCGTGTACCTCGAGCTCGCCGACGCGACGCCCGCCGAGGCCGCGCGCGGGATGGCGATGCTCACGAAGCTGGTGGGGGGAGACGGCGGCGCGGCCCCCGAATAGCCGCTTTTGGAACAAAGCGGCCGTTGCCCGCCCGGAAGTAGGACCAACTGCGACACCGTTGACGGTCGATTCCAAGGTTGCTAGTTTTCGAACTCGTGGAAACGAACCGTTCCGATCGTGCTCGCCCGCCGTCCGCCTCGGCCGACGCGGACACGTGCGGCGTCGAGTTCGTGAACGAGGAGAACGTCGCCCACGTTCTCGCCGCGATGCCGGACGAGGACACCCTCGAACGCACCGCAGCTGAGTTCGCTCTGCTCGCTGACCCCACGCGCTTGCGCATCCTCTACGCGCTCTCGTTCCACGAGCTCTGCGTGTGCGATCTCTCCCGCGTGCTGGGGCGGTCGATGCCCGCGACGTCGCAGCAGCTCCAGCGGCTGCGTCGGGAGGGCGCCGTGAAGTGCCGGATGCAGGGCAAGCTCGCGTACTATCGCCTCGAGAGCCCGACGCTCGAGCGCGCCGTCCGCGAGGCCTTCGCGAGGCACCAGGAGCGATCGCGATGACGAGGCGCGCGCGACGCCGATCGGTCTCGCGTTCGTGGTTCGCGATCATCATCGCGGCCTTTGTCGCGCTCGTCGCGAGCGGGCTCCCCGAACTGGCCGTGGAACTCGTGACGGGCGAACCCGTCGCGTGTTCGGTCGATTGCGACGGTTCGGATGGGCAAAAGCACTGCCCGCCGAACTGCTCCGACGGGCTGTGCGCCAAGCTCGCTCCGTCTGTGCCGGCGCCGCTTGCGATGGTGCACGCGACGGCGCCGCCCGCGCTCTGCGAAGCGCCGGCCGCGCCCCCCGTCGACACCTGCCATTCGCGCGATAGCGCCAACGAGGTCTTTCACCCTCCGCGAGCCTGAACCCGCCCGAACCAACCGTGCGTGTTCCAGCGGCTTATTGGCGTCGCGCAGGCGACGCGGAGGAGTGATGTGTCTTGTCTACGGCAATTGTCTTTCGATGGTTCATCGGCGGGCTCGTCCTGTCGCTCGCGCTGGTGTCGCTGCGCGCTCACGCTCAGGAAGCGCCCCTTCGACTCGGTCGCGCAGAGGTCGCTGAGTTGGCTCGAAGTCGGAGCCCGGATGTGATCGTCGCGACGCGACGAGTCGGCGAGAGCCGAGGCCAACTGGTGGGCGCCGAGGTGCTGCTTCGTCAGTCGCCCTGGCTGGACGTGGCGGCCGGGCCGCGGTTCCGCCCGAACGACACGATCCCTGATGCCGAGGTGACGCTCGGGGTGCCGCTCGAGATCTATGGGCGTCGCGGCGCCGAGATCGACGCCGCTCGCGGCGCGATCGCGCGCGACGAAGCGCTCGTCGGGACGTCGCAGCAGCAAGCTCTCGCAGAGGCGCTCGCCGCGTACTACCGGGCACTGCGCGCGACCGCCGAGGATCGCTGGGCGCGCCAGCAGCTCGATCTCACGACAGCACTTCTGCGAACCGCCGAGCGTCGCCGCGACGCTGGGGAGATCGGCGATCCAGATGTCGCGCTGCTGCGAGTCGCCGCAGCGCGAGCGCGGCGGGCTGTGACGACGACGGAGGCCAACCGCGAGACGACCGTCATCGCGCTCAAGGGCATCCTTGGGATCCCGGCAGATCGTTCGGTGGAGGTCACGGGCGAGCTCGGATCGGTGAGCTCCGAGTTCACCGACGCGCTCTTGCGCATGGCGCCGGCCGATCGGCCCGAGATCGTCGCCGCGGACGCCGCATCGAGGGCATCTCGTCTCGATCTCGACGCTGAGCAACGTGCCGCGTGGCCGGTCCCGGTCCTGCGGACGACGTACCAGCGCGAGGAAGGAAACAACGTCTTTCTACTCGGCATCGGTCTGCCGCTACCCATCTTCCAAAGAAACCAGGGGCCGATCGCGAGCGCGCAGGCCCGGACGCAGCGCCTCGAAGCTGAACGCGAGGCACTTGCCATTCGCGTCGACGCCGAGGTGCGAGCGGCACGACGACGCTATCAAGCGGCCCTGGATGGACTTCGGATCCTCGAAACGGACGCCATCCCCGCGATCGAAGAAGGGCTTCGCCTCACGCAACGCGCGTTCGAGCTCGGTCAGAGCGACCTCACGCGGGTGCTCGTCGTGCAGCGTGAGCTCGCAGACACGCGTCGCGACCAGTTCGATGCGCTCCTTGAGCTCGCTGACGCCGGCATTTCGCTGCAGCGCGCGCTGGGGGTGCTTCGATGACTCGCAGCAAGAAGATCATCGTCCTGACGCTCACAGCGATCGCCGTCGCGGTCGCCGGGCTCGTGTTCGCCCGCATGCGCCATCCTTCGGGGGCGTCGACGGAAGGCCACGCAGAGGCAGGCGAGCACCGTGAAGAGGAAGAGGGCGCCGCGAAGACAGTCCGACTCAGCGACGAGGCGCTGGAGGCAGCGCACCTCGAGATCGCGCGGGTCGCGCGCGGGCGCCTCGCCCGCG
>JBMNNX010000222.1:0-11253 GCA_050942745.1 Myxococcales bacterium
TGGTGCGCTCACGGGGGCCTCGAGCGCGGTCCCGCCTCGTCGATCTCCGGCCGAAGATTGGGCTTGCGGGCGACTTTGGGGTTTAACTGTGTCCTCAAGAGCGCTCGCATATCGGGCTGCAGGCGTGACCGGGTCGGCGAGAGGAAGACGGACGATGGAAGGCAAGCAGCTACAGTCCGAGCCCGGCTACGGGCCCGACGAGGCGCCCATCGACCTGCGCGCGTACCTGGCGATCCTGCTCAAGCGCAAGTGGATCGTCGCGGTGGTCTTCGTCGCGGCGGTGGCGGCGACCGCGCTCTACACGCTGCGCCAGACGCCCATCTACTCGGCGAGCGCCAGCGTGGTCATCGACCTCGAGCCCCCGCAGGTGCTCGGTGAGGGCGTGCGCGAGGCGGTCGACATCGGTGCGGGCTACTACTACTCGAACACGAAGGACTTCTTCGAGACGCAGTACCGGATCATCGCCTCGCGCCGCATCGCCGAGATCGCCGCTCAGAAGCTCGGGCTCGACAAGGACCCCGACTTCCTCGGCCTGACGCACCTGCCCGCCGACCAGCAGGCCGAATTCATGACCCTGAAGGCCGCGGCCTCGGCGATCCAGGCGCAGACCTCGGTCGAGCCGGTGAAGGACTCGCGCGTGGTGCGCATCCGCGTCGAGGACAAGGAGCCGGTGCGCGCCGCGGCCATCGCCAATGAGCTGGCGCGCGCCTACATGCAGTCGAACCTCGAGAGGCGGGTCGAGGGCTCGCGCGACGCTTCGGTCTGGCTGCAGAAGCAGCTCGAGGATCTGAAGGCCAACCTCGCGCGCAGCGAGATCGCGCTGCACGAGTTCAAGAAGCAGAACGACCTCATCCAGACCTCCTTTGAGAACCGCCAGACCGTCACCAGCCAGCGGGTGCTCGCCCTCAACGACAACCTGACGCGGGTCCTCGCGCGCAAGGCCGAGGTCGAGGCCCGCGTCGAGACCATCCGCGCCGAGCGCACGAGCGCGAACATCGACCGGCTGATGGAGCTCGGCCCGGTCGCCGAGAGCGGCTTCGTCAGCCAGCTCAAGATGAGCTACCTCGCGGTGTCGAACGAGGTGGGCGATCTGCGCAACCGCTACGGCCCGGAGCACCCCAGGCTGAAGGCCGCCGAGGAGAAGCTGGCCCACGCGCGCGACAACCTGCTCCGCGAGATCGACCGGATCCTCGGCGCCCAGATCGCCGAGTACGACGAGCTGCTCGGCACCGAGCGCAAGCTGCGGGGGCTGCTCGAGGCCGCCAAGCGCGAGGCGCTGAAGGTGAACGAGAAGGAGATCGAGTACCGGCGGCTCGCGCGCGAGGAGGAGAACAACCAGCGCATCTACGACCTCGTCCTCAAGCGCGTCAAAGAGGTCGATCTCTCGGCGGCGCTGCAGGCGAATAACGTGCGCCTGCTCGACGAGGCCGAGCCGAGCCTTTGGCCTGTCAAGCCGCGCACGCGCAGCAACTTCGCCCTCGGGGCGATCCTCGGGCTGTTCGCCGGCATCGGGCTCGCCTTCCTGCTCGAGTTCCAGGACCGCTCGATCAAGAGCCACCTCGATCTCGAGGCGCTCGGGCTCAACTTCCTCGGCGTGGTGCCGCCCATCCGCCCGAAGAAGGGCGAGGAGCCGCGCGCCAAGGAGACGATGGTCTACGTCCAGCCCAAGAGCGCGGTGGCCGAGTGCTGCCGCACCATCCGCAGCAACCTGCTCTTCCTCAACCCGGACACGCCGTGGCGCTCGATTGTTGTCACCAGCGCCGGGCCTCAGGAGGGCAAGACGACCCTGCTCACCAACCTCGGCATCGCGCTCGCGCAGGGCGGCAACCGCGTGCTGCTCGTCGACAGCGACATGCGCCGCAGCCGGCTGCACAAAGTCTTCGGGCTGCCGAACGAGCACGGGCTGTCGGGGCTCATCGCCAAGGGCGGCGAGATCGACGACGCGGTCAAGTCCTCCGAGGTGCCGGGGCTGTTCGTCCTGCCCGCCGGCCCGGTGCCGCCGAACCCGGCCGAGCTGCTGCACTCCGAGCGGTTCAAGGCCCTGGTGCAGGCGCTCGGCGCCAAGTTCGACAAGATCCTCTTCGACTCGCCGCCGGTGACCGCGGTGGCCGATCCCCTGGTGCTCGCCAACGTGCTCGACGGGACGCTGGTGGTGACCAAGGCCTTCTTCACCGATCGCGAGGTCGCCGAGCGCACCGTCAAGGCGCTGCGCGACGCCAACGCCAAGCTGCTCGGCGCGGTCCTCAACGCCCTCGACGGCGACGACCAGAGGTACCGCTACAAGATCGGCTACTACTACCGGTACGGGGAGAGCTACCTCGAGGAGCCCCGGGCGAGCTCGCAGGCGTAGGTCGTTCGCCCGCGCGCGAGGGGTTGTTGCCGCCGAGACGGCAGCGCTCCCTTCCTCTTCCGAGGCGCGGGGGGCGAAATGAGGCGGGAGGGGCCGCCGTCGCGGCGGCCCGCTCGGCGACGTGCGTTGACAGGCGCGCCTTCGGAGTTCGGGGCCTGCGCGGCCGGGCGCATTGCCATGCGCCCCTACCCACGCCGTCACGCACGAGCGGGGATGACCGCAGATCTCGCTGGGCCTAGGTCCGGCCCGCGGCGCGCTTCTTCGACAGCAGCTTGCCCGAGTCGCGAAGGTCGTAGTGGCCCATCCCGGCGACGCGCTCTCGGAAGCTGGCCGAGGTGACGACGTCCATCAGCGCGCGGAAGCCCTCGTCGAAGAAGGTCGACTGGTCGAGCACCATGTCGAAGCGCTCCTCGAGCAACGGCACGAACCCAAGCCCGAGCAGCCGGGCGACCGTGCCTGCCGCCAGGCCCGCGTCCGCCTCGCCGGCACGCACGGCGAGGCCTACCTCGTAGTGCGTGCAGACCTCGCGCTCCCAGCCCGAGATGCGCGCGGCCTCGACGCCTGCCTTGGCGAGGCGCGCCTCGGTGAGCAGGCGGGTCCCGGAGCCGGCCTGGCGGTTGACTATCCGCAGGCCCTCGCGGCCCAGATCGGCCCAGTCGCACAGGCCGAGCGGGTTTCCTTTCGCCACCACCAGGCCGAGGTCCCGGTAGAAGAGGTTGACCACCGCGGGCGCGATGTCCGGGGCGAGGGTGTCGAGGAAGGGCAGGTTGTATTCGCCGCTCTGGGGATCGAGCAGGTGCGACCAGGCCAGGTCCGAGGCGCCGCGGTTGACGGCGCGCAGCCCCGCGCTGCTGCCGGTGCTCGCCGAGTAGAGCACCACGCCGGTGCGCTGCTGGCTCAAAAGGCTCGAAAGCAGGCTCACGCAGGGATCGTCGCTGCCGGAGGCGAGCAGCGCGCCTTCGGGCCGCGAGCGCTTCGTGCCGCGCGGCGGCTTGGCCGCCGCCCGCGCGTCGGTCTCGAGCCACTCTTCGAGCAGCTTGCGCGGGAAGAGCCACTTGCCTGTCAGCCGCGTCGCCGGCAGGCGCTTCTCCTTGATCAGCGCGTAGACCTGCTTCTCGTGGATGCCGAGAAACGCGGCGACTTCCTTGGTGTTGAGCAGATCGTCGGGCATTTCGGGCGCTCGGTCGGAGGCCGTCGGTCGTCAGAAGGCGCCTTGCAGGTTCGCGAAGAGCGCGTCGTCCGCCAGGTCGGGGAACGAAGGGTCTTCGGTGCGCCGGATGACGTAGTTGAGCTGCAGCTTGAGGTACTCCTCGAAGCGGTAGTTGAGACCGACAGTGTAGTCGCTTCTGCGAACCGCTGCGCCCGACTCGTCGATTTCCGAGGCGCAGGTGTCGAAGCGGAAGCCCAGCTCGATCGCTCGAGTGTAGGGCGGGCTCAGGCCGAGGGCGGCGAGCGCGGGGACCAGGTCCCACAGCGCGGCCGCGGCCCAGCCCGAGTAGCGCAGGTCCGGGCGCCCGTCGCCGTTGAAGTCGTCGGCGATCTCGCCCTGGCCGTAGAGCCCCCAGGCGCGCAGGCCCGTGCCCGGCCAGCTCAGGCGCAGATCGCCCGAGGCGGCGCGGCGCGACAGGTCGTAGACTACCCGCCCGCTGTTGTAGACGATGTTGTCGTGCTGGTTGCGGCTGGCGTAGCCGCCGAGCACGACGATGCCCCGCCGGTCGCCGGCCTCCAGGCGGGCCGCCGCGAAGAGCTGCGGCCCGTTGGTGATGAAGTACTCCTTGCTCGTCGCCCCGCCGAAGAACAGGTTCGCCCCCAGCCCGTTGCCGACCATGCCGAACCAGCGAAGGTCGGCGAGCTCGCCGAGCGGCAGCCCGCCGCGGATCGCCAGGCCCAGGTCGCGCAGGTTCGAGGCGCTGCCGTACAGCAGCGAGGCGGTGTGCGCCGAGCGCGAGAGCGAGTAGTCGGCCAGGTTCGTGGTGATCTGCGAGCGTACGATGAAGTCGAGCTCGCGGTTGTCCGTGAGCGCCTCGAAGGTGCCCGGCACCTTGAACTGGCCGACCTCGAGCTCGAACCAGGGACGAGGCGCCCAGCGCACCGAGAGGTCGAGCAGCTCGAAGCTGCGCTCGAGCTTGACCTGGACCGCGAGGCGCAAGGGCACCCCCGGCGCGGTCAGCCTCAGGCCGAGCCGCGCGCGGTTGATGCTGAAGCCGGTCGTCGTGTCGGCCGCCTCGTCACCGCTCGGGTGCTGGTACAGCCCGCGTGCGGTCTCCATCTGCTCGAGGATGGTGAACCAGAGCTGGGCGTACCCGTAGACCTCGACGTTCTCGGCGGCCTGGTAGGCGAAGGCCGGCGCGCTCGCGAGCATGAGGGCGAGCGCGCCGGCGAGGGAGGCGAGCCTCGCCATCGGCTACTCGATTCCGTAGCCGTAGACGATGAGGCTCGAGTTGTCGATGAAGGCCCAGCCGCCGTTGCGCGCGTCGAAGTCCTCGAAGCCGGCCGTCAGCGGGTTGATGCGGATGGCGACGGCGCCGCGGACCATCTCGCCCGCGTTGTGATCGGCGTCGGGGTCGAAGTCGTAGCCGTCGTCGCAGGAGGTCGGCGAGTACTTGGAGCCGCGGTCGGGCTTGCCCGGCTTCTTCTGCGGGACGACGACGCGCAGCGGGCCTTCGCCGTTGATCTTGCCCTCGGTCACGTCGAGGTTGCAGGGGTCGAGCGGGCGGCCGTCGCGCTCGTAGGCGAGCAGCAGCCACTGCTCGCCGGGGATCTCGCCGCCGTCTACCAGGCCCTCGGGCAGCTCCTCGGGGTAGGTGACGAAGCCGCAGGTCGGGCCCAGGGTCGCGGTGTCGAGCCCGGCGTAGAACAGGCCCTTGGGATAGGCCTTGTTCACCTCGTCGATGGAGAAGTCCTTGAGGAAGCCGTCGGGCGCGATGACGGTGATGCCGGTGATGTTCGGATCGGCGGGGTCCACCCCGGCGGCGACGAGCAGGTCGCGCACCTTGACGCCCTTGTAGCCCGCGTAGTCGTCGTACTCCTGCTTCGTCGAGTTGTTGAGCTGGAACTGGTCGTGGGCCGAGAGCGCCTGGATCTCGGCCAGCGTGAAGACCTTCTGCGGCGCGTTGGGCTGGCCGGGCTTGCTCATCGGGTCGCCCGGGTACTTCAGGTCGGCGATCTCCGCGCCGTTGGCCGAGCCGTCGCCGTCGCTGTCCTGCCCGTCGATGTCCAGCAGCGCCTGCTTGGTGCGGCCGGCGTCGCGGTAGGCGGTGCCGTAGGGGTTGAGCGTCTCGGCGTAGGTCGTGGGCTGCTTCTCTTCGAAGTCGGGCGCGGGGTGGAGGATGAGGTGGCAGTAGTCGCAGGCGTTCTTGGTGAACTTCTTGCCGCCCGCGGTGAACTCGCCGCCGCGGTGGCAGGTCTGGCAGTCGTCGAGGCGGGTTCCCACCGTCGCGCGGTAGGCGTTGACGAAGTTGTTCGAGTCGGCGTCGTTCTCGTGGCCCTTGTACGAGCGCGAAGAGACCAGGTCCTTGTCCGGCGCCGGGTCTTCGGAGGGCTCGGAGCAGGCGGAGAGCGCCGCGAGACCGGCGAGGGCGGCGAGAAGGCAGAGCGGCTGCTTGAGTAGGCGGCTCATCCAGACTCCTTTCGGAGGAAAGCTTTCTCGGCTGACGGGGTGGCGACCGACTGTAGGTTTCAAGTAGGCGGCAGTCAACACTGGTAAAAATTAGGAGGAATGAGGAATCAGGGGTGCGGCGCAGGCTAAGTGTCCGCGAGGCCGGCGTGATCCACGGCGATCGGCGATGCGCGAGCCCGCCTCCTGTCGCGCAGGGCTGGCGAAGCGGCGTCGTGGGGCGGACTCGCGCGAGCTCTTCGGCCTTTGGGACGTGGAGAGGTTCCGAGGCTGCGGCTGGCGCGGTGGCCCGAAAGCCCGCCGTGCCGATGGCGCCCGCGCCTATCCCGGAAGAGCTCGTCTCCGCGTTGAGCGCGCGAGCGCTCGCAGGCAGACGACGACGGCCGGTCGGTGGTCGCCGACGGGTGCGCGCCCCCGGACGAGCTCGGGGCTGCCGACGGCTTACTGTCGGCTGTCGACCAACGTTCCCCGCAGGTCTATCTTCGCCCCCTTCCAAGTGCGGTCGGCAACTCAAAGGAGGAGTGCCATGAGCGCGATCTGGCTGCTTCTGCTCGCCTTGGTCGGCTTCGTCGTTGCGTACCAGACCTACGGCAAGGCCATCGCAGGTTGGCTGGGCGTGGCCGAGGATCGCAAGACCCCGGCGCACGAGCTGAACGACGGGGTGGACTATGTCCCCGCGAGACCGGCGGTCCTGCTCGGGCACCACTTCGCCAGCATCGCCGGCGCCGCGCCGATCATCGGCCCGGCGACCGCCATCGCCTTCGGCTGGATGCCCGTCTACCTCTGGATTCTGGTCGGCGGCATCTTCATCGGCGCCGTCCACGACTTCGCCTCGCTGATGGCCTCCATCCGCCACCAGGGCAAGAGCATCGGCGAGGTGGTCGAGGCGTACGTCGGCTACGCGGGCAAGACGCTGTTCCTCGTCTTCTCATACTCGACGCTCATCCTCGTCGTCGCCGTCTTCACCATCGTCGTCGCCAAGACCTTCGTCGAGGTGCCGCAGGCGGCGACCTCGTCGGTCCTGTTCATGCTGCTCGCTATCGGCTTCGGCATGGCGATCTACCGGTTCAAGGCGCCGCTCTCCATCGCCACCGTCGTGGGCGTCACCCTGCTGTTCGGCTGCCTGGTCTTCGGCAACTACTTCCCGCTGAGCTTGTCCTTCAACGCCTGGGTCGCGATCCTGCTCGCCTACGTCTTCGTCGCCTCGGTCACGCCGGTCTGGGTTCTCCTGCAGCCGCGCGACTACCTGAACAGCTTCCTGCTTTACGCGATGATGGCCCTCGGCCTGGTGGGCGTCATCGTCGCCAACCCCACGGTGAAGGCGCCCGCGTTCACCTCGGTGCACGTCGAGGGCCTTGGCTACCTGTTCCCGGTGCTCTTCGTCACCGTTGCCTGCGGCGCGATAAGCGGCTTCCATTCGCTGGTCTCATCGGGCACCACCGCCAAGCAGCTCGACCGCGAAGCCGACGCCCGGACCGTCGGCTACGGGGCGATGCTCATCGAGTCCCTGCTCGCGGTGGTCGCGCTCATCGCCGTCGGCAGTCTCGCTGGCGATCGCTACCAGTCCTTCATGGTCCAGGGTGGCGCCGGCCCGGTCGCTGCTTTCAGCGTCGGGCTCGGCGAGCTGATCGCTGCGCTCGGCTTACCGGCCAAGACGATGAGCAACTTCGTCGCCCTCGCCGTCAGCGCCTTCGCCCTGACCTCGCTCGACACCGCGACGCGGCTATCGCGCTTTGCCTTCCAGGAGTTCTTCGAGCCCCGGCGCGCCGCGGGCGAACCCGAGCGGCAAAGCCCGCTCCTCGCGCGCAACCGCTTCGTCGGCACCGCCATCTCGGTCGCGCTCGCCGCCGCGCTCGCCTACTCCGGATCGTGGAAGCAGATCTGGCCGGTCTTTGGCTCGGCCAACCAGCTCCTCGCTGCCCTCGCGCTGCTCGCGGTGACGGCGTGGCTCGCGCATCGCGCCCGGCGGAACGCCTTCGTGAAGATCCCGATGGTGATCATGTTCGCCGTCACCCTCACCTCGCTCGGCACGCTCGCGCACGACCATCTCCTCGGACCGAATCCGAGCTACGTGCTCGGGGCGGTCGCGGTCTTGCTGCTCGGGGTGGCGCTCGTGCTCGCCGGGCTCTCGTTCAAAGTCCTGGCGGGGCGGAAACCCGCGGCCGAGCAGGGCTCGGGCACGGCGGCCACGCACTGAGGCTTCAGGCCTCAGGCTTCAAGTCCGGGCCAATCTGGCCCGGCTCTGCCGAGCAGGCCCCAACCGCTCGGGCGGCGTTTCCCATCTCCGCCCGCGCCGCACGCGCGAGCCGCCTTCTGGCTGGCCTGCGGCTTCCCGAGCGGCGCGTTCCTTGGTACGGCTGCCGCCCGTGTGTTAAGTGAGCGGCAGATTCCGCACATGCTTTACCGAGCCCTCCTCCGAGCACCGTCATCGAGCATGTCTGCTGCCGCGCTCGGCATCGCCCTCCTTTCCTGCGCGGCGGCGATGCCGGCGGCGCCCAAGAGCAGCGAGCCTCCGGCGCAGGAGGCAAGACAACCGGCCCTCGAGCCGCCCGCGGCCCCGCCGGCCGCGTCCGAGGCGAGCGCTCCGGAGGGCGAGGACCCTTCGCTCGACCTGCCTGATCCCAACGATCCGCTCGAGCGCCTCTACGGCCGCAAGCAGCTCAGCTTCGAGGGCGGCGTCCCTTACGTCACCGTGCGCCTGATGGAGGGGCAGCCTTCGGTGACCTTCGTCCCCAAAGGCCGCATGCGCCTGCATGCCCGCGGCGGGCTCAACAAGGTGCTCGAGGCCCCGGCCGGCTCGGCCTGGACCGTGCGGCTCAAGCACTTCGAGCCGGGCGTGGTCGTCTGGTCGGTGCAGGTCGCCGAGCTGCGCCACGACGACAAGGCAGGCCTCGCCGAGGCGAAGGCGCTGTGGACCGGCCGCGGCTTCGAGGTGCGCACCTCGGTCGCCGGCAGCCGGTACGGCATCGCCGGCAAGGTGCTCGACAACCGGCGCTACCTCGTCTTCATCGGCCCGAAGCAGACCGAAGAGCAGGCCAAGGCGACGCTCAAGGACCTGCACCAGCGCTTCGGCTTCCAGGGCAGCCTCGTCCCCTCGCTCAAGCGTCGGCCGCGCGGCCTGCTCGAGGTCTTGGACGAGCACGGCATCGTCATGGCGATAGCCGAAAACTTGGTGAGCGTCAGCTCGCCCGACGGAGGCCCGTTCCTGGTGAAGTCGGTGGAGCACGGCGTCGGCTATAGCTGGCACGGGCGCCAAGACCGCACCTACCGCGGCGACCTCGAGCTTGTCGTGGACCGGCTGGGCGGCATCTCCGTCGTCAACGCCCTTCCGCTCGAGAGCTACGTGCGCGGCATCGTCCCCTCGGAGATCTACGCGCGCGCCCACCCCGAGGCGCTCAAGGCCCAGTCGGTCACCGCGCGCGGCGAGGTGCTCGCGAAGATCGGGACCCGGCACCTGACCGATCCCTACCTGCTGTGCGCCGAGCAGCACTGCCAGGTCTACACGGGCCTGAGCGGCGAGGCGGCGACCACCGACAAGGCCATCGCCGACACCGCGGGCGAGATCCTCTTTTCGCCCGACGGCAGGCTCGTCGACTCGGTCTACAGCGCGGTGTGCGGCGGCCACACCGAGGACAACGAGGTCGTCTGGGGCGGTGTGCCCAACCCCTCGCTGCGCGGGCGGCCGGACTTCGTCGAGGGCGGCGGGGCGTTCGACCGGATCGGCGACAAGAACCTGAGCTCGTTCCTGCGCACCCCGGCGAAGTCCTACTGCGCCATCTCGTCGTTCTCGAAAGCGAGCAAATACCGCTGGGAGCGACGCTTCAGCCAGGCCGAGGTGGACGAGATCACCCGGCACCTCGGCGTCGGGCACGTGCGCGTCCTCGCGCTGTCGGCGCGCGGGTCCTCGGGGCGCGCCAGCGTCCTCAGCATCAGCGGCGACGACGGCGCGACCCAGGTGCGCGGCGAGCTGAACATCCGCCGGCTCTTCAAGAACCTCAACAGCTCGATGTTCGAGATAGAGCCGCCGAGCAAGACCCAGCCCGACTGGATTTTTCGCGGCGGAGGTTGGGGGCACGGGGTTGGGATGTGCCAGACCGGCGCCATCGGGCGCGCCGAGCGCGGCCAGAGCTACCGGGACATCCTGCGCCACTACTTCAATGGCGCCGAGCCGGCCAAGGTCTACTGAGCGCCCGCTGCTCTGCCTCCGACGAGGCGGCCGGATGGCCGGCTGCGAAGGGCGGCCACGCCAGGTTCTCGGGTGCCCGACTGGCAGGCCTTCGGCCGAGCATCGCCGAGCACGCTCGCCGGGCCCGCGGCGGTCGCGAGCGGGGCAAACCTCGATCAACCGCCACCCCGCTCGTCTGCGCAGCGAATGCCTTCAAGACAGGCCGGGCGAGGAAGAAACAACCCTGAGTGCCCGGCGTTATCATGCGTGTTGGCGGGCCGCACTCCGGCAGAGCGCGGGTCCGACCGAGGAAGGCCTTGATAAGCCACGCGCGAAGACGACAGCGCCCCGGCGCGGCGCTCCGATGGACGATCGCGGCGCTCGTCGCGCTCGCCGCGCACGGCCTGTTCGCGGTCTTCGTCGCCGTGACCGGCTTCGGCGACTTCCTCGGCAAGGTCGCGCCTCCCCCCGAGACGAAGCTCAACCCGGTGGCGCTGCGCGCGGTGCCCAAGTCGGCCTGGGAGCAGAACCGGCGCGCCGCTAGCAAGGCCTCGTCCAGCCCTCTCGCGGCCGCCCAGCCGCCCAAGCCCAAGGTCGAGAAGAAGAAGGAGCCCGAGGAGAAGCCCGAGGGGCGCGTCGTAGACGTCGCGCCGGGCAACGGGGAGAAGCCCGACGACGCGAAGTTCCTCGCCGAGACGAACAACCGGGTCGAGAAGGAGACGATCTCCAGGCACCGCACCCTCAACTACTTCAACGCCGCGCCGCGCCCGACGACCACGGTCAAGGAGAACGAGACGGCCAAGGGCCGCGACGCGGTCGAAAAGCCGGTGCTCGCCGGCAACGAAGGCACCGGCGACGATCCCAGGGAGCCGTCCGAGGGCAAGGGCAAGGCGATGCTCGAGATCCCGAGCACGAAGCGGCGCGACCGGCTGGCGCTCAAGCTCGACGGCCTCGGCGGCAACCTGATGAACCAGGAGGCCCAGGACGAGATCATCGGCAACTCGCACCGGCTGCGCATCCAGGTAGGCGGCGAGGACGGCGGCGAGCTCGCCGGCTCGCTTGGCAAGGCGGGCACCCGTGAGCTGCGCACCCGGATGCCCGCGGCGGCGGGGCTCGACCCGA
>JBMNNX010000384.1:0-5168 GCA_050942745.1 Myxococcales bacterium
CCGGCCTCCGACGTGAGCTCGCGCGACGACATCGAGGCGGGCGAGGGGACGTTCCTGAACACCCGGGAGTGGAAGCACTCGTCGTTCTTCAACCGGGTGAAGCAGAACGTCGGCATGCACTGGGATCCCAACTCGCTGGTGCGCCGCCGCGACCCGACCGGCGAGATCTATCTGTACAAGGACCGCTACACGGTCCTCTCCATCACCCTCGACAGCGAGGGGCGGGTGAAGGACGCGTCCATCGACCGCTCGAGCGGCGTTGATTTCCTCGACACCGAGGCCATCGAGGCCTTCCGGCGCGCCCAGCCCTTCCCCAACCCGCCGCCGGCGCTCCAGGACGAGCGCGGGGAGATCCGCTTCACCTTCGGCTTCCTGTTCGAGGTCAATCGCGGCGGGCTGCAGATCTTCCGGTAGCCGGGGCGCGGGCGCAGTGCGCCTCACCGGGTAGCCGCGCTGCGGAGGCGACCGTCGTTTGGCCTCCCAAGACCGCGACTTGCCGACAGCAAGGTACCTTACGCGGCTTCAAAGACGCGACCCGCGGGCTAAAACTCGGCCCCTCCGACCCCAAGAACGCGATTTGTCCAGTGCAAACGCGATCTGCAGAGTGCAAGGCGACTGTTTCTGTCCGAAAGACGCGATTTGCAGAGGGCAACTCAAGTTCTTCGGCCCGCTACAGGCGACTTGCAGCTTGCAAGTCGGGGTTTTCGCCCCGGAACGCGACCCGACAGACTGCGAACCGCCCATTTGGGGCGTGAGGACGCCGCTCGACCTGGCTCTGCGAGGTGATCGATTCCGCGCTTCGCGGCAACCAACCGGTTCGAGTGCCCTGAGCAACGTGCGGGGGCCGGCCCGCACTTTGCGACTCTCACTCGACGGTTCGGCTTCTCGGCCGCGCGCCCTACCGACGTCTTGGCCTGCGGGGCCGGGCGCATTGCCATGCGCCCCTACCGCTTCTCTGCCTCCTCCGCGAGCACGTCCTTGAGTACTTCGATGTCGAGCTCGTAGGAGTAGAGCCGGCCGTTGATGTAGAGCGTGGGCGTCGCGGCCACCTTGTTGCGCAGCCCCTCCTTCTTGCTCTCGACCAGCGCCTCGCGCAGCTTCGGCTCCTGTCTGGTCTTGTCAAAGGCCTCCGGGTCCATCCCGACCTTCTTGGACCACTCGACCATCTTCTCGCAGTTGAACTGGTCGAACTGCCCGTAGAGCTCGAGCAGGAAGGGCCAGAACTTGCCGAGCCGGGCCGCGGCGATCAGCCCGAGCGCGCCCTCGGTCGATCCGGCGTGGCTCTTGATCGGATAGGGCCGGAAGTAGAGCCGGACCTTGCCCTTGAGGCTCCCCTCGGTCACTTCGCGGTAGAGCTGCGGCACCAGCACCGAGCAGAACGGGCAGCGCGCGCAGGCGTAGACGACGAGCTGCACCGGAGCGTCGGGGGCGCCCGCGAGCATCGCGTCGTCGAGCGCGAACAAGGCTTTGGCGCCGAGGTCAACCATGCTCTGCGCCCGCTTGTCGATCGCCCGCTCGATGAAGGCCCGGTCCTTGCCCGCCTTGACCATCCGGCAGACGTCGTCGGCGAGCCTCTCGGCGAGCTTGCAGCGCTCCTCGGCCTTCAGGCAGGCATCGAGCGTCTCGTCGCAGCAGTCGTAGGGGTGGACCGCCTTGAACAGCTCCTGGGCGAGCTTCTTCTGTGGCTCGGCGAGCGCGTCGCAGCGCGGGGTCTGCGCGAAGGCCGGCAGCGCGGCGAGCAGGGCAGAGGTGAGGGCGAGGGCGAACGGGCGCATCGGGAGGGCTCCTCGGGTCAGGGGTTCGGCTGAGCGGCGATCGGCGGCGCGCGGCGCTCGAGCAGGCGATCGAGGCCCAGCGGGCGGTGGTCGAATAGGAGGACGTAGGCGGCCATGGACAGCCAGACCAGGTCGCGCACCAGGGTCGTCCACGAGATCGGGTCCTCGTTGGCGCCCTGCGAGGCGAAGCATCCGCAGCTCATATCCAAGCCCCTCGCCAGCGCTATCGAGAGCGCCATCGTGAAGACCGCCATCATCCCGGCGATGAGCAGCGCGGCGGCCCGGGTGCGCCAGCCGACGAGCAGCATCACCCCGGCCACCAGCTCGATCCACGGCAGGACGATGGCCATCAGGTTCACCAGCGCGAGCGGCAGGATCTGGTAGGTCGCCACGTCGATGGCGAAGGCGTGCGGGTCGAGGATCTTGTGGTAGCAGGCGACAAGGAAGATCGCCGCGAGGTAGATGCGCACCGGCAGCGCGAGCCACGCGTGTCCCGGCCAGGCAGCAAATCGCTTCATCGCGTCGTGCTCCTTTCGCGCAGCGCCGGGGCGCCGCCGCGGACGAAGTAGACGTTGCGAATGCCCTTGCTCGCGAGCTCCTTGGCGAGCTCACGGCCGCTGTCCGGGTCGGCGCCGTCGCCGTAGACGGCCACCATCGCCGCGCCCGACCGCGCGAACTCGCGCACCTTCTCTTCGGCGATCGGGTCGAGATAGTCGTAGACCACGTTGCGCGCGGCGGGATGGTGCCAGGCGGCGAAGGACTCGGGCTCGCGCGCGTCGATGACCAGCGTCCGTCCCTCGCCCAGCCGCGCGTCGGTCGGCTCGATGGGATCGACCTCGGCGCTGATGTCCGGGCAGGGCACGAGCAGGTCGTACGCCTCGCGCTGGATGACGGGGATGCCGCCGCTCGGGCGCAGGCCGTTGAAGGCGAGCCCGACGGCGGCACAGCCGGCGACCACCAGCGCCGCGTCGCGCACCGTAGTCCTCACCACCGGGTTCTGGAGCAGCTTCATGGGCATCACCGCTCGATGCAGGAGGAGCTGCGCTGCATCGCCTCGTCCTGGCGCAGCATCTCGCGCACCGACTCCTGGACCGCCTCACGCGCCTCGAGCCCGTAGTCGAGCTCGACGTGGCCGGGCCGCGAGGTCTCGCCCGGCAGGCTGGGGTCGTAGTCGAAGGACCAGGCGAGCTTGAGCAGCACTCGGTGGTCGTCGAACTCGTAGGCCTGCGCGGTGCTGACGCGGCGCGAGTACTCGTAGGTGAGCCCGGCGCGCGCGCCTGTGGCCACCGGCAGCCAGCCGCTCGCCGAGCCCTTGAGCAGCAGCTCGCGCCGGGCCTCCTCGGGGTCGAAGTAGCCCGCGGAGTCCGGGTAGGTGTCGCCGCTCGCGAGCAGGCCGAGCCGCAGCGAAGCGCCGCCCGGCAGGCGCCAGTCGGCCGACAGCAGCGCCGAGCCGCCCCAGGCATCGTAGGCGGGCTTCATCGCCGAGTGGCGCCGCGCGGTGAGCGCCGCGGTCAGGCCCGCCTTCGACGACAGGCGCCAGTTGCCTCCCACGCCCAGGTCCGCCTCCCAGCGGCTGCGACCCGCCTCGCGAAACACGCGCCGACCCGCGCCGCCGAAGGCGAGCATCCGCGCCGGCAGGCTCACCTCCAGCTCGCCGCGGTGCGCGTTGGAGAACCAGAGCGGCCCTTCGTCGTACCGGTCGCCGCCGGCGATGAGCAGGGCCTCGAAGCGGTAGGCCGCCGAGACGCGGCCGTCGCCGAAGCTCAATCCCGGGCTCGCCGAGGCGAGCAGGTAGCTGAAGTCTCGGCCGGCCGCATCCGAGTAGCCCAGGCCGCGCAGCTCGCCCTCTATCGCCGGCCGGGCGAAGGCGAACGAAGGCAATCCGAGCCGAAGCTGCGCGAGGAGCTGGGCCATGGGGCTGGGCACGCCCTCGTCGCTGCCCGAGGCGTCGGTGGGCGAGCCGGCCAATGCGTTGGAGGTGTAGCCGGCCTGCGCCTCGAGCCGACCGGAGACTGGCGGCTCGTAGCTCGGCTTGACGATAGGCGCCAGGTGCTCCGCGAGCCGGGCGTCCTCGGGGAAGGCGAGCGGCTGCGCGAGCGCGGCGGCGTAGGGCTCGCGCGCGGCGGCCGGGTCGCCGGCGGTGACCGCGACGAGGGCTTCGAGCAGGTGGCGGCGCAGCCGCAGCGGCCCGCTCTCCGGGCACTGGGCGCGGGCGAGCGAGGCGCGGGCGTCGTCGAGCGCGCCCTGGCCCATCTGCGTCAGCGCTATCCACGAGAGCGCCTCGCAGTCGCCCGGGTGCGCCTTCTCGAACGCCGACAGCGTGCGCAGCGCCCAAAACTCGTTCTTCTCGGCGAGATAGGCCCGGGCGAGCAGCAGGGTCAGCTCGCGCGAGGCGGCGACCAGGGCGCGCTCCTGCTTGAGCAGCGCGATGGCCGGGCGCGCCTCGCCCTGCGCGAGCAGGCGCCGCGCGTGAGACTCGAGGCAGGCCGGCTCGGAGGGCGCGCCACAGTCGATCGCCGCCGAGGCCACCGATGCCGAGAGCAGGAGCGCGAGCGCCAGGTTCATCTCGCCTCCATGCAACAGCGAAAGCCGCGCGCCGAGGGCGACCAGGTCGCGTCGTAGTCGCAGCGATGGAGCGCCTCCGAGTCGCTGCAGTTGAAGGCGCCGCCGCGGAAGTGCTCGAGACCGTCGGGCACGAGCGGCTCGACCGCCTCCCAGACGTTGCCGTTGATGTCGAAGACACCGTAGGCGTTGGTGCAACTGGAGAGGCTGCCTGTGGGGAGGACGTGGAACCCCGCGCCGCAGGGGCCGCCGGTGCCGTCGGGTGAGGCTTGGCTGTAGCAGCGGGGATAGGGACACGTCGGCACCGCGCTGCAGCTCGCCGAGGAGCAGTTGCAGAAGGTGTCGATGCCATTGCAGGCGGCCGGGTCGTAGGCGTCGCCGTACGAATAGGCTGTCGCGGCGGGCCCGCCGCAGGCGCTGACCCACTCGTCGGTGCGGCACAGGCGCTTGCCGGCACGCGCGCAGGCCTCGCGGGCGGTGGCCGTGTCGAGCGAGGACGAGAACCAGGGCCGGGCGCCCGGCCGGCTCGTCGGTGTCTCCGAGACGCCGGGGGAGGTGTCGGTCGCGTCCTCGCGCGAGGCCTCCCAGCGATCGATGCAGAAGTCGCCGATGAGGGCCATCTCCGGCGGGCAGCGCCCACTATCGGGCGCGCCGGCGTCGCTCGGCTCGGCCGCGTCGGGCAGCCCGGCGTCGAGGCCCGCGTCATCGCTGCTCCCTGCGTCGTCCTGGCCCGCGTCGTCGGAGATTCCGGCGTCGCTCGGCTCGGCCGCGTCGGGCAGCCCGGCGTCGAGGCCCGCGTCATCGCTGCTCCCTGCGTCGTCCTGGCCCGCG
>JBMNNX010000148.1:0-15000 GCA_050942745.1 Myxococcales bacterium
CAGTAGGTAGGGGCGCATGGCAATGCGCCCGCCGTGGAATCGGCAGTAGGTAGGGGCGCATGGCAATGCGCCCGACGTGGAATCGGCAGTAGGTAGGGGCGCATGGCAATGCGCCCGCCGTGGAATCGGCAGACGTGGAATCGGCAGTAGGTAGGGGCGCATGGCAATGCGCCCTACGTGGAATCGGCAGTAGGTAGGGGCGCATGGCAATGCGCCCGACGTGGAATCGGCAGTAGGTAGGGGCGCATGGCAATTCGCCCGACGTGGAATCGGCAGTAGGTAGGGGCGCATGGCAATGCGCCCGACGTGGAATCGGCATGGCCGCAGCGAACCCGACTGCCTCCAGCGGACCGCTCGAGCAGCGTCGCTCCGCAACCGAGGAGCCGAGGTTCGCCTCGACTCCTCCACGGCTCGATTCCCCTGGGAGGCGTCGTCCGGCGCGACCGGGGTGGGGACCGGGTTCAGCTTGCCGGAGGCACGACCTCCGGGGTCGAGATAGGCTTCGCGCTCGTGCGCCGCGAGCGCCACTCGACCAACGGTCTGAGGACCTTCTCGGCAAGCTCCTCGGAGCCCGGCTCGCCGCTCTCGCCATAGGCGGCGAGCTGGAGGACGAAGCGGCGCAACGCGCGGGCGAAGCTCAAGGAGCGCGAGCGCAGCTCGGGCTTCTCGTCGGGCGCACGCGCGCGGGTGATTCCCAGCCTCTGCCCGTAGAGCTCGTGTGCCTCGCGCACCGCGTCTACGAGAGCCTGCACCCCCAGCTCGCGAACGAGCGCGGCGTTCTTCTCTTCGGACAGGAATGAGAGGAGCACGTTGGAGTGGCCCCATTCCGAGCGATAGTCGGACAACGTGAACTTCAACCCGTCGCCGAAGAGGATCGCGTGGAGCGCCTTCGCCTTGGCCGACTGCGGCACCGTCGGCGGCAGCTTGGTCCATCCGGTCAAGACGTCGTAGAGCCCGCTCCACGCGGCGTCGAGCTGTCGATCGAGCTCGTACGCGGTGACGTCGTCGTCCGGCGGCGTGGGGCAGAGCTCGGCCTTGAGCAAGGCCAGCTCGCTGCGCGTGTGCTCCCGATGCCGCTCGAGCACCGGCGGCAGCGTCACGCTGTCGGCCGCGGTGATGATCGATTCCCCCAGCGTGACTGCGAGCGAAGCGCTCATGTTCGGCAGACGTACCATCGACTCGGAGCTGTATTCGCGAGCCATCCTGATTCTCCCCGGCTTGTGTGGAGAGCAGGCGCGCGCCACCCCTCATGAGCTCGCGCAAGCCTGCCCGGATCCCCGCCATCCCCTCCGTCCCCTTGCAGGTGTTCCAGTAGCACCGCCGCGGCGGGATTGTCACGCGGGCCCAGGTGTTCGCGAGGACACCCACCCCGTTCGCCCTGAGCGTAGCTCCCGGCGCAGGAAGCGCCGGGAGCGAAGTCGAAGGGCTCGTCGGAATCGCGCAGGCCCTCGACTTCACTTCCTCCGTTCCTCCGCGTTGCGACCCGTTGCCCGCGCAAGTGGCTACGCTCTGGCTGTCCGTTGCCCGGCCCACTCCCGAGCGGCTCGAAGGTCGATGAACCCTTGCTCGATCCGCTCCCGAGCGGCTCGAAGGTCGATGAATCCTTGCCCGGTCCGCTCCCGAGCGGATCGAAGGTCGATGAATCCTTGCTCGTTCCGCTCTCGAGCGGCCCCAAGGTCGATGAACCCTTGCTCGTTCCGCTCCCGAGCGGCTCGAAGGTCGATGAACCCTTGCTCGATCCGCTCCCGAGCGGATCGAAGGTCGATGAATCCTTGTTCGATCCGCTCCCGAGCGGATCGAAGGTCGATGAATCCTTCCTTCCACCCCCAAACGGGGGATGTGGGAAGCCATGCGGTCGTCGCGCCGCGTTCGCGGAGTCGAGAACCGGTCACTTGTCGCCGGCAGACAGTCGCCACAGGTGTCGCGTTCATGCGCACCGCATAGATCCCGAACGCCACCACATCGGACGAGGGGAACGATGGCGCGACCGACGAGCGAAACCAAGGCGGGCCTCTGCGGCATCTGCCCGGCCGGATGCTTCGTGCGAGCCCGACTCGAAGACGGGCAGCTTCGAGAGGTCGAGCCCGACCCCGAGCATCCGCTCGGGATGATCTGCACCATCGGGCGGCACTCGCCGCAGGTCGTCTACGACCCCGACCGGCTGCGCCACCCGCTCAAGCGCGTCGGGCCGAAGGGCAGTTACGAGTTCGCGCGCATCTCGTGGGACGAGGCGTACGAGCGCATCGTCGAGAACCTCAAGCGCATCAAGGCCGAGAGCGGGGCGGAGGCGACGGCCATCTACACCGGCCGCGGCAGCTTCGACATGGCGCTGTGCGACCTCTTCCAGCCCGCCGACGTCGCCATCTCCTCGGCCTCGAGCGTGCTCTTCCCCTTCGGCTCGCCCAACACGCTGGGGGTCGGGGCGCTCTGCTACGTGTCGTTCGCGATGATCGCGCCGCACGTCACCATGGGCGGCATGTTCCACACGATGGACACCGACCTCGACCAGGCCGAGCTCATCGTGGTCTGGGGCGCCAACCCCGCGACCGACTCGCCGCCCCTCTCGCACGAGCGGATCCTGCGCGCCCGAAAGCGCGGCGCCTCAGTGGTGGTCATCGATCCGCGGCGCAACGAGACGGCGCGGCTCGCGGGCGCGGAGTGGATCCCCATCCGCCCCGGAACCGACGGCGCGCTCGCGCTCGCGATGATCGAGGTGCTGCTCGAGGAGGAGCTGCACGACGAGGCCTTCGCAACGAAGTGGATGCACGGCTTCCCCGAGCTACGGCAGCTCGTGCAGCACTTCCGGTCCGAAATCGTCGAGGGCATCACCGGCGTGCCGGCCGAGACCATCCGCCACCTCGCACGGCGCATCGCCGGGGCGCGCGGGGCCTGCCCGGTCATGTACACGGGGCTCGAATACTCGGACAGCGGCGTGCAGGCCATCCGCGCCGTCTTCACGCTCTGGGCGCTCGCCGGCCAGCTCGACGTGCCGGGCGGGCTCGTCTTCCGGATGAAGGAGAACAGCTTCCCGCAGAACCGCCGTCACCTCATCCCGAACCCCGACGTGCGCAAGGCGCTCGGGCGCGACCGCTTCCCGGTCTATAGCCACTACCGCGGCGAATCGCACGCCATCGCGCTGCCCAAGTCGGTGCTCGAGGGCGAGCCGTACCGCGTCCGCGCGCTCATCATCCTCGGCGGCTCGCTCATCACCGCGTGGCCGGAGCCGGCGCTGTGGCGCAGGACGCTCGCTGCGCTCGACTTCCTGGTCTGCATCAATCGCCACCACACCGCCGACTCGGCCTACGCCGACATCGTGCTGCCGGCGACGACCGGCTACGAGAACACCTCGTTCATGCGCTACGGCCCGCTCTTCAAGATCCGCGAGCGGCTGATCGAGCCGGTGGGCGAGGCGCGCAACGACGCGCTCATCCTCGCCGAGCTCGCCCGGCGCCTCGGCTACGGGCACCTGTTCCCGCAGACCGAGGAGGAGATCCTCGAGCGCGCGCTCGAGGGCACCGGCTACACCGTCGAGCAGGTGCGCGCGGCCGGCGGCAGCGTGCAGGTGCCGGCGGTGATGATGCAGTACCGCAAGTGGGAAAAGGGCCTGCTGCGGCCCGACGGCAAGCCGGGCTTCGACACGCCGACTGGCAAGTTCGAGGCGGCCTCGACCGTGCTCGCCGAGCACGGCTACGACGCGCTTCCGGTCTACACCGAGCCGCGCGAGGGTCCGCTGGCGCGTCCCGATCTCGCTAGGCGCTTCCCGCTCGTCTTCAACTCCGGCGCGCGCACGTACTACGACTTTCGCAGCCAGCACCACGGCGTCGCCGGTCTCGCCGAGAAGCAGCCCGAGCCGACGGTGACCATCAACGCGCTCGACGCGCGCGAGCGCGGGATTCGGGAGGGCGACAAGGTCTGGGTCGAGACCCCGCGCGCAAGGCTCGCTTTCCGGGCGCGGGTGACCGAGGACATCGTGCGCGGAGCCATCGACGCGAGCATGGGAGGCGGCGGCCCGCTCGGCCCAAAGGCCTGGCAGGACTGCAACGTGAACGAGCTCACCAACCTCGATCACTACGATCCGATCTCGGGCTTCCCGGTCTACAAGACGCTGCTCTGCCAGGTCTCGAAGGCCGGCGAGGGCAGCGAGGCCGCGCGGGTGGAGCCCGGCGACGACGAGGCGGGCGCGAGCTGCCGGGTGACCCCGGCCGTCGCCGAGGCGCCGGCGCGCCGCGTCTACCTCGATCACAACGCCACGACCCCGCTCGATCCCGAGGTGCTCGAGGCGATGCTGCCGTTCCTGCGCGAGGGGTGGGGAAACCCCTCGAGCATCCACACGCCGGGCAGCAGCGCGCGCTCGCAGGTGGAGGCGGCACGTCGGCGCGTGGCCCAGGTCCTCAACTGCACCGCGCGGCGCATCATCTTCACCGGCAGCGGGACCGAGGCCGACAACCTCGCCATCCAGGGCGCGGCGGCGGCGCGCCGCGGGCGCGGGCGCCACCTCATCACCACCGCTGTCGAGCACCCGGCGGTGCTCGCGACCTTCCGCGCGTTTCAGGAGCACGGGTTCGAAGTCACCCTGCTGCCGGTGGACGGCGCGGGGCGCGTTGACCCGCGGGCGCTCGAGCTGGCCATCCGCCCGGACACGACCCTGGTCAGCGTGATGACCGCGAACAACGAGGTGGGGACCATCCAGCCGATAGCCGAGCTCGCGCGCATCGCGAAGGCGCACGGCGCGCTCTTCCACACCGACGCGGTGCAGGCGCTCGGGAGGCTGCCGCTCGACGTCGAGGAGCTGGGGGTCGATCTGCTCTCGGTCTCGAGCCACAAGATCCACGGGCCGAAGGGGGTCGGAGCGCTGTACGTGAGGAGCGGAGTCGAGCTCGAGCCACTGATGCACGGCGGCGGGCAGGAGCGCGGCTTGCGGCCGGGGACCGAGAACGTCGCGGGCATCGTCGGCTTCGGCAAGGCATGCGAGCTCGCACAGCGCCGGCTGCACCACGGCGAGATGCAGCGCCTGGGCGCCCTGCGCGATCGGCTGGCGGCGGGCATCCGGCGGCTTATCCCCGGCGCGAAGGAGAACGGGTGCGCCGAGCACCGGCTGGCGAACACGCTCAACATGACGCTGCCCGGGATCCGCGGCGAGTCGCTCGTGCTGCTGCTCGACAGGCGCGGGATCTGCTTCTCGTCGGGCTCGGCGTGCAAGTCGGGCAACCCCGAGCCCTCGCACGCGCTGCTCGCGATGGGCCTGACTGCCGAGCAGGCGCACTGCGCGGTGCGCTTCTCGCTGGGCGCGGGCACCACGGCCGAGGACATCGACTACGTGCTCGGCGAGCTCGAAGGGGCGCTGCGCGAGACGCGGGCGGCGATTCGGTTCGTGGGCTGTCGCTGAGAGATCTCGGGAGTCGAATGGCCTTCCGCGTTGGGGCGAGGCCCATACCGTTCGGCCTGAGCGTAGCGTCTTCGACACATCTTCAGGCCAAAGAGAAAAGGCGGAGCCTGAGGGCTCCGCCTTTCCAGAATCGGCCGATGAGGCGCCTTACTTCTTGGCGAGCTCCTCGTCGATGACGCGCTTGAACTCCTCGTAGGGCTGCGCGCCGGAGAGGAGCCGGCCGTTGATGAAGAAGGCCGGGGTGCCCTGAACGCCGGCTTCCTTGCCGTCCTCGGTGTTCTTCTTCACCTGCTCGGCGTACTTGTTCGAGTCGAGGCACGCGTCGAACTTGGCCGAGTCGAGGCCGAGCTTCTTGGCGGCGGCCTTCAGGTCGTCCACCGAGAGCTTGTCCTGGGCAGAGAACATCTCGTCGTGCATCTCCCAGAACTTGCCCTGCTCGTTGGCACACAGGCCGGCCTCGGAGGCCTTGGGGGCCTGCTCGTGGAAGGGAAGCGGGAAGTCGCGGAAGACGAGGCGAACCTTGCCGGCGTAGTTGGCCATGACCTGGTCGGCGGTCTTCGCGGCGCGCGAGCAGAACGGGCACTGGAAGTCGGAGAACTCGACGATGGTGACGGGCGCGTCGGCGGGGCCCTTGGACGGACCCTCGGCGGCGACCTTGATGCGCGGCTCGGGCAGAGTGATCTGCAGGTTGGCCTTGCTCTTGAGCTCGTCGAGGTAGGCCATCACGGCCGCCCGGCCCTGCTCCTGGCCGGCGCGGGCCTGGAGGAAGGGCTTGACCTCCTCGAAGCTGCGGCCGCCGAAGGCCTCCTTGTGGGCCTCGTACATCTTCTGAAGCGCCTCGTCGCTCGGCGCCGGGGCCGCCTTCTCGGCGATGGCGCGCAGGAACTCCTCTTCGCTCTGGCCGGCCTTCTTGGCCTCAATCCCGACGAGCTCGCGCAGGATCATCGTCTCGAGTCCCTGGCGGCGCATCTCGTACAGATCCTTGGCGAGGAAGGTGTCCAGCTCGTTCATCGTGACCTTCTTGCCAGAGTAGGTCGCGACCACGGGGTCGGCGGCGGTCGCGGTCTGTCCGTTGGGCGCGGGGGCGGGCAGGCTCGCCTTGTTGCAGGCAGACAGAGCCAGGGCCGCCGCGGCGACGCTGAAGAGTGCGGTTTTCATTGTGGGAAAGGCTCCTTTTCGTCGCCACGCTGCCGACGGACGGGATGGGCCAGGGTTTCGTGGCGAAAAGTGCGCAGCTTGTTTCACCAAACGTGCAGGCCGTCAAGGTTATTGCCGGCGGTCTCCGGGCGCCTTCTTTCGCTCTCGGAGCCCGCGCGAGCGGGCCTCGGAAGGGCCGCTTTTCGATCGGGCTCGCGACTCCGAATTTGGAGAAAGAGAGGATTAGAAGAGCCGCCCGGCAGTTTGAAAGGGGCGTGACCGACGCCAAGAGCTACCTGCGCCGGCTGAGCGACGACATCGTCGCTTTGCACAAGCCCCTCAAAGTCTTGCGGCTGCTTCGCTGGGCCCCGCGGGTGCACGCGCGCTTCTTCGCGCAGAAGGCCCGCCGCTTGCCCGAGGTCACCTATCCGCCGCTCGACTTCGACCCGAGGGAGGTCGCGCGCAGCTTCGCCGCGCTGCGGCGCCGCATCCGCGGGCGCAACGCCGTCGAGGCGCTGCTCAGGGCGAAGTGCGACGAGGGGGCGAGCCTCGCCGGGATGCTCGCGGCGCGGGGGACCAAGGCGTTCTACGAGCACTCGGTCCGCATCTACGGGCATCCGCGCGACGCGTTCGCGGCGCAGCCCCAGGTCGACAACCTCAAGGTCGCCGAGCTGTGGGCCGGGCGGCCGCCGTCGAGCGTTGCGGGGCCGCTGCTCAGCTCGGCGCAGGCCGTCGATCTCGTGCGCGCCCTGGTCGCCCCGTACCTTGGCTCGGCCTGCAGCGTGCGCGAGTCGAGCCGGTTGACGGCCAACGCGGCGGCCGGCCCGCGGAGCGTGCTGGTGCGCAAGGGGGCGACCTTCACGCCGCGCCAGGCGCGGGCGCTCGCGCACCACGAGGGGCTGTGGCACGTGCTCACGAGCCTCAACGGTTTTCGGCAGCCGGTGCTCACGGTGCTCGGCATCGGGTTGCCCGGCCACACCGAGAGCCAGGAGGGCGGGGGAGTGGTCAGCGAGTTTCTCACCGAGAGCATCAGCGACGAGCGCTATCGCGAGCTCGGCGCGCGAACGCTCGCCGTGGACATGGCCGCGAGCGGCGCCGACTACCTACAGGTCTTCCACTTTCTGGCCGAGCGCTTTGGGCCGCACAAGGCCGCGCAGATGTCCGAGCGCGTCTTCCGGGGCGGACTGTTGACCGGAGGGGCGCCGTTCACCAAGGACGCGGTCTACCAGCGCGGCTACTGCCGGACCTACAGCTTCTTGCGCGCCGCGCTCGCCATGCCCGAGCCGGGCCTGCTCGAGGCCTTCCTGTGCGGCAAGATGCGCGTCGATGACGCGCCGCTCATCCGGCAGCTCATCGAGGAGGGGCTCTGCATTGGGCCGACGTATCGGCCGGAGTGGCTGCTCGATCGCGAGTCGCTGATGGCGAAGGTGACGCACTCGATCACCATCAGCCGCTTCTCCGTCGCCCGCAGCCGGCGCTACTACGAGGAGCGGGCCGCGCGCGCGGTCCGTGCCCGACGCGGCGAGCCGGGGGCGCGGAATCGGTGCTCGCCAGTGCGCTCCGCGCGGGCCGCAAGCGGGGAAGAAGAGGAGAGCGGCGACTGACCGCGCCACAGATCCTTGTGTGGGCGGTCGAGCAAGAACGACGTGAGCGGTGGTCGGCGCGGCGTTGTTTTCCACGGTCGAAAGAAGGACGTGAGGAGACGGTCGCTCGGCGCCCGTCGCAGCGGGACCGCTCGGTCCGAGTCCCTTCGAGAGGTTCAGGAGGCTGAGCTTGCGCGGCCGCTAATCGAGTGCCCGCCATCCTCGCCCTCGAACGCACGGCTTGGCGTCTGCGAGGCGCCGACGCATCGGCTCTTGGTCTCGCCCCCACTTTCTCGTTCCTTGGCGGCATTGCCGGAGTGAGCGGGGGATGAAGCGTGCTCAGCCTCGCGAGCGCCTACGACGGCCGCGGCCCGCCTGCGCCTCTTCGAGCAGCGCCGCGATGTCGTGGCCGTCGATGACCAAGCCGTCGATCCGCGCGTTGACGATGGTCAACCCGCTCAGATCGACGTCCTCGAGGCGGGCGCCCTTGAAGCTCGCGTCGCGGATGGTCGCTCGATCGAGACAGACGTCCTCGAGCCTGGCACCCGCGAGGTCGGCGTTGGCGATGTGCGCTCTGCTCAGGCTCACATCGATCATCCGCGAGCGGGCCAGCGTCGTGTTCCTGAAGACCGCGCGCTCGAGGCACACGTCTTCGAAGCGGGCGCCCGACAGGTCTTCGTCGCGCACGCGGACGCCGGCGCGCAGGTCGGGCTCTCGGCGAGGAGGCGCCTTGCGTCGGGGCGCGAGGGATTTGGGCGACGATCGGCTCATGGAGCTGGTTGTCCGGAGAGAGGCAGCTCGAGCCGCCACCCGCCGCTCTCGCGCACGAGGGCGACGCGGTGGCGCTCCTCGCCGATGGTGACCTCGACTTCGGCCCGGTCTTGCTGCTCGCTGACGAGCTTGGCCGAGACCGCCTGCGCGCCGGTCGGGCCGGGGTCGGGATAGATGGAGAGGTCGCCCTGGACGATCATCTCGGCGGGATCGGCGGCGATCACGCCTGCGCTCACCTCCCGAGCGGCTGCGGCGCGCTTCGCCAGCTCGGCGCGCGTGGCCTCGCTCAGCAGGCCGAGCGCGGCCTTTCCGTCCCGATAGACGAGCGCTCGATGGAACTTGACGACGGTGTCTACCGGCCCGGCACAGGCGCTGAGCGCGAGCAAGGTGACCGGCAGCAGGGATCGGAAGCTCACAGGCTTACTCCTCGGGAATCTCGACGCGGTTGCGCCCGCGCTGCTTGGCCCGGTAGAGCGCGTCGTCGGCGACCCGCAGCAGCGCTTCGGGATCGTTGATGCCGGGCACCGGGTAGCTCGCGACGCCTATCGAGACGGTGACCCGGAGCGGCTTGCCGTCGTGCTCCATCTTGTTGCGCTCGACCGCGGCGCGAAGCCGCTCGGCCGCCCGCTCGCCCTCTCTCTGCGCAGTCTCGGGCAGCACCGCGACGAACTCCTCGCCGCCGAAGCGCGCCAGCAGGTCGACGTCGCGCAGGGTGCGCCGCATGGTGAGGGCGACCTCCTTGAGCGCGTGGTCGCCGCCCTGGTGGCCACGGGTGTCGTTCACCTTCTTGAAGTGATCGATGTCGAGCATCAGGCAGGTGAGCGGGACCCGGTAGCGCTGCGAGCGGGCGAACTCCGAATAGAAGCGCTCCTCGAAGTAGCGCCGGTTGAAGAGGCCGGTCAGCGGATCGACCCGGGCGAGGCGCTCGAGCTCGAGGCTCTTGCGCTCGAGGTCCTGGTTCATGCGGTCGAGGTCGCGGCACTTGGCGACGAGCTCGTCCTGGAGCGCTTTGAGCCGCAACATGCTCTGGACCCGGGCCGACAGCTCGAGCATGTCGAAGGGCTTGGTCAGGTAGTCGTCGGCGCCGAGCTCGAGGCCCTCGACCTTGCCGGTGCTGCCTCGGGCGGTCATCAGGATGACCGGGATGAAGCCGAAGGCGCCGTCGCCTTGGTTGGCCTTGATGATGCGGCAGACCTCGACTCCGCTCAGGCCGGGCATCTCCACGTCCATGATCACCAGGTCCGGCTTGGCGTCGCGGATTCGCGCGAGGGCGCTCGCCCCGTCGTAAGCCTCGGCGAACTCGTAGCCGCCGGCGGCGAGGCCCATGCGGATGAGGGAGATGTTCGGCTTGTCGTCGTCAACGACGAGGATCTTCTTGCCGGGAAAGTGCGTCCGTGCGAACCGCCGCGTCGAGGCAGGCTGGCAGGAGTTTTCGTCGCGGGAAGACACCCGGCGATCATCCCCATTTGGCCGAAAGACTCAAGGAGTGAGGAGGCTTGCAGGCTCGCGGCCGGGGCGGCGCGCATTGACAGCCTTTCGGAAGGCTCCCTAGGATTTCCGGCCGCTCGGTATGGGGGCAAACGAGAGAGCACATGAACCGCTACGCTGCCATCGCACTTTCCCTGCTGATTCCCACGCTGGCGCACGGCCAGGAGGCCGAGAAGTTCGACGCCGCCCGGCTCCAGAAGGACTTCGCGCCGATGGCGGTCTTTCACGAGAAGGGCAAGGTCGTCGACAACGAGGCGATCGTCACGAAGGACGACTCCCGCGACAGCCTGCACGCGGTCTATCTCGTCAAGGCCAAGCTCGAGAAGGTGGTCGCCTTTTATAAGGAGAAGCTCGGCGTCGAGCCCAAGGTCGAGGGCAGCGAGGAGCTTGGGACGCTCAAGTACGTCTTCACCCTCCCGCCCAAGAGCGCCAACGAGCGCATCTACAAGGCGACCATCGAGCCGACGACGCAGGCGGGCCGCCTGCAGATAAGCCTGCTGCGGCGCGCGCTGACCGACGAAGAGCGGGAAGACCTCGAGTAAGCGTTAGAGCCGCTGGTAGACGAAGAGCTTGTCGGAGGGCTGGGCGACCTTGCGCCACTGCCAGCCGCGCCAGGAGAGCTGCGGCTCGCCGACCTTGACTCCGTCCTTGGCCTCGAGCGCGCCGCCCGAGGTGGCGAAGAGCAGGCGCGGCGCGCCGACTTCGCCGAGGTGCTTCTCGAAGTTTTCCCAGCGCCGGCGCACCAGCCGCTCGTCGGGGAGCCCGGTGAAGAAGGCGACGTTGATGTCCACGTAGTCGGACGCCTCGTCGATGACCACCGCGTGGTCCGGGGCGGCGGCCTGCTTCAGGTAGCTCGCGGCGGCCCGCTGATCGTTGGGGATGGTCGAGAGCGGGCTTATCGGGCGCAGCGTGTCTTCCCACACGCCACTGCGCCAGGCCGTGAAGCTGCCGAGCCAGAGCGTCGTGCCGAGCGCCACGAGGCCCGCGGCGACCGCGAGCGACCGGCGCGGCCAGGCGGGCAGGCGGCCGGCGATCCAGTCGAAGCCGTCCTTGACGTAGAAGAGCGAGAGCGCGACCTGCGCCATGGTGAAACGCGCGAGCGGGGAGAAGTTGGCGAGCGCCGCGCCGCGGAAGGTGAAGTAGGCGGCCGGCACGATGGCGAGGATGGCGAGCGCGCGGCGCTCCTTGCGCACGAAGGCGCGCACCATTCCGGCGATGGCGAAGATGCCCACGAGAAGCGATGCCGTGGCGAGCAGGCTGCCGGGCCAGAAGAAGAGGGCCATCAGCCGGAAGCCCGCCTCGCCGAGCCAGGCGATACCGTCGTTGACCCATTGGCCGTGGAACTGCTCGATGTAGTGGAGCGCGAAGAGGGCATCGCCCGAGGCCTTCTCGCTCTGCTGCATCCACCAGAGCGGATAAGGCGCGCTCAGGCCGAGGAAGACCGCGGCGCGGGTGATGCCGGCGATTCGGTCCTTGCCCGAGAAGGCGACGGCGAGCCCCAGCAGCGGTCCATAGAGCCAGCCGTCGTAGCGGACCGCGCAGAACAGGTTGGTGAACAGCGCCGCGACGGCCAAGGGCGCGAGCCGGCCCTCGTCCAATCCTTTGAAGAGGTAGTCGAGCGCGAAGAAGAACAGGGTGAGGAAGACCGCCTCGCTCGCGGCGGTGGTCGAGGCCTGGATGTGCAGGCCCCAGGCCGCCATTGCGAGCCCGGTGGCGAGCGCGGCCTCCCGCGAGAACAGGCGTCGCCCGAGCCGGTAGACCGGCAGGACCATCAGCAGGCTCGCCAGCAGGCTGACCAGGCGCGTTGCGTGCTCGCGCGACGGCCACAGCTCAAGCAGCCCGCCCATCAGGTAGAGGTGCAGCGGTCCGAACTGGTAGGCGCCGTCCTGGAAGCTGGTGATGAGGTGCGGCTCTCGCGCCCAGCGCTCGGCGAGCTCGCTGCGCACGACGGCGTCCCCGTAGAGGTTCTCCGCGAACGGAAAGACAAGGCCGCGGCTCAAGGCGAAGACGGCGAGCAGGAGGGTCACCAGCGCGAGGTCTCTGTGCGCGGGCGAGCTGCGCGCCTCGGCGACCGGAAGGGGAGCGGAGGACTGTTCGGAAGCGGTCATGGCGCCCGAGGATAGGGGCACTCCTTTCGAAATCAAGCGCGCCCACTCGCCAACCGAGCAACGGGCCGAGGGCTTTCGGCCTCCGGGGCAAGCTGATAGATGGGCAACACTCTTTGCGCCCATGCCGCCCGTTCTCCACGCTCGCGATCTCGTGAAGGAGTACCCGCTGCCGCGCTCCCTGCGGGAGCTGGTGTCACACCCATTTCGCGCGAAGCGGCGGCGGGCTCTCGACGGGTTGACGCTCAGTCTCGAGGCCGGAGAGCGAGTGGCGCTCGTCGGACCGAATGGGGCGGGCAAGACGACGCTCGCGCGCATTCTGTGCGGCGTGGTGCTCCCCGATACGGGGACCGCCTTGATCGGAACCCGAGACGTCGCCGCGGGAGGTTCGGCCCGCCGCGAGGTGGGCCTCGCGCGCCCCGATGATCCGGCGCTTCACCCTCGGCTCGATGTGGTCGAGTGCCTGCGCTTTCATCGCGCCCTTTACGGGGCGGCGGAGGATCGGCTCACGGAGACGCTCGAGCGGGTTGGCGCCGCTGACCTCGCGACAAGGCGCGTACAGGGCCTTTCGGCCGGCGAGAGGGCGAAGGTTTCGCTGGCAAAGGCGCTCATGCACGCGCCGTCGCTGTTAATCCTCGACGAGCTCTCCCGCGTGCTCGATCCGGGGGCGGCGGCCCGGACGCGCCATCTGCTGTCGGAGCTCTCCTCCTCGGGCAAGGCGGTGCTGCTCATCACGCACGACCTGAACGAGGCGGCTCACTGCGACCGGGTCGTCGTCATGGACGGGGGAAGGATCCGCGCGCAGGGCAAGTGGTGCGAGGTGGAGGGCCTAGCTCGGGAGGTCTTCGGGCTGTGAGGCGCGTGCTCGAACTGGTCGCCGCCTTCGTGCGCCGCGACCTCCTGGTCGATTTCTCGTACCGAGGCAGCTCGGTCTTCGCCTTGGCTGGAGCGCTCTTCTCGCTCTGGAGCCTCTACTTCCTCGGGAGGACCTTCGGCAACAGCTCGCCGCTGCTCGCGGTTTCCGGCGGGGACTACTTTCGCTTCGCCTTGGTGGGGATAGCCTTCTCCGTTCCCTTGAGGGGAGGCATGGCCGGGGTTTCGAGGAGGGTGCGCGAGCTGCAGCTTTTCGGCGGGCTCGAGTCGCTCGTCAGCTCGCCGGTGCCGCCTTTCGGTTCGATCGTCCTGGTGGCGCTCTACCCGCTGCTTTCGGCGGCCGTGCGCGGGGCGCTGCTCTTCGCGCTCGGGGTGTTTCTCTTCGGCGCGGAGTTTCCGCAGGCGAGCTACCTGTCGGCCTGCGTCGCGCTCGGGCTCGGGATGGCGGCCTACCTCGCGTTCGGAATCTTCTCGGCCGCTTTCGTCGTCGTCTTCAAGCGCGGCGACCCGGTGGCCTGGGCGCTCGACGCGCTCACCTTCCTCGTCTCGGGCATCATCTATCCGGTCGAGGTCCTGCCGGAGATCCTGCATCCGGTGGCGGCCCTGGTGCCGGCGACGCACGCGCTGGCGGCCCTGCGCGAGGCTCTGCTGCAGGGCGCGGGCCTGTCCGAAATCGCGCCGAGCTTGAGGAGCCTGGTGCTGTCTTGCGGGTTGCTGCTGCCGGTCAGCGCGCTCGTGCTTCGCGCCGCCTTGCGCAAGGCCGCTCGCGACGGAACGCTCGGCCAGGTCTGAAGCGAGCAGGCGCCCGCCTGCGGGCTTGCCCAACGCCCCTGGGCGGGCCAGATTGCCTGCGCGACCCGCTCACCGGGCGCAGGAAAAAAGGCAAAAAGCGATTTGGCCGCACCGTCGCTGAGGCAGGTTGCCCACCGCGGATCGGCTTCCCTATAATCCCGGGCACTTGGCGGGCCGGGGGCGGCGCGGGCCGGAGACGCCGGACGAAGTCGAGCCTCTTCCCATGGGCGCGACCTGTTTGGCGCCCGTCCGCGAACGTCGGTGAAGGCAAGGGGGCTGGGCGTGCGGCTGTAGGAAGGGTGCAAAAGTTTTTGCGTCTGCCCTCGCGCGTGTTGCACGGGGTCGGGCGCGCAAGAGGAGTTCAACCGAGCCCACGAGAGGTCCACCGATGCTTCAGATGCGCGAAGACTCGCTGGTCGCGAAGATCGCAGCCATGCAGGACATGTCTCAGTTCAAGGAGCAGAACTGGGAGGGCACCTTCGAGGACTATCTGCAGATCGTGCGCGAGAACCCCAAAGTCACTCGCACGGCCTTCCAGCGCATCTACGACATGATCCTCTCGTACGGGAAGACCGAGTATATCGATAACAAGAAAAAGCTCGTCCGTTATCACTTCTTTCAGGACGAGAAGTTCGGCGGCCGCGACGCCATCTACGGCCTCGACGTGCCGTTGATGAAGCTCGTCAACGTCTTCAAGTCGGCCGCCCAGGGCTATGGCACCGAGCGACGCGTCTTGCTGCTGCATGGGCCGGTGGGCTCCTCGAAGTCGACGATCGCGCGCCTGCTCAAGAAGGGGCTCGAGGAGTACTCGAAGACCCCGGACGGCGCGCTCTATTCGTTTAGCTGGGTGTTGCAGAAGAAGCGC
>JBMNNX010000149.1:0-16425 GCA_050942745.1 Myxococcales bacterium
TACAGCCACAGGTGCGTCCACCAAAATGCCCGGCACCACCGTAATTGCCCGAGGACTCGAACGAGTCCTAGATGCCGCGCAAATCATTGAAGCGCTGCGCGCGTCCGGGAAAATGCGATGAATGGCATTGCGCGGGGAGGGGGCTTCGTCGGGGCTCGCGCGCGCTCAATCGGGGAGGCGCGGGGGAGCTGTTAGTTAGGAGCTTGTTACTGGGCCCTTGGCCGGCTGTGCCCTTGAACCTATACCGGTCAGCCCGAGCGTAGCTTCCCGCGATACGCGGGAAGCGGAGTCGAGGGGCCGCGACGAAATCGACGGGGCCTTCGACTTCGCCGCCGACGCAAGCGTCGGCAGCACGCTCAGCGCGAACGGATTGGCGCCCGGCCCGCCCCGGTCACCCGAGCCTCGCCTCCCGCAAAACGCGGGAAGCGGAGTCAAGGGGCCGCGACGAAACCGACGGGGCCTTCGACTTCGCCGCCGACGCAAGCGTCGGCAGCTACGCTCAGGCCAAACGGATTGACGCCCTGAGCTCGCTCGGGCGCCGGATGCCAGTCTCAGGACCGAGCGTGGCGCCGGTCCGACACAGGGTGACCGGGCGTCCTCGATTCGAACCCCTCTACGTCGACTCGATCACCGCGGCGAGCTCGTCGTCGGAGGCGAACAGCTCGGCGACCTCGTTCTGGCCGAGCAGCCACTGGGCGAGCCTCGCCGCGCGGGCGCGTGGGTCGGAGTCGGTCTCGAGCACCTGCGAGATTCCCGCGGCGAGCTTCGCCTGGTCCGTGCCGCACTCGAGCTCGAGCAGCCTTTGCTCGAGGAGGCGGTCGAGAAGCCTTTCGGCCCGGCTGCGAGTCTCGCTGATCGTCGTCTCATTCATTCCCTACCACCTCGCGCGCGAGAGAGGCCTTCCCAGCCGCTTCGCAATCAAGAGCTTGGCAATCGCCGGTCTGGCGATCACCAGTGAGCTGTCGAAAACCTCCAAGCGAGTCGCCCCGCCCGGTACACACCGGTCTTCCAGGAGAGGCCACGCCGTACTCCGTGACGGTACGGACCCGTCGCGCTCTCGCGGAAGTGCTCGACCGGATCTCTTCTAGAGCCTCCCCAACCAGAGTGCTCCGCCTTTCCGTCCGCGCCGGCCGATGCCAAGCGAGCATCGGTAGCGCACGAACGCACGCTCGTTCATCAGTCGGTCACAGATAGAGCACCGCCGCGACGATGGCGGTGAACAGCCCGATGTCGACGAGCAGCGGGGCATCGCTCAGCAGCAGCTTCTCCGGGCTGCCGCCCTCGTTGCGCCGGTAGATCAGGTACAGGTAGCGGAAGATGCCGTAGACGACGAAGGGGATGGTGAACTTGAGGTTGTCGGTGCCGAACTTGCGCACCGTCTCCTCGCTCATCGTGTAGAGCGCGTACGAGACGACCGTGGAGGCGGTCACCACCGAGATGAGCTGATCGAGCAGCGGCAGCGACAGCTCGCTCAGGTTCGCCCGGTGCGAAGCGGCGTCCTTGTCGAGCAGCGCCAGCTCTGCGCGCCGCTTGGAGAAGCCGAGGAACAGCGAGAGCAGGAAGGTGCAGATGTACAGCCAGTTCGAGATGGGCACGTCGATGGCGAGCGCGCCGGTCGCCACGCGCACGACGAAGCCGGTCCCGATGGCGATGACGTCGAGGATGACGAGCTTCTTGAGCAGCCCGGTGTAGGCAACCTGCAGGCCGAGGTAGCCGAGGGCGCCGAAGAATGCGGGCATCCCGAGGAGCCAGAACGCCGCGAGGCCGCACGTTCCCAGCGCGAGGCCCAAGGCGACGGCCAACCCGGTGCCGACCTCGCCGCTGGCGATGGGGCGGAAGCGCTTGGTCGGGTGAAGCCTGTCGTTCTCGCGATCGGCGAGGTCGTTGAAGATGTACACCGCGCTCGAGAGCAGGCAGAAGGCGACCGTCGCCACGAGCGCGCGCAGCGCGAGCGAGGGCTCGAGCGCCTTGTGGGCGAAGACGAGCGGCGCGAGGACGGCCGCGTTCTTGGTCCACTGGCGCGGCCGCAGCGCGCGCAGGACGGCGAGCGGGAGCGGCGCCGGGGCGGACGCCTTCGGCGATTCGCTGCCCGCTGGCTCGAGCGTGCTGAGGGCCTGTAGATCAGCCACGTGGATTCCCCGTCGTCCCGATGAGGCCGCCCGCGGCGGCTCGCGCCCTCCGCGCGATTGGGCCGGCCTGGACCGGCCGCTCGACCTTCCGCCGACCTGCTAGCGCCGCCCGATGCCGTAGTAAACGAAGCCGCGCTCGCGCATCTTCGCCGGGTCGAAGACGTTGCGGCCGTCGAAGACCACCGGGCTCCTCATCAGCGCCTTCATGCGCTCGAAGTCCGGGTGCCGGAACTCGTTCCACTCGGTGACGACGCACAGCGCGTCGGCGCCCTCGATGGCCTCGTAAGGCCCCGGGCAGAACAGCACGCGGTCGCCGAAGATCCTCTTGGCGACCTCGCTGGCCACCGGGTCGGTCACCTGCACGCGCGCGCCCTTGCCTATCAGGCCCTCGATGATCTCGATGGACGGGGCCTCGCGCATGTCGTCGGTCTTGGGCTTGAAGGCCAGGCCCCAGACGCCGAAGACCTTGCCGCCCAGGTCGCCGAAGTGCTTGACGGCCTTCTCGACGAGCACCTTCTTCTGCCGCGCGTTGATCCGCTCGACCGTGCGCAGCATGTCGTACTCGAGCCCGTGCTGCTGGGCGGTGGCGATGAGCGCCTTGACGTCCTTCGGGAAGCAGCTTCCGCCGTAGCCGACCCCGGGGAAGAGGAACGGGTAGCCGATGCGCCGGTCGGCGCCCATGCCCTTGCGCACGAGGTCAACGTCGGCGCCGACGCGCTCGCAGAGCTGGGCGATCTCGTTCATGAAGCTGATGCGCACCGCGAGCATCGAGTTCGAGGCGTACTTGGTCAGCTCGGCCGAGCGCGGGTCCATGAAGAGGATGGGGTTCTCGGTGCGCACGAAGGGCGCGTAGAGCTCGCCCATGATCTTGCGGGCGCGCTCGCTCTCGACGCCGATGACCACGCGGTCGGGCTTCATGAAGTCGTCGATGGCCGCCCCTTCCTTGAGGAACTCGGGGTTGGAGACCACGTCGAACTCGACGTCGGTGACCTTGCGGATCTCCTCGCGCACCTTGTCGGCGGTTCCCACGGGCACGGTGCTCTTGTCTACGACCACCGTGTAGCGGGTTATCGTCTTGCCGATCTCGCGCGCCGCGGCGAGCACGTGCTGCAGGTCGGCCTCGCCGTTCTCGTCGGGCGGGGTGCCCACGGCGATGAAGACGACCTCCGAGCTGGCGACCCCCGACTGCAGGTCGGTCGAGAAGGAGAGCCTGCCGTCCTTGACGTTGCGCCTGATGAGCTCCTCGAGGCCCGGCTCGTAGATGGGGACCCCGCCGGAGTTGAGCATCGCGATCTTCGCCGCGTCGCGGTCGATGCAGACGACGTCGTGTCCGGTGTCCGCGAAGCAGGTCCCGGCGACCAAGCCCACGTATCCACTGCCGATGACGGAGATCTTCATCCTCTGACTGCTCCTTGTGCGGGTGCCCGGTCCGGTCCGGCTTTCGTCGGAAAGGGTGGAAAGTTCGCCATCTTACGAAAGGCGCATCGGACTGCAACGGAATCGGTTGCGCCGGCGGTTCGGCGGTCGGGGAGGCGCCGGCACGAAGGCCGGCGAGCCGAGAGCGATGGAGGGCAGAGCTCCAGCCCCGCCACCGGATCGGCCAAGCGTGCGGGCGCTGGCACGAAGGCCGGCGGGCGAAAGCGATGGAGGGCGGAGCTCCAGCTCCGCCACCGGGTCGGTCATGCCGCGGGGCGCCGGCACGAAGGCCGGCGCTACTTCTGCGGCGCAATCGTCGCGTCGCCCTTGGGTGGATACGTCCCCGCGATCACCTCGAGCAGGCTGTCGGGGTGGAAGTACTTCTTGAGCACCGCGGAGACCTGGGCCCGGGTGACCGCCTGCAGCCGCGCGACGTGCTCATCGACGAAGCTGCTCGGCAGGCCGTAGCCCTCGAAGAGCGCGAGCGCGCTGGCCATGCCGGAGTTGGTGGCCAGGCCGACCTTGTACTTGCCGACGAGCGTCTCCTTGGCCGCCTCGACCTCGGCGTCGGTGAGCCCCTTCTGAACGAGCTCGCGCGTCATCCGCTTGACCACCTCGACTGCCTGCTCGACGTTCGACGGGTTGAGCGTCATCCACACGCTCCAGGGTCCGGCGCCGTGGCCGGACGAGAGCGACGAGTAGATGCCGTAGGTGAGCCCGAGCCGGTCGCGCACCTCTTGGAACAGGCGCGCCGAGGCCGAGCCGCCGAAGGCGTAGTTGGCGATCAGCGCCGGGTAATACTCCGGATCGGTGCGAGTGATGACGCCCTGGTGGCCGAGCATCACGTCCACGTTGGCCTTCTCGGGCACGAAGACCACCTCGCGGGCGGCCGCGCGCCGCACGGCGACTGGCGGGATGACGATCTCGGGGCGGGCGACCTTCTTCATCCCGGCGAAGCGGCGCTTGATCGCCTCGATGGCCCGCATCGCGTCGACGTCGCCGACGATGGCGAGCACCGTCGCGTTCGCGCCATAGCGGGCGGCGTGGAACGCGGCGAGGTCGGCAGGCTGCAGGCTCTCGAGCGCAGCGATCGTCTTCTCGAGCGAGGGGGCGTAGTACGGGTGTCCCTCGGGGTAGAGGCCCTGGTAGAAGGCGCGCCGCGCGCGCGTGGTCGGCGAGTCCTCGGACTGCTTGAGCGAGGCGACGGCCTCGCGCTTGAGCTTGTCCACCTCGTCCTTGGGGAAGGCCGGCTCGGTCATCGTCTCTGCGAGCAGGTCGAGGACCCGCTCGAAGTCGCGGGAGAGCCCGCCGGCGCTCAGGGTGACCGTCTCGGCGCCACCTGAGTAGTCGAGCGAGGCGCCGACCTGCTCGAGCGACTGGGCGAGCTCGAGCTTCGAGCGCTTCTTCGTCCCGCGCATCAGCGAGCTCGCGGTCAGGGCGGAGAGCATCGGCTTGTCCTTCGGGTCGAAGACGCCGCCCGCCTTGATCGATCCCGCAATGCTGAAGGTCGGGCTCGAGCGGTTCTCGCGCACGAGGACGACGAGGCCGTTGGGTAGCTCGGTGCGAATGACCGGCTCGGCCTTGCGGCTCGAGCGCCGGCTGGCGGCGGTCGCGGTCTTCGCTGCGGCTGGCAGCGAGCGGCCGTCGAAGCCGCGGTAGGCCTCGGCGCGCTGCATCGCCTCGCCGATCGAGGCCCGCTCGCCGGCCGCTGCCGCGGAGGTGGGCTCGAACCAGCCGACGGTCAGCTTCGAGTCGTCGAAGTACTTCTTGGCGACCCGCTGCAGGTCCTCGGCGGTGACCTGCTGGACCCGCTCGACGAAGCTGTCGGCGAGCCTCCAGTCGGCGACCGCCGCGAAGTAGCCGAGGAGCATCGCGCGCCCGTTGGTGCCGTCCTGCATCAGGCCGAAGGCGGCGGCGGCGCGGGCCTTGGCGCGGGCGAGCTCGGCGGCCTCGACCGGCTCGTTCTTCAGCCGCTCGATCTGCTCGCGGATGGCCTCCTCGACCCGCGCGAGCTCGACGTCGGGGCGGGGAAGGGCGAGGACCATGAAGAGGCCCGGGTCCTTCATCGGCACGTAATCGACGCCCGCGTAAGTCGCGAGCTCCTTCTCGACGAGCGCCTGGTAGAGGCGGTTGGAGATGCCCGCGTCGAGCGGATCGCCGAAGGGGCCGAGGTCGAGCTCGCCCGACAGCACGAGGTGCAGCAGCTTGAGCGCGGCCATGTCCTCGTGGGCGGCCTGGGGCGCCTTCCAGGCCATGGCGACCACCTTCATGTCGCCCGCCTTGCGGACCGTCACGCGGCGCTGGCCCTTCTGCTCGGGCTCGACGGTGTAGAGCTCGGGGAAGCGGTGGCCGCCCGGGAGCTTGGCGAAGTGCTTGCGCACCATCGCCAGCGCCTCGGAGGCCCGGAAGTCGCCGACGACGACGGCGATGGCGTTGTCCGGCTGGTAGAAGGTCCGGTAGAGCTCGCGCAGCTTCGCGGTCGGCACGCCCTCGACGTCCGAGCTCCAGCCGATGACCGGGTGGTGGTAGGGGTGGGCCTTGAAGGCCGCGGCCCACACCTCGTGCAGCAGCGAGCGCACCGGGGAGTTCTCCCCTCGCTCGAGCTCGTTGCGCACGACGACGCGCTCGAGCTCGCGCTCCTCGTCGAGGATGAGCGAGTTGCGCATCCGGTCGGCCTCGAGGCCCATGACGAAGTCGAGCTTCTCGATGGGGACGGTCGCGTAATAGTTCGTGTAGTCGTAGAACGTGGTCGCGTTCCACTGGGCGCCGATGCGGTCGAGCGAGGCCATGATCTGGCCTTTGCCGAAGCGCTTGGTGCCCTTGAACATCATGTGCTCGAGCAGGTGGGCGCTGCCGGTGTTGCCGGTGGTCTCGTTGCGGCTGCCCACCTTGTAGAAGACGCTGAAGGTGGCGACCGGCGCCGCGTGGTCTTCGAGGATGAGGACCTTCATACCGTTGGGGAGCGTGTGCTCCTCGACCTGCGGTCGCTCGGCCGGAGCGGCGGCAGCCAGCGCCGAGACGAGCAGCGCGGCAGGGGTTGCCATCAGGAATCGGGTTCTCATCGGGAGGTCTCCTGGTCGGAGAGGCACTAGCAACCGCGGCGCGCAGCGCCAAGCGTCGGGCATGGGGGCGCTCGCGGGGTGTTCGGCCGGCTCCAAGCGCGAGAACAGGGCGCGAAAGAAGGAATTCCGAGCTAGTTGTGAGTCATGAGTTATGAGTTGTGAGTGGTGAGCCGCCGTCCTGCGGCCTGGATCGAGCCCGACGGGTGGCCCGCAACCCACTCAGAACTCAAAACTCACAACTCAAAGCTCAGAACTCACAACTCGCCTCCAGGAAGGCGCGCATCATCCGGTAGCTCGCGACGATGTTCGCGACGGGGACGAACTCGCCCGCTTGATGGGCCTGGCTCGTCAGGCCGGGGCCGAAGTTGACGGCGTCGATGCCGTGCGCGGCGAAGCGGCCGACGTCGGTCCAGGCCTGCTTCGGCGTGGCGGGCGCGCCGCTGATGCGCTGGAGCTGCTGGTAGAGCGGGTTGGTCGCGCAGACCGCGCCGGCGGGCGAGCGATCGACTATCTCGACGTCCGCGCGGTCGCCGATCACGGCCCTCAGCTCCTGCTCCGCCTGCTCGAGGCTCTTGCCGGGGGCGAAGCGGTAGTTGAGGTTCAGCGAGAAGCTGTCGGGGACGACGTTGCGCGCCCTGCCGCCCTGGGCGAGCGTCGCCGAGATCACCTCGAAGTACTCGAAGCCCTCGATCTCCACGCGCCGCGGCTCGCGAGCCGCCAGCTCGGCGAGCAGGCCCGCGGCCTTGTAGATGGCGTTCTCGCCCTGCCAAGGGCGCGCGCTGTGCGCGGGCTTGCCGCGGAAGGTGACCTGCGCGTGCATCGAGCCCATGCAGGCCATCTGCAGCTCGTTGTTGCAGGACTCGAGGAAGACGGCGAACGAGGTCCGGGCCACCTCCGGCATCTGCTCGAGCACCGGTCCGAGGCCGTTCTCCTCGTAGGGCCCCTCTTCGCGGTCGTAGAAGATGAAGACGACGTTGTGGGGCAGGGCGGCGAGGTCGAGGTCTTCGGCGAGCGCCATCATCACCGCGTCGCCGCTCTTCATGTCGGAGGCGCCGAGCCCGACGACGCGATCGCCCTCGATGCGCGCCGGGAAGTCCTCCGGGCGGCCAGGCACGGTGTCGAGGTGGCCGACGAGCGCGATTGTGGCCCGCGGGTCCTCGAAGCTGCCGACGATGAGCGTGTTGCCGATGCGCCGAAGCGGACGGCCCGGCAGACGCGTTTGCGCCCAGCGCTCGACGTGGTCGCAAATAGCCTTCTCATCACCGGTGACCGAGGGAATGCTGCAGAGCTCGACAGTGAGGTCAGCGAGTCGCTTCTCGATAGTGTCGGCCACGGCCGCCTCCGTTCGCGCAATCTCGTTGGGGTCCGAGCACTACTGCAGTCGAGCGCGGTCGGGCGACTCCGTCTCGAACGTCACGCCAGCCCTTCCAACTCTCGACTCTCGACCCTCGACTCTCGACTGCCGCCCTCACCCCGCGACGCTGAAGTCGCGCAGCGCCTGGTTGAGGCTCGTCTTGCGGTCGGTCGATTCGGAGCGCTTGCCAATGATGAGGGCGCAGGCGACGCCGTACTCGCCGGCCGGGAACTTCTTCATCCGCGTGCCGGGGATGACCACCGAGCGCGCCGGGACGCGGCCGCGGTAGACGACCTCCTGTTCGCCGGTCACGTCGATGATCTGCGTCGAAGAGGTGAGCACGACGTTGGCGCCGAGCACCGCCTCCTCCTCGACCCGCACGCCCTCGACGACGATGCAGCGGCTGCCGATGAAGCAGCCGTCTTCGATGATCACCGGCGTCGCGCCAGGCGGCTCGAGCACGCCGCCGATCCCCACGCCGCCCGACAGGTGGACGTTGCGGCCTATCTGCGCGCAGCTCCCGACCGTCGCCCAGGTGTCGACCATCGCCCCGCTGCCGACCCAGGCGCCGATGTTGACGTAGCCGGGCATCACTATCGCGCCCGGCTCGACGTGGGCGCCGTAGCGGATGGTCCCCGGCGGCACGACCCGCACGCCAGCCTTCGCGAGGTCGCGCTTGACGGGGATCTTGTCGTGGAAGGCGAGCGGCCCGGCCTCCCAGTCCTTCATCTCGGCGATGGCGAAGTAGAGGAGGATCGCCTGCTTGACCCAGGCGTTGACCTGCCACTCGCCGCCTCGTTTCTCGGCGACCCGGATGTCGCCCGAGTCGAGCTCGGCGATGGTCGCCAGGACTGCTCCGCGCACGGCCGGCTCTTGAAGACGCGAGCGGTCGGCGAAGGCGGCTTCGATGAGGTCGCGGTTGGTCATTGGCTCTCTCCTCCCTGGGGCAGGCAGACAAGCAGGCTTCCGTGAGGGGCGCAAGGTCTGCAGCGCGGTCATCGGAATGCCGACCAGCGTGCGGCTGGCCGGAGGGAGATATCGAGGCGCCCGTCGCGTTATGGAGACGAGGCACGCCCGGCCGGCGGCGTGTCGAACCGTAGGGCACCAGCCTGCTTGTCTGCGGCGCGAGCCTCGATTAGTACTCGCCGCCAGCCTCGCGCGCTCAGTCGCGCTTATCGCCAGGAGACGGCCATGCCCACCGCCCACGCCCAGACTCTGGTCGACGCCCTGCTGCCGAGGCGCACCGCGATGCTCGAGGCTGGCCTCGTCGTCTTCTTCGGTCTGGTCATCGGCCTGTCGTCGCTGGTCGCCATCCCGCTGCCTTTCACGCCGGTGCCGCTGACGCTGCAGACCATGACGGTCCTGCTCGCCGGGCTGCTGCTCGGCAGCAGGCTCGGGGCGCTTTCGGTGATCGCTTACATCGGCCAGGGGCTCGTCGGGATGCCCGTCTTCGCCAGCGGCGCCTGGGGCCTCGCGCGCCTGGCCGGTCCGACTGGCGGCTACCTCGTCGGCTTTGTCTTCGCCGCGGCGCTCGTGGGTGTGCTCGCGGAGCGCGGCTGGGATCGCCGGGCGGCGACGACCGTGGCGGCGATGGTCCTCGGCAACGCCGTCATCTACGGCTTCGGCGTGCTCTGGCTCGCCAGCTTCGTACCGCCGCAGGCCGCGCTGCTGCAGGGCGCCGTACCCTTCCTCGCCGGGGACGCGATGAAGATCGCCGCGGTCGCGGCTGCGCTGCCGGCCGGTTGGTCGCGCCTCGCTGCGCGATAGCCGTCGCGACGATCGGCGCCCGTACCTCGGAGTTTTCAGGCCCGGCGCGGCCGCGCGCCGATCTGTGACCGCGGCCGCCGAGGCTGGTAGCCCGCGGAGCCCAGCAGCGGCAGACCCTCGATCGGCATGGGGTCGTCGTCCCCCCGGCCCAGCGCGCCTGGATGCGTCCTGACCCGAGCCCTCACGCCGCGCGCGGCAGCGTGATGAGAAAGCGCGTCCCTGCCTCGGAGGATGACTCGACGGCGATGCTGCCCCCGTGGGCGCGCACCACCTCGTGGACGATGTACAGGCCGAGCCCGAGGCCCGAGCCTTTGGGCCCGCGCTGAAATGCCGCAAAGGGCTTCTGCAGGATGGCGGAGGGGATCGGCTCGCCGCGGTTGTGGACCTCGAGCACCACCGAGTCCTCGAGGCCGCGGATCTGCACGAAGATGTGCCCGGTGGGATCCCCGTGGCGCACCGCATTGGTGAGCAGGTTCCCGAAGGCCTGCTGCAGCCTGTCGGCGTCCCAGCAGCCGCGGCAGTCGCCCTGGAAGGTGAGCTCGATGCGGCCGCGACTCGACGGATGGATCTGCTCGAGCGCGGCCGCCACGATGTGCCGCAGGTCGGCGTCGCACCGGGAGATCGGCATCCCGCCGTTGACGCAGCGGTTGTAGTCGAGCAGGCCGGCGATCATCGACTCCATCTGCTTGACGCCCCGGCGCACCAGCTCGAGGCTCGCTTCGCATCCGGTGACCGACGGGGCGAGCATGTCGACGTTGAGCTTCACCAGCGAGAGCGGCTGCCGCAGGTCGTGGCTGAGGATGGCCATCAGGCGCTCGCGCATCGCGGCCTGGCGCTCGGCCTCCTCGCGCGCCTTCCTCTCGTCTTCGTGGAGCCGTTCGCGCTCGCGCTCGGCCTGCCTGCGGGCGGTGATGTCCTGGAAGGTGATGACGAGCGCGACCGTCTTGCCGTCGGCGTCCTTGACCGGGCCCGCGCTGAGGCTGGCGAAGAAGCTCGTGCCGTCGGGGCGCCTCAGCTCTATCTCCTCGCCGGTCACCGTCTCGCCCCGAAGCGCGCGCACCATCGGCCATTCCTCGGGCGGCAGCGGGCTGCCGTCGGCGCGCCGCGGGTCGAAGAGAGGCTTCTCACCGATGCTGAGGACCCCGACGGTCAGGAGGTTGCTCTTCATCGCCAGTTCGGCTGCGCGGTTGGCGAGGACGATGCGGCCGGTCCGGCAGTCGGCGACCGCCAGGCCTCCGGGCGCCTGGCGCACGATCTCGGCCAGCCAGCCGCGTAACTGCTCGGCGCTGAATTCGCTCGGGTCGTCGGCCGGCTGGGCGACCGCGTGCGCGGTCAGGTTCTCGCCGATGACCGCCGCGGCAGACTGCACCAGCGCCCGGCGCTGGGGATCGGCCGGCGCGCGCGCGCAGAGCAGCAGCGTGCCGTAGGGGCCTCGGGGCCCGAGCAGCGGCGCGCCGACGAGCGAGAGCTCGCCGAGGATCGACTCGAAGGGCTGGTTGCTCGCGAGGAGCGACGGCCTCGCCTCGGTCGCGCCGCCGAGCACCTTCGACCAGTCAGCGCCCGCCTCGGCGCCGAGCTCCGAGGCCTCGACCCGGCTCGCGCTCGCCAGCAGCACGACGCCGTCTCGATCGACTATCAAGACGGCGTGTGCCAGATCGCCCAGACGCCGACAGCAGCGAGACGGTCTTCGAGGCCACCTCGACCAGAGGTGAGACTTGAGCGATGCGCGCCGCGAGCTCCGCGTGCGGCACCCTGCAGGTCCAGTCGTGCATCAGCCCCCCTCTGGCTCAACTTCCCTTGCGCGTGGTGGCTTGGGATTGGTCGTCACGCGTGTTTTCTCGGTCGCTGTGCGCGAAGGTGACCAAGAGCTTCCTGCCCCACTGCCGGCCGGCGGCCGTACGCCGATCATAGAAACTTCCGTTCCGCCTGTCGCTCGAAGTGTTCTCGATTTGAAACTGTTCGCGGCGGTTGTCGGGCGGGAGCCTGGCCGCTAACCTGAACATCTGTATGGGACACCGAACCGGAAGCGCAGACCTGCCCCTGCACGGCGGGCGAGTTCCTGAATGGCTCGCCGATCGGATGGCGAGGCTCGGTCGCGTGATAGTCGAGGCCATCGTCCACGAGCTCGGCCGCCAGGAGCTGCTGCGCCGGCTCGCGCACCCGTTCTGGTTCCAATCGTTCGGCGCGGTCATGGGCATGGACTGGCACTCGTCGGGCATCACGACGAGCGTGGTCGGCGCGCTCAAGCGCGGGCTCGCGCCGGTCGAGTGGGAGCTCGGCCTGCACGTCTGCGGCGGACGAGGCCGCCACTCGCGCAAGACTCCGGCCGAGCTGGTGGAGATCGGCGAGCGGGTCGGGTTCGACGGCGAAGCGCTCGCGCGCTCGAGCCGCCTGGTCGCCAAGGTCGACAGCGCGGCCATCCAGGACGGGTTCGACCTCTACCTGCACGGCTTCTTCGTTACCGACGACGGGAGCTGGACAGTCGTCCAGCAGGGGATGAACACCGAGCGCCGCCAGGCGCGCCGCTACCACTGGCTCTCCGAGAACCTGAAGAGCTTCGTAGACGAGCCGCACTCGGCCATCGAGGGCCGCGCGCAGGGCGTCATCGTCAACCTGACCGACCATCGCGCCAAGGCCTCGCGCGAGGCGCAGCTCGAGCTGGCCCGCGGCGGTCCCGACCGCGTGCTCGCCGTCGCGCGCAAGCTTCTGCCGGCCGCCTCGCCCGCGCCCCAGGCGGCCCTGTTGCCGCACCTGCAGATGCCCGCGCGCCACGAGGTGACCGCCGGCGACGTCGTGCTGCGGCGGCTCCACGGCACCCTGGCGGCGGCGGCCGAGCGAGCCCCGGCCGACTTCGAGGATCTGCTGCTCACCCCGGGGCTCGGCGCGCGGACGGTCGCCTCGCTCGCGAGCGTGGCCGAGGTTATCTACGGGGCGCCGTGCCGCTTCAGCGATCCGGCCCGCTTCTCGCTCGCGCACGGCGGCAAGGACGGCCACCCGTTCCCCGTGCCGCTCAAGGTCTACGACAAGACCCTGCTCGTTCTGCGAAGAGCGGTCGATCAGGCGAAGCTCGGCCGCGACGAGAAGCTGGAGGCCCTGCGCAGGCTCGATCGCGAGGCGCGGCGGCTGGAGGCGGCCGCCGAAGGCCCGAGCTTCGACGCCTTCGTCGCCGAGGAGCGAAGGCGCTCCCACGAGTACGGCGGGATGACGGTGCTCGGCCCGGCGCGGCCACCCTCGCGCGCGGCGCCCTCGCCGTCGCTGGCGAAGAGACCCGAGCCTCGTTCGGCGACGAGCAAGGCGGGTATGCGCCAGCTCGCGCTGCCCGGGATGCGGGGGACCCGGCGCCGGTGAGCTTGGCGCGGGTTCGCATCCCGGAGCGGGTTGTTCCGTAAGGTTGGCGCGAGGCCTCGCTGGGCAGGCGCTATCGCCGCGGCCGCTCGGTGGCGCGCCGCAGCGATCGTCGAGAGGGAGACTCCACCTCGCGTGCGCCCGCTCAGTCGCGAAGGTCGTCACTTAGCGCGGGACGAAGAAGCAGTCGCCGGTCTTCCGGAATTCATCTGAGTGTCCTGGAACCTCGAAGCGCTCCTTGCCCGGTACCGGCTTGGGGTCGCGGCCTTGGGTGCGTGAGAGCAGCTCGCCGTTGGGCCCGCGCTTGAGCTCGACGGTCACCTTGAAGCGCGCCGAGCGCTTGCCGAAGCGGCGCTTGATTCCGTTCCAGCGCGCCTTGGCGCATTTCTCCGCCTCGCGCGCGAAACAGTCGCGTGCGCCCGGCCCGTCGGGGCAGTGGTACACATCGTTGGCGACATACTCGGCGCAGCCGAAATTGATCATCGCCTCGTCGAGCGTGGCGGTGTCGTAATCAAACTCGGCAACCAGCCGCTCCTCGCCCTCGCGCCGCCAGGTGCCGACGGTGGTCGCCGGCTCCTCGATCTCGCTCAGCTCGAGCTCTGCCCGACCACCCGGCTCGAGCAAGACGAAGCCGTAGGCGAGGCGCATGATCTTCGGAGGGTCCCCGTACAGCGGGCGGTCGCCGACGCAGCAGCCGTCGCAGACGACGAGCCAATTCTGGCCGCAGTCGGCCATCGAGAGCACCTCGTCGGCGGATTTGCACGAGGCGCAGAGCTCGGCATCAGGTCGCCGGCGGCAACACCGCAGCGTGGTCGGGTCGCAGACGCGCGGCGGCTCGCAGCCGCCGCAATCGATCTTCTCGCGCGAGGGCAGGATGGCCGGGCCGCAGGCATCGTGCATGCGGCAGAACAGCTCGTGGCAGTTGACTTCGGGCTCGCCGGTCGGCTCCTCGACGCGCAGCTTCTCGGGCCAGGTGGCGCGCTTGCAACGCTCCTCGTCGCTCATCGCCGCGCCCATCCCCGCGTCCGTCCCCGCGTCCTGCGGGATCCGGCCCGCTGGCGCCGCGGCGAGGCTCGGACCCTGCGGGCTGCTGCCGGCCGACTGCGGCGAGAGCCAGCTCGCGTAGACCAACCACGCTGCGCGCAGGAGAACGACCGCCATCGTGGCGCCGATGGCCAGATAGCGAATACGCAGCCACCTCGGCCGAGCCTGCCGTGGAGCGCCCGGAGCCTTGTCGTCGCGTGCGGCCAGCGGGCCGCAGAGCGTGTCCGAGCGCCCGCGGCGGACCGCCCGCAGCCCGGCGAAGGCGAAGGCTGCGACGGCGGCGAGGGTCGCGACCGGCACGAGCCTCTCGAAAGGCGTGGCGGGCGAAGCCCACTCTTCGCGCGCCGAGCTCTCTTCGAAGGCAGAGCAGAGCGCGATTCCGCCCACGGTCGAATGCCACAGCGGGACTGCGAGCAACACGAGCGTGGGGATAAACGCGACCGCGTGTACGAGCCCCAACCATCCGGTTTGCCCAAGCGCGCGCCTGCCCAGCCCGAGCAGGCCGAGGGCGACTAGCCAAGTGATCGTCGCAAGGGCGAAGCCGACGATCTGGTCTTCGGTCTCACCGCCGAACGCGCAGTGCGCGCGCACGAAGAAGAGGGCAGGAAACAGGCCGAGATAGCTGAAGAGCCAGCCCAGGACCGATACGGCGAACGCCAACCAGTAGCGGCAGCGCGGGGAATTCATGGTTGGCCTCCCAGTTCACGGGCGCGGATTGGCACTTCCCGTGCCAAAGAGTGGCGGCGCGACGGAAAGCGGCGAGCTGCGAATGACGAGGGTTCGGGTTCTTGCCCCCGGGGAATCGGTAACGGGCAACGCTGCACCCGTGGCAGAACCAGCCGTGGAGCAGGGATGCTCCGAGCGCCACGCTCGCGACGAGGTTTTCGGATCTGGCGGAGTGCGCGCCGAAGGCCCAGAAAGCACTTGGCCGGGCGAGTTGCGGAGATTCGTTCTACCTAATTGGCGCCGCGCCCCCCTCGCCGCCAGTGGTACTCGCCTGCTGACGCAAGAGCTCGAGGAGCGCGCTCGCCTCCTGGGGTGACAGGGGCGCCTCGTACCACCGCAACCGGCCGCCGAAGTGGCGTTCGACGACGGAGGTGAGCTCTTCGACGGTCCGTGGGACGAGCCGGGAATCGAGCAAAGGCCCTCGGCCCGGGTGGCGGGGAGCTTGCGGACCGTGACAGCCGGCGCAGCGGCTCGCGAGGAAGGCGCCGACGCGCTGCTCGACCGGCTGAGCGGGCCCCGGCGCCGCGCCTTCGAGGGCGGACCAGCCCGCGGCCTCGACGGGCGCGCTCGTGGGTCGAGGCGCCGGTCCGCCTGATCTCGCGTAGGCCCACAAGGCGGCGCCGACCACGAAAACGAGCGCGATCAGCGGCCAGCGCCTCAGCTCGGGCCGCGTGCCTCTCGAGCGCGCCCTGGCCCTCCCGGCCCTCGACGGAGCGGCGATGCCCTCGAAGTAGATGCAGGGGACGTCTTCGGTCCGAAACGCTATCCGCCGCTCCTCACGCCGGTTGTCGGCTCGGAGGGTGACGACCCGGAGGACGTGGCGGCCTTTCGGCAGGCTACGGGTCTCGAGCTGGAACTTGAACGGCGGCCTGAGGAGGATTCGGACAGGGGCGGGCTCGTCGTCGATGAAGACTTCCAGGCGCTCCACCCTGCTCTCCATCCTTCCCCCTCCGGTCGGCGTCGCGAGGCGAGGCCGGGCTGCGCCGCTCGCCCTGTCGGAGCACGCAGAAACGGGCGCTCCCTCGCTTTCGAGCGAGGTGTTGGTTGTGCCGGGACAGTGACGGAGGGCGAGGCTGGGATTGGCCGATGTGAAGCCCGCTCATCTCAACGGTGCGCAGCGCCAATGCTTCGGCGCGCGCCCTTGGGGAGAATTGCAAGCCGCGCTCCACCGCGCTCGTCGCTTCGCGGGAAAGCCTCTTCGGGGAAGCGGGCGCAAGTGCGCGACAGTCATGGAGTTTGCCGATGCTGGGAAGCGCCGGGCAGTAGGTCGCGCTGGCACGCACGGCGGGGGCGCGGGCGGCCAGGCGCGGCCGGAGAGCAAGGCCGGCCGCGTGCCGGCGCGGGCGGGACTTGCGCCGAGCGAGCGGAGGGCCGGCCGTCGTGCGGCGCCCCGCTGGGCGGCCGACCGACGCCTCCCCAGTCCGAGCTGCGCCAAAGCACGAGGGCGAAAACCCGCTTGCCCTCCCGCGCCCACCGCGCGCTGCGGACGGCGCCCGCCGCAGCCCTCGAAAGGGCCCAAGTGCCGAGAAGCCGGTCGTGTTTTGGGACGGGCCCCGGCCCGTTCGCACTTGACAGTCGTTAG
>JBMNNX010000492.1:0-2872 GCA_050942745.1 Myxococcales bacterium
GGTCGAAGGGCTCATCCGCGGCCTCTACCCCGAGATCAACATCGGCAAGGCGGTCATGCCCTATGCCAAGGAGCTGTTGCTCGGCCGCTACGAGGCGATGGGCGTGGGCATCACCGGAATGCGGGCGCTGCTGCGCCTGCAGACCTTCGCCACCGACGTGCCGATGCAGCTCTCGCAGATCCTGCTCGACCTCGAGAGCGGCAAGTTCCACGTCAACCTCGCCAGCGAGGACCTGGTGCGCATCCACCAGAGCCTCAAGGGCCTTGGCTTCGTCGCCTTCCTCGGCTTCCTGGCCTGCGGGCTGACCATCGGGGCCTTCATCTCCTTCTCCAAGATTGACTTCGCCTTTCACGGTGTCCCGGTCCTCGGCGCCCTGGCGCTGATCATCATCGGGATGCTCTTTGGCGCGGTCGCCCTCTGGAGCCTCTCCAGCGGCAAGGGACACAAGATAAGCGTCACCCGCTGGCTGGAGCGCAGGCAGCGGCGCAAGTGATCGAGACCCGCGAGCTGACGGTCTGCTACGGCTCCGAGCCGGCGCTCGGTCCCGTCTCTGGCGGGTTCGGCGGCTCGACGCTCGCCGTCGCCGGCCCGGCGCGCGCCGGCAAGACCACCCTGCTCAAGGCGCTGTGCGGCCTGGTGCGCCCAGCCTCCGGCGGCGTGCTCGTCGATGGCGACGACCTCGTCGCCGCCGGCTCGCGGCTTAGGGGCGAGATCCGCTCGCGCTTCGGCATGGTCTTCCAGAACGACGCGCTCTTCGACTCCCTCGACGCGCTCGGCAACGTCGCGCTCCCGCTGTTGCGGCGCGGCGTGCCACGCCCCGAGGCGCTGCTCAAGGCCCGCGAGGCGCTCGCCCTGGTCGGCCTCGACGGCCAGGAGCAGACGCTGCCCGAGCGCCTGTCGGGCGGGATGCGCAAGCGGCTCGGCCTCGCCCGGGCCATCGTCGCCCGCCCGCGCTACCTGCTCGCCGACGACCCGCTGGCCGGCCTCGATCCGGGGACCGCGGCCCGCGTGCTCGACCTGCTGTTCGACCTGTGGAAGGGCCGCGGCGGCCTGGTCATCGCCACCGCGCAGCCCGGGCCGCTGCTCGAGCGCTGCGAGGAGCTGCTGGTCCTCGACGCGGGCCGCCCGATCGCCCGCGGCAGGCCCGCCGACCTGCTCGCGCGCCCCGAGGTCCGGGCCGTCCTCGAAGGAGGCGAGACGTGAGCAGCGGCCCGTTCCGCGCGATCGGCCGCTTGGCCATCGACCTCGCCCACCACGCCGGCGGCCTCGCGCTCGTCACCGCCCGCACGGCGCGGGCGCTGCCCCGGCTCGATCCTCGCGAGCTGGTGCGCTCGGTCGTGCACTTCGGCTACGACGCCCTCCCGCTCGTCGTCGCGCTGGCGGTCTTCATCGGCGGCATCCTCGTGCTGTTCGCCAACGTCAACGTGCAGCGCTACGGCGCCAAGTCGCTCATCGGCTGGGCGGCCGGCTACACCATCCTGCGCGAGTTCGGCCCGCTGCTGACCGCGCTGGTGATGACCGGGCGGGTCGGCGCGCGCAACGCCGCCGAGCTCGCCTCGATGAACATCGGCGGCCAGCTCGAGGGCCTGCGCGGCGTCGGCGTAGACCCCTTCGCCCTGCTCGTCGCCCCGCGGGTCATCGCCAGCGCCATCGCCGTCGCCGCCCTCGGCCTGGTCGTCAACGTCGTCGCCGTCCTCTCGGCGGCCTTCTTTGGTCAGCTCATCATCGACGTCGAGGTCGGGTCCTTCCTGCGCAGCCTCGAGGCGATGCTCGGCTGGCGCGACGTGGTGGCGGGCTCGGCGAAGATGGTTGCCTTCGGCATCACCATCTCGCTCGTCTCCACCCGGGCCGGCCTGGTCGCCCGCGGCGGCGCGCGCGCGGTCGGACGGGTCGCCGCCGTCGCCGTCGTCGCCAGCTCGGCGCTGCTGACCGCGCTCGACTACGGCCTCACCGTCGCGCTCGAGAGGGTCCTCTGATGTCCGTCGGCCCCCGCCACCTCGCTGTCCTGCTCGGCCGCTCCGTCCGGCGCGCCCTGCGCCGCGGCGTGCCCCGCGGCGAGATCGTGCGGCAGGTCCACGAGATAGGCTTTCGCTCCCTGCTGCTCGTCTTCGGCGGGATGATCTTCTTCGGCGCGGTGATGACCGCCCACGGCGCCTACCAGGCGCGCAAGGTCGTCGGCGACCTGTCGGTCGTCGGCCCGGCCTACTTCGAGGTGCTCATCCGCGAGCTCGGCCCGACCATCGCCGGCATCCTCGCCGCCGTGCGCATCGGCGCGGCCATCTCCGCCGAGGTCGCCGCCATGCAGGTGACCGAGCAGCTCGACGCCCTGCGCATGTCGGCCGGCGATCCGTACGCCGAGGTCGCCTTCCCGCGCATCGTCGGCGGGCTCATCGGCGTGCCCGCCCTGCTCGTCATCGGCACGGCGGCGGCGACCCTCACCACGGTCAACGTCGCGACCTACGCCTACGGCGCCGACGGCACCGCCTTCATGGACCCGACCTTCATCGACCTCGGCGACGTCGTCGCCTTCTTCGCCAAGGCGGCCGCGTACGGCCTGGTCATCCCGCTCGCGGCCGTCCAGAGCGGCTTCTCGGCGCGCGGCGGCCCGGGCGCGGTCGGAGCGGCGACGACCACCGGCGTGGTCGCCGCCTGCATGCTCGTGCTGATAGTGGACCTGCTGATCAGCGCCCTGCTCTTCTGCTCGGGGATCTGATGATCCGGCTCGTCGGCGTCCAGAAGAGCTTTGCCGGCCGGCGCGTGCTCGCCGGGGTGGACCTGCACGTGCCGCGCGACGGGGTCACCTTCGTCGTCGGGCGCAGCGGGGTAGGCAAGAGCGTGCTGTCGCGCTGCTGCGTCGGGCTGCTGCGGGTCG
>JBMNNX010000369.1:0-5423 GCA_050942745.1 Myxococcales bacterium
TCTTTCGGGCGAAATTGAGGATTCCTGTGGTTGCCGCAACGTGAAGTAAGGGAGAAGAGCGGGCCGACGGCCAAAATGTGCGGCACGAGGACCGCTGACGCGTCGATCGGAGCCGTCAGCGGCTGTAGCCTCCACGGAGCGTCTGGGGCGGCTCAGTGCCGAAGGGCTTTTCCCCGACGCTCTTCTAGTCAATCCCTGCGGCCAAGCAGCACGGCGCGCTTGGCGGCGTCTTCGCTGGGGCTGGCGGACCCCGACATCGCGCGCGAGACGGGCTTTCGGAAGGTCTATCGGCCGCTAGAGGGCCGCAGGCGGCCTCTGGAGCCGAGGCGGGCCCGCCTGAAGCCTTCGATGCGCCCTTGGGCCAATTGCGGGCCCCTGGCGCGATTTGCACGCTGGCGAACACGGGCGAGTCTTGCTCGCCGCCTGCTCTTCGAGTCGAGAAGCCGTCGGCTGCCCTCGAGAGCGGCTGCGCCGGGCGCAGGCCAAGCGCCTGTGCGCCCGGGCGTTCCTCGCGCCCGCGGCCAGGGCGAAGAGGGGGCAGCGTGCCCAAGCCGCTGGAAGGACGGGCTGCCTTGCATTGGCACGGTGCGTGAGCAAGTTTCGATCTGAAAAAACGCTTCACTCGCGGGAACTTGGGCCAGGAGAGATGGGGTACCGGTGAGGTGGCGGGAGCGTGAGAGGCAAAGCCCTGCGGTTCGCGGTCGTCACCGCTTTTCCGTCCGAGGACTGGCATAGCGCGCGAATCATCCAAGCGCTGTCAAAGCACGGGGAAGCGATCCCGGTCGATCCGGGCGCTCTCGCGGCGAGCCTGGACCGGCGCGGGTTGCTGGTGAGCGACGGTGAGCGCGGGCACACCAGCTACGACGCCTTCGTGCTCGCCCGCGGCCTGTCGCCTCGCGGCGACGCGGACGCCCAGTTCTGCATCTACCGCGCGCTCGAGGCCGCCGGGGCGCTGGTCGTCAACCGCCTCGGGTCGCTGCTCGACGCTCAGGACAAGTTCCGCTCGAGCCTATTGCTGAGGGCCGCTGGCGTGCCTACTCCGCAGGCGGCGATCGCGCAGTCGGCGGCCGAGGCCGTGGCCATCTTGCGCTCGATGGGCGAGGTCGTGCTCAAGCCTCTCGCCGGTTCGCTGGGCGAGGGGGTGCAGCGGTTGGCACCAGGGCGAGCGGGCGAGCAGCGCGCGGCCGCGCACATCGCGCTCCACGGGGCGGCCTACCTGCAGGCCTGGGTGCCCAACCCCGGCTGCGACGCGCGCGTCTTCGTCGTCGGGGGCAAGGTGGTCGGGGCCGTCGAGCGGCGGGCCGCGCCGGGCGAGTTTCGCACCAACATCGCCCGCGGCGCGAGCGCCCACCCTATCCGGCTGACCGTGCGGCTTGCCTCGGTCGCCGAGGCGGCGGCTCGCGCGCTGCGGCTGGACTACACGGGCATCGACATCATCACCGGTCCGCGCGGCCCGCAGGTCATCGAGGTCAACGGCAATCCCAGCTTCGACATGATCTTTCGGGCGACCGGCAAGGACATGGCGCTCGACATCGCCCGCTATGTCGCCGCGCGGGCCCGAAGGCACAGGGCGCGAATGGCCGCGAGGGAGGCCGCAGCGCGACAGGGACGCACAGCGCACCAGAAGCGTCCGGTGCAGGGGAGGGGAAGCCGCTAGGTCGCGGTCTTCTCGAGGAGGCGAACCATGGCTGAGAAGGAACGCAAGGGCAGCATGACCGTGGCCGAGGCGGGCCGCAAAGGCGGCGAGACTGTTCGCGACGAGCGGGGCCGGGAGTTCTACGAGGAGATCGGCCGAAAGGGCGGCGAGACGGTCAAGGCCGAGCGAGGCCGCGAGTTCTACGAGGAGATCGGCCGGAAGGGCGGCGAGACGGTCAAGGCCGAGCGCGGGGCCGCCTTCTACGAGGAGATCGGCAAGAAGGGCGGCGAGGCGGTCAAGGCCGAGCGCGGGGCGCCCTTCTACGAGGAGATCGGCAAGAAGGGCGGTCAGAAGGTGCGCGAGCTGATCGAGGAGGGCAAGCGCGCGGCCCGTCCGACCGAGACGAAGAAGGAGTAAGCCCGAGGCGCCCCCGCGCCCGCCTATCAGAAGGCGAGCGCGACGAAGGGCTCCAGGCCCGACTTATCCGGGCCCGAAAGCACAAGCGTGGTTGAGGGGAGGCGACCTGCCTTGGCCGAGGCGGCCGGGTCGGTCGGTGAAGGGGAGAGACCATGGCCGAAGAGGGAAAGCCCAAGCGCCCGATGACCGTCGGTGAGGCAGGAAGGTTGGGTGGCGAGAAGGTCGCGAGCGAGCGTGGCTCTGAGTTCTTCAGCGCCATCGGCAAGAAGGGCGGCGACACGGTTGCCCGCAAGCGAGGCCACGAGTTCTACGAGGAGATCGGCCGCAAGGGAGGCCAGAGGGTCAAGGCCGAGCGCGGGACCGAGTTCTACTCGAGCATCGGCCACAAGGGTGGCCAGAAGGTCAAGCAGCTCATCGAGCAGGCGAAGAAGAACCAGTAGCCGAGCGCCATCGCGGCGACGGGGGCGGGGGCGGGGGCGGGGCCTGCAGCGCGCCCGCCCCCGGCTTTCATGACGAGGAGGCGGCCGCGGAGCGGGGCGCCCGGCCTTCGTGCCCGCGCCCACCCACCCTGGCCCGTTCGATGCGCGCGGAACCGGGCCGCCGGCCTTCGTGCCGGCGCCCCTCCGCCCCTGGCGCCGTTCGATGCGCGCGGGACCGTAGCGCCGGCCTTCGTGCCGGCGAGCGCGGGCCTTCATACCGGCCAACGCGTCTCCGCGGCGGCCGAGGCGACCGCATGGCCGAATCCGGCCAGGAGCGATGCAGCACCAAGCGCGCGAGCCAGCGGCCGCGGGCTGGCTCAAGGCTCCGCCGTCACAGCCGCCGCGCGATGGCCGCGGCGCCGACCAGGCCGGCCTCCGCGTTGAGCACCACGCGCACGGGCGTCGCCTCGAGGACATGGCTCAGGCGTCCCTTGTCGAGGAACGCCTTCATGAAGGTGCCGTCCAGGAGCTTGGGGAGGATCTTCGGCGCGATTCCGCCGGCGACGTAGACCCCGCCGCGGGCGACAACCTTGAGCGCGAGGTTGCCGGCCTCGGCGCCGAAGATGCTCACGAAGAGATCGAGCGCCTTGGCGCACAGCGACTCCGGGTTCTCGAGAGCGTGCGAGGAGATGATGGCCGGGGCGAGCTCCCTCGAGGCGTCGATGGCTTCTCGAACCGTGGCGGGCTCGCGGGCGACGGCCTTCTCGCGCAGGAACTCGTAGATGTTCAGCAACCCTGGACCGGAGACGATCCGCTCGTAGGAGACGTGCCCATAGCGCAGCATCAAGAAGCGCAAGAGCTCGATCTCGAGCTCGTTGCGAGGGCCGAAGTCGGTGTGGCCGCCTTCGGAGGCGAGGACCCCGAGACCGTCGGCGGTCTTCAGAAGGACGGCCTGGCCGAGGCCGGTGCCGGCGCCGATGACGACCCAGGGGCCGCGGGGATCTGGGCGGGCGCTGTTGAGCGCGGCAAAGTCGCTCTCGGGCAGCTCGCAGATGCCGATCGAGAGGGCGTAGAAATCGTTGACCAGCCCGACCTTGGGAATGCCGAGCGCCTTCTCGAGCCCGCGAGCTTCGATGACCCAGGGCAGGTTGGTTGCCCGGCACGTGTCGAGGCTCACCGGGCCGGCGACGCCGAAACAGGCCCGCTCGACCTCGTGGTTGGGGCCGATGAACTCGCGCACCAAGGCTTCGAGGCTTCCAAAATCGGCGCTCGGCAAGACTTCGCGGCGGACCAGCTCACGGCCGTCGTAGAGCGCGAGCGCGGTCTTGGTTCCCCCAACGTCACCTGCGAGCAGCGTCATGTCGTCTCCCTGGAGCGGGCCGCCGAGAGCAAAGGCGAACGCACTCTAGCACTCGGCTACCACCGGACGCAGCCTGTGTTAGCTTTGCGGCAAATGGGTGCTCCGATAGTTGCTATCGATCCTTTTCATCCGCAGCCCCGAGTGCTCGAGCGCGCGGTCGCCGCGTTGCGCGAAGGCGGCCTCATCGCCTACCCGACCGACACCTACTACGGCCTGGGCTGCAGCATGCAGGGCAAGCGCGCGATTGACCGGCTCTACCTGCTCAAGGGCCACGACCGGCGCCGCCCGATGTCGCTGATCGTCCCGGACCTCTCGGAGGTCGCCCGCTACGCGAAGGTCTCCAACTACGCCTACCGGGTGATTCGCCACCTGACCCCGGGCGCGTTCACCTTCGTGCTCGAGGCGACCAGGCTGGTGCCCGACGTGATGCAGACCCGGCAGAAGACGGTCGGAATCCGCGTGCCCGACTGCGCGGTCGCCCGCGGGCTCTCCGAGCGGCTTGGCCAACCGCTCGTTACGACCTCGGCCGCCACGCGCGAGGGGCGCGTGATGATCGGCGCGGACGAGATCCAGGAGGTCTTCGGCCACGGGCTCAAGCTAATCCTCGACGCGGGCACGCAGTACAACGAGCCGTCCACCATCATTTCGCTGGTGGGCGACACGGTCGAAATCCTGCGCCAGGGCAAGGGCGACGCCTCCGACCTGCTCGGCAAGCTCTAAGCGGCTGGACGGCCCGCCTTCGTCCGTCGGCGGTCCCGGAGATCGCGGCGATTCGGTGTTTCGGCTCGACGCGCGCGGCACAAGCGGCGGTGGTGCCCGTGGCCGGCGCGCTCGGCCAGGCTTCAGCCCGCGCGCGCGACGGAGGCGGTGTCGTCGGTCGACAGGTAGACCGCGTTGCGGGTGGTCGCCTTGCCCCGGTACATCGCCCGATCGGCCCGCTCGAGGATCTCGGTCTTCGTCTGGCCGTGCTCGGGGTAGGTGGCCACGCCGACGCAGGCGGTGACCGACAGCCCGAGACCTTCGTCGACGAGGAACCGGTGCTCGGCGATAGAGCGCCGCACCCGCTCGCCGACCCGCATGGCGCCTCGGGCGTCGGTGTTGGTGAGCAGCAGGACGTACTCGTCGCCGCCGTAGCGGGCGGCGATGTCGAGATCGCGCACGCAGCTCTTGAGCACCCCGGCCATCTCGACGAGCACCTTGCTGCCGACGAGGTGACCGTGCGTGTCGTTGACCTCTTTGAAGTGATCGACGTCGAGAAAGAGCACCGAGAACGGCGCGCCGGTCTGGCGCGAATTGGTGATCTCGCGGTCGAGCGCCAGGTGCAGGTAGCGCAGGTTGAACAGCTTGGTCAGGTCGTCGAGGTAGGCGAGGTCCTCGGCGGCGCTCAGCCGGTTGATGTTCTTGAGCGCGAGCGCGAGGTGGCTCGCCAGGAACTGCGCGTTGGCCGCGGCGTGCGCGTCGCGCGTGGGGGCGCGCAACAGGCAGACGCAGACCACCTCGCTTGCCGTCTCGGCCAGCAGCAGGCGGAACACCTCCCCGCCCAGCTTCAGCTCGCTCTCGCGGCCGGTCAGCCCTTCGAGCTTTCCGAGCG
>JBMNNX010000228.1:0-10914 GCA_050942745.1 Myxococcales bacterium
GCCCTCGACAGCCGCGCGCTCGAAGCGCCCGTCGGGACGGCGCGTCATCAGCAGCGCCCCGCGGGCGAGCATCGTCTCGCACAGCGCTCGGGCGGCCAGCGGCAGCAGCCGCTCGCGGTCGAGCGTGGTCGCCAGCCTCTGGCCGGTCTCGACCAGCGCGAGGTGCTGGCGCAGCAGCGCATTCTCCTGCAGCAGGTGCCGGGTCGCCAGGCAGCGGGAGACCGACAGCTGCAGCGACTCGCGGGGCACCGGCTTGACGAGGTAGTCGGCCGCGCCGCTCTTGATGGCGCGCACCGCGGGGTCGACCCGCTCGACCGCGGTGATCACGATAACCTCGATCCCCAGGTCGCGGCGCTTGGCCTCGGCGAGCACGCACAGGCCGTCCTGGTCCGGCAGGACGAGGTCGGTGACGACGACGTCGAAGGAGCCTTGAGCGAGCGCCTGGGAGGCCTCGAGCGCATCGCCGACGGCGTGGACGGCGTAGCCGGCCTCGGAGAGGTATTCGGAGTAGAGCTGGCGGGCGAGTCGGTCGTCGTCGACGATGAGGATGCGGGTCTTCGTCATCGGCCTGTCGGAGGCGGGTCGTAGGGCGCACGTACCCAAGGCCCCGGGGTTTTGGGGCACGTCTGAAAATCCGCGGGCGATTCTAGCCGCCAAACGCGCTGCCGCAACTCACCGGCTCGTGGTAGGCTCGGCCGCGCAATGCAAGGCGAAAAGCCGCCGGCCAAGGCGCAGCGTCTCGCGCTGATATTCCGGGGAGCCAGCACCCGGTGGGCGCTGCCTGCCTCGTCCGTGCTGGAGGTCGCTCCTCCGCCCGAGCCGGGCCAGCAGGGGACGGCCACGCGCAGGGGCCTGGTGACCGAGGACTTCTCCGAGTTGCTCGGCGAGCGGTCAGAGCGGGGGCCGGGCGCCGTCACGCTCGTGCTCGACCATGCGCCGCCTCGGGCGCTGCTCGTCGACGCGGTCGAGGGGGTCGCCGATCTCGCGCCCGCCCCGTTCTTCCTCTTGCCCGCGGCCATCCAGGCGCCCGCCGGCGCGCTTATCCGCGGGGCGGTGCTGCTCGGCTCCGGACTGGTCCTCGAGATCGATCCCCAGCAGCTCGCCGAGCTTCAGCCGCGCCCCCCGGCGCAGCCGGCTCTCGCCGGGCTCCGCGAAGCGGAGCCGGCCGAGCCGCCTGCCCGCGCGCTCGTGTTCGAGGCGGGAGACGGAGAGCTGGTCGGCACGGCGCTGTCGCTGGTCACCGGGGTGCTGCGCGTCGCCGGGCTCTGCCGCGTGCCGCGGGCGCCGCTTGGGCACCTCGGGCTGCTGCATCACGAGCGGTCGCTGCTGCCCATCTACGATCTTGCGCTGCTCTCGGGCCGCACCCCGACCGGCGGCGACCTGGCGGTGGCGCTCGATGTCGGGAGCAGCGCCGTCGCGGTCGCCGCCCGCAGGGTGCTCGGCGTGGTCGAGGGGTTTGCGGACCTGGACGAGGGCGCGCCCGGCGGCCGGGTCTACGCCGCCCGAGACGGGCGGCGCATCTTCTTTCCGGCCTGGGAGGCCTGGTTTCCGGGCGCGGGTTGACGCCCTCGGCGAGCAGGCGCAAACCGGCTCCGATTGTTTGACAATCCCGACTGGTAGACGGTACTTAGACTGACTTTTCGGTCGCAAATCCTGACGGTGCGAGGGGCCCTCCATGCCCAAGAAGCTTCTCCTGGCTGACGACAGCATCACGATCCAGAAGGTGGTTGCGATCACCTTTGCGAGCGAGGACTTCACGATTACTGCGGTCGACAACGGCGAGGACGCGGTCGCCAAGGCGCGCGAGCTTCTGCCGGACGTCGTGCTCGCCGACGTGGTGATGCCCAAGCGCAACGGCTACGAGGTGTGCGAGGCCATCAAGTCCGACCCGGAGCTCAAGCACATTCCGGTGCTCCTGCTCGCGGGCACCTTCGAGGCGTTCGACGAGGGCAGGGCCAAGGCCGCGATGGCCGACGGCCACATCCAGAAGCCGTTCGAGAGCCAGGCGCTCATCGACCGGGTCAACCAGTTGGTCGGCCTGCCGGCCTCTGCCCCGCTGCCGAGCGTGCTGCGGCCGTTTCAGGCCGTGCAGCCGGCCGCCCCGGCGCCCGCTGCGGCGGCGCCCGCTCCCGCGATCCCCACTGCCGCTGCTGTGGCTGCGCCCCGCCCGCCGATGCCGGGTCCGGTGCCGCCGCCAGGGATGAGGCCTCCGGTTCCCGGCCCCGCGCCGATGGGCGCCCGGCCGCCGGTTCCTCCGGGGCCAGCCCGCCCGCCGGTTCCCGGTCCTGCTGCGGTGGCCGCGGCTCCGCGCCCGCCGATGCCGGGTCCGGTGCCGCCGCCAGGGATGAGGCCTCCGGTTCCCGGCCCGATGCCTCCGGGCGCTCGACCTCCGATGCCCGGCCCGGTCGCACCTGGCGCGCCGCGGCCACCGGTTCCCGGTCCGGTCGCTCCCGCTGCGCAGCGCGCGGCGGTCCCTGGCCCGGGGGCGCCGGCGGCAGCGCGTCCGCCCGTTCCGGGGCCGGTTCCGGGCGCCCGCCCGCCCGCCGCGGGTCCGGTGCCGCCTCCCGGCATGGCTGCGGTTCCGATGGGCGCGCGCCCGCCCGTGCCGCCGGTCCCCGGCGCTGCTCCCCGGCCGCCGGTGCCTGGACCGCTGCCTCCCGCCGCCGCGGCCCCGCAGATGCCAGGGGCGCCGGCCATGCCGCCCGTTCCCGCCCCCGCGGCTGCTCCGGTCGCCGGTCCGGTCCCGCCGGTTCCGGGCAAGGCGATGCGCGATCCGTTCGGTCTCGGGCTGACCATCCCTCAGCTGCCCGCGCCCGCGGCGCCGCCGGTGCCCGGCCCAGCGCAGGCTGCGCCGGCCCACCCGATGCCCCCGGCGGTCGCGCCTGCCCCGGCCGTTCCGGCCGCCGCTCAGCATGCGCCTGTCCAGGTCGCCCAGCCCGCGCCGGCGCACGCCGCCCCGGCGCAGCCGGCGCCGGTTGCTGCCGCCCCCGCGCCGGTCGAAGCGGTTTCGGCCCCGCAGGCTGCTCCGGCTGTCGATCACGAAGCGCTGCTCCGTGAGGCGCTGTCGAAGGCCTCGCGCGAGCTCATCGAGAAGATCGCTTGGGAGGTCGTCCCGCAGCTCGCGGAGACGATCATCCGCGAAGAGCTTGACCGCCTCGTCAAGGAGCGGGAGACCAAGCTCTAGTCCGGCGGCCGCCCAAGACCAGATCCAGGCGCGCCTGGCTTTCCGAATGAGGGAGGCCGGGCGCGCGTGTTCTCAGCAGATCACCAAGTCCCCAGTCCTCGCGCCTGCCAGCGGCAGGGCGAACGCCTCCGAGTGAATCCGATGCTCGATCCCAGCATTGTCCCGAACACCACCGAGATCCCCAAGGCCTACGACCCGCGCGAAGCCGAGTCGAAGTGGTACCGCCTCTGGAATGAGAAGGGCTATTTCCGGGCCGAGGACACGAGCGACAAGCCTCCCTACTGCATCGTCATCCCGCCTCCGAACGTGACCGGGGCGCTGCACATGGGGCACGGGCTCACGATCGCCATCCAGGACCTGCTCATCCGCTGGAAGCGCATGAGCGGCTTCAACACGCTCTGGCTGCCGGGTACCGACCACGCGGGCATCGCGACGCAGATGGTCGTCGAGCGCGAGCTGAAGAAGACCGAGGGCAAGAGCCGCCACGACCTTGGCCGCGAGGAGTTCCTCAGGCGCGTCTGGGAGTGGAAGGCGCGCTACGGAGGGCGCATCACCGAGCAGCTCAGGGTCCTCGGCGCCTCCTGCGACTGGACGCGCGAGCGCTTCACCATGGACGAGGGGCTCTCGCGCGCCGTGCGCGAGGCTTTCGTGCGGCTGTACGAGGAGGGGCTGATCTACCGGGCGCAGCGGCTCATCAACTGGTGCCCGCGTTGCCGCACCGCGCTCTCGGACCTCGAGGTCGAGCACGAGGAGCGCGACGGCAAGCTGTGGCACATCGCCTACCCGGTGAAGGGCTCGGACCGCAGGCTCATCGTCGCCACCACACGGCCCGAGACGATGCTCGGGGACACGGCGGTCGCGGTCCACCCGGACGATCCGCGCTACCAGGACCTGGTTGGGCAGAAGGTGATCCTGCCGCTCGTCAACCGCGAGATCCCCATCGTCGGCGACCGCGAGCTGGTCTCGATGGAGTTTGGCACCGGCGCGGTGAAGGTGACTCCGGCCCACGACTTCAACGACTACGCCACCGGCCAGCGCCACGGCCTGGAGCTGATCAGCATCTTCGACCTGCAGGCGCGCACCAACGAGAACGCCGGCGCCTACCAGGGGCTCGATCGCTACGAGGCGCGCGAGCGCGTGCTGGCCGATCTCGAGGCCCAGGGCCTACTCGTCAAGACCGAGGACTACAAGCTCTCCATCGGCATCTGCCAGCGCTGCAACGACGTCGTCGAGCCGACCCTCTCACCGCAGTGGTTCGTCAAGATCGAGCCGCTCGCCATCCCGGCGATCGAGGCGGTCGAGTCCGGGCGCACGCGGTTCGTGCCCGAGTCGTGGACGAACACCTACTTCGGCTGGATGCGCAACCTCCACGACTGGTGCATCAGCCGACAGCTCTGGTGGGGCCACCAGATTCCTGCCTGGTACTGCGAGTGCGGCGAGATCGTCGTCGCCCGCGAGGAGCCGAAGACCTGCCCGAAGTGCGGCAGCTCCGCGCTCAGGCGCGACGAGGACGTCCTCGACACCTGGTTCTCGAGCGGGCTGTGGCCGTTCTCGACGCTCGGTTGGCCGGACAAGACCAAGGCGCTCGAGACCTTCTACCCGACGTCGGTCATGGAAACGGGCCACGACATCATCTTCTTCTGGGTCGCCCGGATGATGATGTTCGGCCTGCACTTCATGAAGGACGTACCCTTCCGCACCGTGTTCCTCCACGCGATGGTGCGCGACGAGAAGGGCGAGAAGATGTCGAAGGTGAAGGGCAACGTCATCGATCCGCTCGACGTCATCCGCGGGCAGCCCGATGCGAAGCTGCTGCCGGCGGATCTGAAGAAGAAGTTCCCCAAGGGAATGCCCGCCTTCGGCGCCGACGCGCTGCGTTTCACGCTCGCCTCGCTCACCGCCCAAGGCCGCGACATCAAGCTCTCGATGGAGCGGGTCGATGGCTATCGCAACTTCGCCAACAAGATCTGGAATGCGTCGCGCTTCGTGCTGATGAACCTCGGGGATCCCGCCGAGGTCGCGGCGCGGCTGCGCGCGCCGATCCACGAGATGCCGCTGTCGCTGGCCGATCGCTGGATTCTTTCGCGCCTCAATCACACCATCGGCGCCACGCTTTCGGCGCTCGAGGCCTTCAGGTTCAACGACGCGGCGAGCACGCTGTACCAGTTCATCTGGGGCGAGTTGTGCGACTGGTACATCGAGCTCTCCAAGGGCGCGCTGTACGGCAGTGACGAGGAGGCCAAGGCCACGGCGCGCGCGGTGCTCGTCTACGTGCTCGACCAGTCGTTGCGCCTGCTGCACCCGTTCATGCCCTACATCACCGAGGAGATCTGGCAGCGCCTGCCGCGGCGCGAGGGCGACCCGGAGAGCATCGTCATCGCTTCCTACCCGGCGCCCGACGGCGCGTTCGCCGACGACGCGGCCGAGCGCGAGATGGCGCTGGTCATCACCGCCATCGATGGCATCCGCAGAATCCGCGGGGAGAGCAACATCGCGCCGTCGCGCAAGATCGTCGCCGTGATTCAGGCCGGGGCGGAGGTGCGCGCCGTCCTCGAGCGGCAGCGCCGGTACATCGAGCCTTTGGCCTCGCTCGAGAAGCTGATCATCAGCGAGCCGGGTCCCAAGCCAAAGCTCGCGGCGACGTTCGTGGACGCGCGGATGGAGGTCTTCGTCCCGCTCGAGGGCCTCATCGACATCAACGAGGAGGTCAAGCGGATCGAAAAGGAGCTCGCGAAGGTCCAGTCCGACATCGACCTGCTCTCGAAGAAGCTGTCGAACCCAAGCTTCACCGAGCGGGCTCCTGCCGAGATCGTGGCGAAGGATCGAGCGCGCCTCGCCGAGCTCGAAGAGAAGAAGGTCAAGCTCACTCAGGGCAGGGAGCGCCTGGTGCGGTCCAAGCAGTCCGAGGGGGAGGGCGAGTCCTCCGACAGCGATGACGAGCCTGCACCTGCCTCCCATGCACCCGGTTCGGACGCCGAAGTGACCGCTCGCGCCGAGAGCGCGGAGGAGAGCCTGCCAGCCGCGGGTGTCGCCAGCGGCGCCGGTTTGCCCGAAAGCTCGAGGGAAGAGTTCCCCGGGGCGAGCCTGCCAGTTGTCGGCGACCGCTCCTCGCCTACGGAGTCCGCTGAGGGCGCGACGCCCGGTACTCACGCGCCAAGCGTGGGCGCGACTGAGAAGGGGCTCGGGCGCGAGGGGCTTTCAGAAGAAGGGCTCGCAGGTAGGAAATCGGCAGGGAAGAAGGCAATAGGGAAGCCGGCGGCGAAGAAGAAGCCGGTCGCGAAGAAGCCGGTCGCGAAGAAGCCGGTCGCGAAGAGGCCGGTCGCGAAGAGGCCGGCCGCGAAGAAGCCGGCCGCGAAGAAGGCGGTCGCGAAGAAGCCGGTCGCGAAGAAGCCGGTCGCGAAGAAGCCGGTCGCGAAGAAGGTGGTCGCGAAGAAGCCCGCGGCGAAGAAGAAGGCGGCCGTCAAGAAGGTGGTCGCGAAGAAACCGGCGGCGAGAAAGCCTTCCGCGAAGAAGCCGGCGGCAAAGAAGGCACGAGCCGGCAAGCCCGCGGCGAAGACCACGAAGCGCTAGCTCGGAGGGACACCGTGCACTTCATCGATAGGCTCATCGCGTTGGCGCTTGAAGAAGACCTCGGCAGCGCGGGCGATGTCACCAGCGATGCGCTCATCCCGGCGGAGGCTACCGGCTTTGCCGAGTTCATTGCCAAGGAACCGCTCGTGCTCGCGGGCCTCGAAGCCGTCCGCCGGACGTTCGCTGCGGTCGATTCCCGCCTCGAAGTCTCTTTCGACTATCAGGAGGGAGCGCGGGTGGAGCCGCGTCGCCGCATCGGGACGGTCCGTGGACCTCTGCGCGGCATTCTCGGAGGCGAGCGCATTGCGCTGAACTTCTTGCAGCGGCTGTCCGGCGTGGCGACCAACGCGGCGCGAGCGGTCGAGGCGTTGGAGGGGACGAAGTGCGGCATCCTCGACACGCGTAAGACGACTCCCGGGTGGCGGACGCTAGAAAAGATGGCCGTGCGCGCGGGCGGCGGAAAGAATCATCGCTTTGGGCTGTTCGACGGCATCCTCATCAAGGACAACCACATCGCTGCCGTCGGGTCGATCACCGAAGCGATTCGACGGGCGCGAGCGCATGCCCATCATCTGCTGAAGATCGAGTGCGAAGTGGTCGATCTCCCAGGGCTCGAAGAAGCCATCGCGGCCGGCGCCGATGCGGTCCTGCTCGACAACATGGACACGCCGACGATGAAGAACGCGGTCGAGCTCGTCGCGGGCCGCGCGCTCACCGAGGCCTCTGGAGGCATTACTCTCGCGCGATTGCCGGAGATTGCCGCGGCCGGGGTCGACTTCGTGTCGATGGGTGCGCTCACACATTCGGCGCGGGCGATGGACATCAGCCTGGAGATTCTCCCGGCGCCAAAGTGAGCGGGCGGCGAGCCGCGGTAAGCCAGCCGCCTCTGCCAGGGCCCGCTGGCCATGCGCGTGTGCGGCCAGCGCGAGCTCAACGCCCCGCGAGACTGTGGCAGATGTCCCGCTCTGGAGGCGGCGCTCTTCGCGGCCTTCGAGGCACAGCCCCGCCGGGCGCTGGCGGACGCGAGGCCACGACAGGCCCCGTTTTCCGGGGCCCGCTTTCGGCGCTCTCTGCTCTCCGCGACCTTACGTGCCAGCGCCGCAGTTCTACGCCTCTCGCGCTCGCAGGCCCGGGAAGGCGCTCGCGACCTGGGCGCCCAGTGCGCTGGTCGGCGCGGCCACCGGTGTCGGCGTCTCGACCTGCGGCGGAGGAGGCGGCAGCTCCAGCTCGAGGATGCGCGCGACCGCCGTGCCGCAGGACTCGACGCCCAGCTTGCGGTAGATGACCTTGCGTCGCTGGCGCACGGTCTCGGGACTGATCTTCAGGCGCGACGCGCTCTCCTTGCAGGAGAGGCCCGCGATCATGCTCTCCGCTTCGGCGAGCTCCGCGCGGGTGAGGCCAAAGCGGCTGGCCGCGAGGGCGAGGTTGTTCTCGCCCAGCCGCCTGACGAAGCAGGCCATCGTGAAGGACCCCACCTGCTCGCGGCGCAGGTTGGTGCTCCCGCCCGGCTCCTGCACGAGGCGCTGGAGCCGAGCGACTGCGTCCGGCGCCTGGCGCGAAAGGCACGACAAGCCAAGGAACGGGCCGCTCGCGCCCTGCTGCACGAAGGCCGAGCGAGAGGCGAATTCGATGCCCTCGGGCCCGAGGAGCGCGGCGGCCGCGCCCGTCACCTCGCAGAGCGCCGCGGCCATCTCGACGGTCTCGTGGCGCGGAACCGTCGCAGCGAGCGCGTCGCTGACGGCGTTGAAGTCGGTGCCCGGGCTCGCCCTGACGACCGCAGCGACGCGAGGGGCGGATCGCGGCGCGGCGATGAGCGCCAAGGTCCGGTCGGGCGAGGCGAGCTGGCGGGCAAATGGCGTTGCCATCCGCGTCCCGTCGAGCAGGCCGTGGGCGGCGAGCTCATTCGCGTAGGTGGCCAGAAGATCCTGCAGGTGACTTGGCTGAAGCGTCCCGTCGGTCCAGGTCCGCCCGATGACCGTCGGGCGATCGAGCGCAACCAGGGCGACGGGTTGCAGGCCCAGGTCAGTCAGGGTCCTTCGCGCCGCCTGCAGCCAATTCAGCACGCCTTCTTCGAGCATTTTTGCCTCCGAAGCATCGCCCTTCGCCACCTGAGGTGGACGCTGGAGCGATGGCCCGTCTTGGGCCCCAGGGTGCCCCCCTTCGGGGCCAGCCGCCTGACGCCTTGCCAGGCGAGAGATGCCGAACCAGGGGCTCGAACCCGACGTATCGAGCTCCAATTCGGCGTGACCTCACGCCCACGAATCGTGGGCGACTCCCGTTTCCTCAACCGCTGTCACTGCGCCTTGGCCCAGATTCGGGGGAGCGAACCTGAGCCAATTGCGCGCGAAGGTAGGTGCGATAGCCCAGGAAGGGAAGTGGCCAACGGAATAATCTCGACATAATGTGAGCAATCGAACAGAAGGCTCCAGCGCTCGGGGCGATGCCGCCTTCGCGAAGCAAGAACGGATGCGCAGCCAGTCGGTGCGGCGGCTGGGGGCAGATCGCGGAGGGCCGACGCGCGACCGAGCGAGCGATCAGACTTCGACCAAACAGTGCCGTCGGTCGCACGGCCTTTCGAGCCGTTGCTGAGCCGCCAACCGCGACGCTGAGCCGTAGCCGGCGGCTCCGCGCGGCTACGGCGAATCGAAGCGAGGCCGCTGCGGATCCCCACCGAGCGCGCGGCCGAGTGGAAGGCAGTCGCGAAGAGCCGCGCCGAAGGGCGTCGCGCCGAGGGCGCGGAAGCTTCTACTCCTCATATATCTGCGCGCGTGCGCTCGGGGATCGCTCTCGGTCGGCGGGCTGGCTTGCCGCCAGACAAGCCGGGGCCAGGGCGCACGCGGGCGCGCTTGGCCGTCTGCCTCCCCGCGCGAAGTCGTTCTCGCAAGAGCGCGCCGGCCGGGAGGCAGCAGCTCGTGCTGCGCTCGTGGTTTCGTGCTCAGGCGCCGGCGCCGTGCGGCGGCGCAACAGCGATCGGACCGTCGCAGGGCGCTTGAGCCCGGGAAGGCTCTTGCCGAGGGGCGCCGCCCGCTTCGGTTGCCCGCCGGGCCGCCTGCCGCCCGGATGTACGACAAGTGGCGAAGGCTGGCTGGCGGCAGCCGCGGAGAAGGGGCCTCCTCGCCGCAGAGACGAGCGCAATGCACGCCGGAGGCTGGGCGGGCTGCCGGTCATGCCAAGGGTGCGAAATCTCTCGGAAACTAAACCTGCGAGCGCAAACCCGCGCAGGGGCGGGGCCTGCGCCGCCCTGGCCACGTGCTAAGCTGGTCGCAAGCAGACTCGATCGACGGCTGGAAAGGCTTGCGGTATTCGGTAGCGAAAATTGTCAGGCTCCGACGCCCGCTTCATAGTAGAAACGAATTGGGCTGACGACGCAGATGGCCTACCCTGGGCGAGCAGGCGCTCAAAACGGTGGAAAAACCGAAGGGTAGCGGGGAACCCGGTTGGAATGACCGCGACGCGGCACTCAGTTTGCAGTAGTGCTCGAAGGGGTTAGGCAGCGAGAGGGGGATGAGGCTAACAGGTTCTCGGAGGACGCCATGCTCGACGCCTTCATCATCGAGGAAATCAAGAGACGGGAGCAGGAGCGCCAGCGGCAGGAATCCGAGCGCCCGACCGTCCAGATTCCTCTGCCCGAGCCGGGTCGTGCCCCGCAGCAGAGCGAGGAAGAGAAGCCTCCGCGCGGCGTCATCATCATCGACCTGTCCCTCTAACGGCGACTCGAGCGGGCGACCGCCCGTTCGTTGCGCCTAGCTCTTCCCTGAAAAAAGACGAGCGGCCTCGATGCCGCTCGTCTTTTCTTTTTTCGGCTCAGCCGCCTCGACTCAGGAGCAGCCGCTCGTGGCCCCGCAGTTGACGCACTTGTAGCAGGCTCCGCTGCGGACCATGATCGAGCCGCACGCGTGGCACGGCGGCGCGTCGGCCTGGTTGACGTAGGCACCCTCAGCCTCGGTGCGCACCGGAGCGGCCTGCTTCTCCCCGGCCTTCTCCTCGACCCGCTGCCCGGCCGCTGCCCCCTCGTCCTTGGGCAGGAACTTCAGGGCGAGCCAGCGGAAGATGTAGTCGGCGACGCTCTTGGCGATGGGGATCTGCGGGTGCTGCGTGAAGCCCGAGGGCTCGAAGCGGGTGTGGACGAACTTGTCGACCAGCACCTGCAGCGGCACGCC
>JBMNNX010000150.1:0-16248 GCA_050942745.1 Myxococcales bacterium
AATTCAAGGCTGGGAGGCCGCGATGGCTTGAGTAAGGGGGCGGGAAGCGGTCGGGGCGAAGAAGCAGCGTACTTGGCGCTACTTCGGTCTCCCCGAGAACGCGCCCCTGTGGACCGCGCTCAGGTGCATAGTGGTTTTCCACAGCCACCGCGCCCTCAGAGAGAGTCGCTTAACACCAGCCACCTAGCATGTTGCGCTGCGTCGCCTGTGCCGCCAATACAACAGGTACTTGCTCTCCGGGGGTCAACCCTTGAAGCCCGCGAAGACCACGAACGCCCTGCGAATCTACACAACGTATGACATCGGTCGGATGACGGGCACCGACCCGACGACGGTCCACAAGTGGATCGACAAGGGCCTGCTGCGCGGATATCGGACCCCGGGCGGCCATCGGCGCGTTCGCGCCGAGGATCTGCGCAGCTTCCTCATCGCCCATCGCATACCAATTCCCAAAGAGCTGGGCGGAACCGACTCGTTGCGGGTGATGGTCGTCGACGACGACGGCGAATCGCTCAAGGCCCTCTCCAAGGCGGTCAAGAAGCTGCGTCCGAGCTGGGAGCTCGCCTCGCTGAACAGCGGGGTCGAGGCGCTGCTGCAGATACCGAGCGCGACGCCGGACGTCATCGTCCTCAGCCTGTCGCTCGGCGATGCGGACGGGCTTTCGATCTGCAGGCACCTGCAGACCAGGCCCGAAACCTCGAACATCAAGGTGCTCGCGGCCTGCGAGAAGCTCTCGGCCGAGCTCGCGAAGACGGCCGCTTCGGCCGGCGCGCACGGCTGCGTGAAGAAGCCGCTGAGCGGCGCGGAGGCCGTCGAAGCCATCGAGCTGGCGGCAGGTATTCGCCCGCATCCCCCCGTCTGATCCCCAGGTCGAATCGCGCGACGCAGCCCCGCGGGCCGTTCCGCGGGCGGCGACGCGCGCTCGCGCGGGCGGACGCGGCTGGCCCGTCGTCTATCGACAGAGCGAGCGGGCGCTCGGGCACCTGCCTGCATGAATCGGCTCGCGCGGGAACCGGCGGGCGCGACGGCGTGTTGTCGCGTGCTAAGGTGCCGCCGCTTTTCCGATTGGGAGACCCTATGGCGACGAAGCCCAGCAAAGACCTGCAGACCTTCGCGAACCCCGCGCCCGACCGCGACTACGAGATTGTCTTCGACTGCCCGGAGTTCACCTGCCTGTGCCCAATGACCGCACAGCCGGACTTCGCCCACTTCTCGATCACCTACGTCCCCGACAAGCTGTGCGTCGAGCTGAAGAGCCTCAAGCTGTACTTGTGGTCCTTCCGCGAGGAAGGCGCCTTCCACGAGGCGGTCACGAACCGCATCTGCGATGACCTGTTCAAGCTGCTGGCGCCCCGGCGAATCACCGTCGTTGGCAACTTCAACGTCCGCGGCGGCATCGGGACGGTCGTGCGCGTGACTCGGGAGAAGAAGAAGCGCCGGGGGCGCTAGCGCGCGATCGCCAAGGAGCGAAGCGGCTTCGGGCTCGCTCGGAGCGAAGGCGAGCGCCGCCGCCGGGGCGCAGGTTCGAGGACGGGCTTCTCGAGCATTCGCGAGAAGTGCCTCTGGGGGCGCGCAGGCGCGCGGCAGCCTTGACGCTCGGCGCGTCCAACCAGGCTCATCCTCGCCCGATATGCGGGCGCTCCATTTCCGGTGTGCCGACCTTCGGTTTTCCGAAGCGCACGCGAGCAGGCGTGCGCCCTGTTGCCTGGGCAACAAAGGCCATGCCACAATTCTCCAAAGCTCAAACCGTGAGGGTGGGTATGGCGGACGTGACCACGGTTGAAATCGAAAAGGACGAGGTCGGCTGGGTTCTGCGGGTGATCAACCCGGGCATGCGTCCCCAAGAGTACCGGTGCGCGAGCAAGGAGCAGGCGCAGTCGCTTGCCGAAGTGATGACGGGAGCCAAGGTCGCGAGCAACCTTCCCCGGACGTCGGTCAAGCCAGCCGGGAAGAAGTAGCCTCGCTCTCGACGCGCCTGGCAGGCGGCGTCGGGGCCTGAGGTTGGGTGCGAGGGGGGCTGGATGCCGAAGGCCCGCGCTGAAGCGCGCGGGCCTTGCGAGCGGTGCGACGGTCAGGCCTTTTCGTAAGTCGCGCAGTCGGCGTGGTTCGAGTGCGGCGAGACGGCGATGCTCTGAGCGTTGCAGAGCATCTCCCTGTTCCACCGGCATTCGCTCACGTGGCAGGCGCCGACGAGCGCCCCTTCGCTCCGTGCGATGTGCCGGTTCTCGGTCGTGAACGTGTCGCACTGGGGATGGGGGCCGCCCACGTTGATGGCCGGTGCGTGGCAATTGTTGTTGCGATTGAAGAAGCAGTTGGTCGCGTCGCAGCGCGAGACAGGGGGCATGTCTTTCATTCGGCTCTCTCTTTCGCAAAGCCCGGGCATCTTCGGGCAACGGGCGCCGGGGAAGTTGCGAGTGAGCCGAGTGGGGCGCTACCCCTCGAAACGGGGGAGATCCGCGCTGTCGCCCGCGAGGCGACCGCGCGCCTGAGCGCGCGCGGCGCGGCCGTCGAGAGGCGCTCGCGACTGCCGCCAACGAGCTAACGCGCGGTGGCCTATAGCCCGAGATCCGGCATCCGCTGCAGCTTGCCCTCGAGGTCGCAGCAGACGATCTCGATCTGCGCCTTGACCAGCAGCTTGTTGGTGTCGGCGTGCTCGATGCGCTGATCAAACGTTACGCGAAAGGGCGAGGTCGCGCGCATCCGCGAGACGATGAGGAGGTCGTCACCCAGGCGCGCCGGCGCGCGGAAGGTGGCCTGGACGCTGTAGACCGGGAACATCACGCCGCGCTCGGCCCACTTGACGACCGAAGCCCCCGACTCGGCCAGCGCTTCGGTGCGCGCCCGCTCGAAGTAGCGCAGGTAGTTGGCGTGGTAGACCACGCCCATGCAGTCGGTGTCCTCGTAATAGACCCGGGCGCGGAATCGGAACTCGCGTCCGCTTTCGGCAGCTTGCATCTCGCCCCTTGCCCCACGGTCGTCGCTGGCGCGCGCGGGGCCTTCGGGCTTCGGGGCCATCGACGCCCGATGCCCGTGCCCGGAGGCCTGCGCCACAAGAATCAGGCGATGAGCTTGCGGTACTTGATGCGCTTGGGCAGCTCGGCCTCCTTGCCCAGGCGCCGGCGGCGGTCGGCTTCGTAGTCCTGGTAGTTGCCCTCGAACCAGACGACGCGGCTGTCGCCCTCGAAGGCGAGGATGTGCGTCGCGATGCGGTCGAGGAACCACCGGTCGTGGCTGATGACGACGACGCAGCCCGCAAACTCGACCAGGGCGTCCTCCAGCGCGCGGAGCGTATCGACGTCCAGATCGTTGGTCGGCTCGTCGAGCAGCAGCACGTTGCCGGCCGACTTGAGCACGCGCGCCAGGTGTAGCCGGTTGCGCTCGCCGCCCGACAGGCCCTTGACCTTCTTCTGCTGGTCGCTGCCCTTGAAGCCGAAGGCGCCGCACCAGGCGCGCGAGCTGATCTGGCTCTTGCCGACCTGGATGAAGTCCTCGCCCCCGGAGATGGTCTCGAAGACCGTGTCCTCGTCCTCGAGCACCTCGCGGCTCTGATCGACGTAGGCGAGCTTGACCGTCTGGCCGATGATCAGCTCGCCCGCGTCGGGCTCTTCGAGCCCCATGATCATCCGGAACAGCGTGGTCTTGCCGGCGCCGTTCGGGCCGATGATCCCGACGATGCCGCCGGGCGGCAGCCGGAAGTCGAGGTTCTCCATCAGCAGCTTGTCGCCAAAGCCCTTGGTCAGCCCCTTGGCGACGATGACGTTGTCGCCCAGGCGCGGCCCGGCCGGGATGCTGATCTCCGCGGTTTGGTCGCGCTGCTCGGTCTTGTCGGCGAGCAGCTTCTCGTAGGCCTGCAGGCGCGCCTTGCTCTTCGCCTGCCGGGCGCGCGGGGCCATGCGCACCCATTCCAGCTCGCGCTGGAGCGTGCGCTGGCGGGCGCTCTCGGCCTTCTCCTCGAGCTCCAGGCGCTTCTTCTTCTGCTCGAGCCAGGAGGAGTAGTTGCCCTTGAACGGATAGCCCACGCCGCGGTCGAGCTCCAGAATCCACTCGGCCACGTTGTCGAGGAAGTAGCGGTCGTGCGTGATGGCGATGACCGTGCCCGGGTACACCTGCAGGTGGTGCTCGAGCCAGGCGACCGACTCGGCGTCGAGGTGGTTGGTCGGCTCGTCGAGCAGCAGCAGGTCCGGCCGCTCGAGCAGCACCTTGCAGAGCGCGACGCGGCGCCTCTCGCCGCCGGAGAGCGTGGTGACGTCGGCGTCGCCCGGCGGGCAGCGCAGCGCGTCCAGCGCCTGCTCGATGGTGCGGTCGAGCTCCCAGGCGTTGGCCGCCTCGATGGCGTCCTGGACCTTCGCCTGCTCCTCGAGCAGCTTCTCGAGCTCGTCGCCGTCGGGACCCTCGCCGAGACGGTTGTTGATCTCGTCGAAGCGCGTCAGCAGCGCCTTGGTCTCCTTGACGCCCTCGAGGATGTTGTCGAAGACGTTCTTCTCCGGGTCGAGCCGCGGCTCCTGAGGCAGGTAGCCGATCTTGATGCCGTCGGCGGGCGCGGCGTGGCCGAAGAAGTCGGTGTCCTCGCCGGCCATGATCCGCAGCAGCGAGCTCTTGCCGGCTCCGTTGCCGCCGATGACGCCGATCTTCGCGCCGAAGAAGAAGCACAGCGACAGGTCCTTGAGCACCTCCTTGTTCGGCGGGTGCACCCGGCGCAGGCTCTGGGTCGTGAAGATGTAGTTGCCGTTGCTCATGGTCGTGTTCTCCGGGGCCGCGCACGCTCGGCCGCTAAGAGACGGGCACACTAGCAGCCCGGGGGCAGGACATGAAGTAACAGCGGGTGCGGCGCGGGGGCTTCCTCGCGGGCGCGCCCGGACTGTTTCAACCCCTCTTCGAACGGCCGGATCGCCCGGCGCGCGGAGGCGACGGCGGCGAGGCAGCCGGCGCGCGCCCGCCAATCTCGAAGCATGCCGACGGAGCCGCCCTGTCGGCATGGGCGGGCCTTGCACTGGCGCGCCTGAATCTCCCGACGGCTTCGAGCTCGTCTGCTGGCCGAGTTGGAGGGAGCGCGGGCTGCTTCCTAGGTTTCATTCCGGAGGGCTCGATGCCCTCGTGGAGGGAGCATGAGAGCGGCAGCGCTGTCGGTGGTGGTCGTGGCGGGGTTGGTCGGCCTGGTGCTGCTCTACACCCCACAGCAGGCGCAGAGAGGCCAGAAGGTCTACGGCGAGAATTGCGCGGTCTGCCACGGGGCGCAGGGCTCCGGTGGCACGGTCCCCGATCGCTTCGGCCAGCTCGCCGGCCTCCGCGCGCCCGCGCTCGTCGGGGCTACGGCGCTCGGAGAGTTCAAGAACGCGGGCGAGCTCCTCGGCTACGTGAGCAACCAGATGCCGCTCGAAGACCCTGGCCGTCTGAGCCAGGACCAGAATCTCGCGGTGACCGTATGGCTCCTGCAGGAGAACGGCGTCAAGGCGGGCGCTGAGCCGCTGTCGCCGGAGAACGCCGCCGAGGTGCCGATTCGCTGAGTCGCCCCCGCCGCGGTAGGGGCGCATGGCAATGCCATGGCAATGCGCCCGTCCGCGCAGGCCCCCGGGGCTCGGTCGGGGGCGCCTGGCACTGCGCCCGGCCCCGGGCGCCGCCGAGGACGGCGGCTCTCCCAACCTCCTTTCCACTCGGCCTCGACCCAAGGTCGGTAGGGGCGCATCGCAAGGCAATGCGCCCGTCCGCGCAGGCCCCAGCGACAGCGGAGGCGAGCGCGGGCCGCCGAGGACCGCCCGAGGACGCCGGCCGTCCCTACCCGCGCCGTCACATTCGCGCGCCGCTCTGAGGCAGCGCCTCGTCAGCCGAACGTCCCGCCGTTCCAGCCCCAGTTGCCCGCTTCGAATTCGGAGAAGTTGAGGAAGACCCTGTCGGCCGGGACGTCGAGCGTCTCGCTGAGCAGGGCGCACAGCTTCGCGGAGAGGGCGGCGTTCACCCTCGAGCCGAGCCCGCCGATGCTGCGAACGTCGCAGAAGGCGGTCGGGCCGCTCTTGCCGCCCATCAGCATCGAGGCCTCGGACAGGCTCACCATCACGTAGCTCTCGGGCTTGCCGATCGCCTCGGCGGCGATGCGCGAGGCCTGGGCGAGGATCCGCTCGCGCGCTTGCTCGGAGACTGCAGCGCTGGTCTGGATGTGGACGTAAGGCATCGCTTCCTCCCGAGTGTCGAAGCCTGCCGGTCGCCGGATGCGAAGGCAGGCGGGCAGCCTACCACTCGATCTCCGCGAGTTGCCGACGCGCCGCGAAACGGACTATCGAGTGACCCTCGCGACGACGAACGCGGAGGACCGATGAAGTTGCGCCTGTCGATGCTGCTCTTCCTGGTGGCGAGCGCCTGCTCGTCTAGCTGTACGCGCGCGAAAGGGGTCGCGCCCGCTGCGGCGCTGCCTTTCGACAGGCTCACGGTCGAGGCGGCCTCGGCCGTGCTCGTCGGCGCCGGGGACGTGACCCATTGCAACGCGCTCGAGCCCGCGAAGGCGACCGCGGCGCTGCTCGAGCGCATCGACGGCACGATCTTCGTGTTGGGCGACGGCTCGAACGGGCGCGGCCTTCCCCAGGAGTACGCCGACTGCTTTGGGACGACCTGGGGCCGCTTCCGCGCCCGCATCCGGCCCGCGGTGGGCAACCACGACTACGTGACCGAGAACGCCGCGGGCTACTTCGGCTACTACGGCGAGACGGCCGGTCAGCCGGGCAAGGGCTTCTACAGCTACGACCTCGGCGGCTGGCACGTCGTCGTGCTCAACAGCAACTGCGAAGCCGTAGGCGGCTGCGGGCCCGGCTCGGAGCAGGAGCGCTGGCTGCGCGAAGACCTCGCCGCGCATCCCGCAAAGTGCACCGTCGCCTACTGGCACCATCCGCGGTTCAGCTCGGGGCTCCACGGCAGCGACGACCGCGTCGACGGGTTCTGGCGGGCCCTGTACGAAGCGGGCGCCGAGCTGGTGCTCAACGGCCACGACCACCACTACGAGCGCTTCGTCCCGCTCGATCCGGAGGGCAAGCCCGACCCTGCGCGCGGCATCCGCCAGATCATCTCCGGCACCGGCGGCGCGCGCCTGCGGAACATCTCGCGGCCGATAGCCGGCTCCGAGGCGCACGTCCAGGGCGTCCACGGCGTGACGCGGCTCGTCCTGCGCGACGGGGTCTACGCGTGGCAGTTCATCTCGATAGAGGGCAAGGTCCTCGACTCGGGCGGCGGGCAGTGCCACTGAGGCGTTCGATCGCCGCTCGCGGATAGCGAGCTCGTTCGGCTGCAGGCTCGAGCCTGAGGGGGCGGCGTTTCCGCGCGATCGAGTGACGACAGCGAATCGACAGGGCGGCCGAGCCAAGGCCGGCTCTGCCCATTCATTGCGGCGAAGAAATCTCAGTCGCCCTTGAAGACCGGCTTCCTCTTTTCCAGAAACGCGGTGACGCCCTCGCGATAGTCGGCGCTGTCGTAGACCGCGCGCCGAAGGCCCTGAATCCGCTCGAAGGTCTCGGGGTGGAGCGGCGCCGCGTTGCTGAGCAGCCGCAGCGTCTCCTTGATGCTCGCGATGGCGAGCGGCGAGTTCTCGGAGATCCTTCGCGCGAGATCGTACGTGAAGGACTCGATCCGGAACGCGGCGACGACGTGGTTGACGACCCCCGCGAGGTGCGCCCGCTCGGCGCTGATGGGCTCGGCGGTGAAGAACAGCTCCTTGGCGATCATGATGCCGACCGCGTTCATCACCCGGAGCAGCCCCGAGGCGTTGTAGGGCAGGCCGAGGCGCGCGGGCGTGATCGCGAAGGTGGACTCGGGCGTGGCGACGAGCAGGTCGCAGCAGAGCGCCAGCTCGCAGGCTCCGCCCCAGACGCTGCCCTCGATCATTCCGATGACCGCGCCGGGGTACGCGCGAAGGGTTCGAATCACCTGCTCCAGCGGATCGGTGTAGGCGAGCGGATCGCGGCCGGAGCGCGGCAGCTCGTTGACGTCGTGGCCGGCCGACCAGACCTTCACGCCCTTGTTCGCGCGCAGCACGACGACGCGCACCTTCTGGAGCTCGAACTCCGCGAAGGCCTCGATGATCTCGTCGATGAGGGCCTTCGAGAGCGCGTTGCGCTTCTTGTCGTGGTCCAGGGTTATCGTGCCGATGTTGCCATCGGACTCGGTCCGCACGAGCGTCATGGCCGCCTCGCTCCAGGTTGTGGCGCGGCAAGCCTAGAGAATCGCCGGAGGGTTGGGTACCTACCCGAAGGGCAAAGACCGACCTGAAGCCTGAGGTCTGAAGTCTGAAGGCTCGTTACGGCGCCTGCGCGGGCGCGAGCACGCACTCTTCGACCCGTCCCTCGCCGCACCGCGGCGCGAGCCCGCAGTCGAAGCTCTTGGCCCAATAGATCTGGACCTGCTCCTCGCTCCAGCACTCGGCGAACTGCCCGGTGTAGGCGCCCAGATCGCCGCCCGAGACGGTGGCCGCGGCGTAGCCCGCCTTCGACGCGAGCCACCTCGTCTCGACCAACAGGGTCTCGCGGTTTCCGCTCGGCGTCTCGACGATGTCGGCTATCCACCGGTAGTTCATCCAGCCGGCCCCGCTCGGCTCGACCTCGTAGTCGATTGCCGCGCTGTCTTCGTTCGAGGCGATGAAGCGCAGCGTCGCTCGCGACTTGCCCTCGGTCATGTCGTAGGTGAGCTCGACCCGCGCGATGTCGCGCAGGCCGTCGGGGCTCTTCGGGTCCGCCACGCCTATCGCCTGGGCCTGCGCGGCGTCGAGGACGAAGCCTCCGTGACCGCCGCGCGCCCGCTCCCCGAAGAACTCGCCGCTGATCACCTTCGCGAACGACTCGGGCTGGCCCTTCCTGCCCCACTGCAGCTCGTAGACGAACCGGTCGATCTCCCGGCGCATCACCACCTTCGCCTGCAGCCCGGGGTGCTTCCGGTCGTCGAACGGCCCCCAGGTCAGCGCGTCGGCTTCGCGCGACGTCGGCGGCAGGCCCGACTCGCGGAGGGTGTCGATGACGCCGCAGAGCGCGTCTACCACGGCGTTCACCTCGCCCGCGGTCTGGATGACGCTCGCGTAGATCCTGCTCGCGCCCAGCGCGTCCTCGCGCAGGCCGAGCTCGCTCGAGAGCGCTTGAGTCTCTCTGGCCGAGGGCGCGCTCAGCGACAGCTCGGCCCGGCCCGGCGCCACCGCGAAGAACTCGGCCTCCAGGTCGGACCAGCCGCAGCCGGACGCGAGCAGCGCGAGAAGCAGGGGCAGAGTGTGGCGCATGGCTTGCCTCACAGCTCGAACGAGAGCGCCGCGCCGCCCTCGAGATAGCCGAGGGACTGCGCGTAATCCACGTTGTAATAAAGGTAGTGCGCGCGCAGGCGCGCCGAGACCGACCAGGAGCTCCCGAGGCGCAGGCGCACCCCGGCGACCAGGCCCGGGGTCATCCCGAACTGGCTCTGCTTCGGAACGCCCGGGTCTTCGAAGTCGCGGCTCAGCAGGATCGTCGCCAGCCGGCCGCCGGCGAACGGCGCTATCCGTCCGAGCGGCCACTCCCGCGTCATGGACACGCCGAGACCCAATTCGCTGAACCGGTAGGGCAGCTCGCCGCCGCTCGAGAGCCGAAGCTGCGTCGTGCCTCCGCCGATCGTGCCGTCGAGGGTCCAGACGAAGCTGCCGCGGAAGGCGACCCCGAGACCGGCATAGGGCATCGAAGGGAACGGGCCGGCGAAGAAGCCCTGGTAGCCGGCGCTGAGGGCGAAGGAGAAGCCCGGCTCGGGCTCATATCCGGCGCGAACGCCCTTGACCGGATCGTCGGAGAAGGGCGCGTCGTCGAGCCTCGCGAGCTCGCCCGCGACGACGCGGACCTCGCCGATGCGCAGCCTGTCGGGCAGCCGGCGCTTCACCTTGTAGCGGCCGGGCGCGAGCGCGACCCGCCGCTCCTCGCCGGCGCCCTTGGCTATCTCGGCGGCGACCGCGCCCTCCTCGTCGATGAGGAACCAGCTCCCCGCGGGCGCCCCGGCCGGCAGCAGCACACCTTCGCGGCGCGAGGCGAAGTCGGATGACGTCGCCGTTGCCCGCGAGGTCGTATGAGAAGGTCGGGTGCTGGGGCCCCGCGGCGGTATCCGCCGTGTCGGCGACGGTGCGCTGGTAGGCATAGGCGTACGCTTCGGCGAGCGAGACGCGCCCGTCGGCCGAGGTGTCGGCCGCGCCCATCAGGCCGCTCGCGAGGTGGTGCGAGAAGAACGAGCCGCGCAGCGCATCGGACTCCTGCGAGTCCTCGTCGGCCGAGCTCGAGGTGAGGAGCACCAGCCCGCGCGCGCCCTGCAGCGCGCGCATCCACCTCGAAGGCCGGGACGCGCCGGGCGCCCTTGATACGCGTGATGGCGCCGGAGCGGCAGGAGTGGTGAGGCCGATGCGCACCTCGGCCGCGCTCGCGGTCATCCGGCGCTTGAGCTCCTCGAGCGAGAGCGCGCTGGAGCCGAGGCGCAGCGCGCCGTCCTTGGCGTGGCCCGAGTAGTAGACGAGCAGCATCGGCCGGGCGCCTCGCGCGGCGGCCGCGCGCATCTGCGGCTCGAGCTCGCCGAGCGCCGCGCGCACCGCGTCCGCGTCCTTCCCGAGCAGCAGCCGGGAGCTCTTCTTTGGCACGTCGCCCAGCCGCGTGAGGATGGAGTGCAGACGCCGGGCGTCCTCGTGAGCGAAGCGAAGCGGGCGCGTCCCGGCGCCGCCGTCGTTGTTGCCGATGACCAGGGCGAAGCGCTCGGTGCCGTCGTGCGAGGCGGCGTGGCCCCCGGCGGCGAGCGCCAGGACGAGGGCGACGAGCGCGGCGGGCGCTGCGCGCCCGGTCTGGGGGCGGGCGTCCATCCTACGGCTTTCGCACCGCGCGGCCCGACTGCTCGGCCTCGAGCGGCAGGCTGCCCATCCGCTCGACCGAGCCGGCCCGCTCGAGCTCGCGGGCCGCGGCCTCGGTCGCCGCGGCGACGCTGAGGGGACTGTCGCTGAAGAGGCCGATGATCCGCTCGAGGCCGCTGCCGGTCAGCTCCAGGCTGTCGGGCAGCAGGTGCGTGCCGGGCCCGGGCTCGGCCGGCAGGCTCGTCCCGGACTCGGGATAGAGAGGCGTGACCGCGCCCGCCTCGTCCACCGAGAGCACGATGAGGAACCGCTTGCCCGAGGCCTGGTAGCCGACGCGGATGCGCTCGCCGGGCGCGAGCGACTCGCCGTCCTTCGCGGGCCGCGGATCGGCGCCCGCGCCGCCCACGAAGAGCTCGAGCGCGGCGCCGCCCTTGAGCGCGTTGCGCCCCGACGGCCCCTCGGAGCTCGACAGGAGCTGACCGCCGAGCGCGACGGCGAGCAGGCCGGCCGCGAGGGCGAGCAGCGCGCGCTCGACGCGGCGCCGGGGCTTCGCCCTCGAGCCCTTGGCGAGGACGGCGGCCTCGAAGCGCTCGAACGGCAGCTCGCGCCTCATGTTGGAGGCCTCTCGCTCCAGCGCGGCGAGCTGCTGCCCGCAGCGAGCGCAGCCTGCGACGTGGCGGCGAAGCTGCTCCTCGTCCTGGCCGCTCAGCTCGCCGGCGAAGAGCCGTTCGAGCTGGCGCACCGAGCACGCCGTCGCGCGGGTTCCGGGGATGTCCAGGCGCTCATCCATGAGCGGCCTCCGCCTCGCCTGCGATTGCCAATCCGAGCCGCTCGGCGTGCGCGCGGGCGGTGGCCGCGAACTCGGCGAGCCGCTTGCGCACCGTGGGCACCGAGCGCCCGATGACCGCGGCGACCTCTTCCAGGGTCATCTCGTCCACGTAGTAGTGAATCGCCGCGAGCTGGGTCTCCTCTTCGAACCGGTCGAGGACCGCGCGGACCAGGTCCCGGCCCTCGAGAGGCGCGGCGCCGTCCTCGGCGACCGGGGCCAGGCGTGCCATCCGATTCACCTCCTCGCGCCAGCGCGCCTTGTGGGACCTCACCACGTTGAGGCAGTGGTGCGTGGCGATGCGCATCAGCCAGGTGTGCGGCGAGGACTCGGACCGGAACTGCTCCAGGTTCTCGAGCGCTTTGGCGAACACCTCGTGCATCGCGTCCTCGGCCTCGGCGCGGTCTTTGAGCATGAAGAAGCAGCGCCTGCCGACGCTGACGGCATGGCGCTCGTAGAGCTCGCGCAGCGCTTCACGCTTGTCCTGCTTGCCGCCGGAGATGATTCGGAGGAACGGACTCATTCGGGCTCGGGCTGTCTCGGCCCTGCTCTACCATCGACCGCGCCATCGGAAGGAAAGGCGGCCGGCGTTGCCGCCGGCCGCCCGCGGAGCGATCAAAGCTCCGTGTACTCGGCGGTCGGGAAGACGCAGGCGCTCTCTGCGTCCTGCGCCGCGGTGATGCCGAGGCTGTCGGCGTAGTAGGTCTCGAGGAAGGTCGAGCCCCAGCACTCGCTCAGGGTGAGGGGATTGACGATGTCCCCCTGGGAGACCTTGACGTCGCAGCGCCCGGCGCCGTCGTTCTGCCACCGCGACTTGATGGCCAGGCGCTCCTTGGCCGGGGTGTTGTTCGGCAGCTCGGTCATGTCCTTGTGGAGGACGAACTCGAAGGAGCCGTCGCCGCCGGCGATCTGCGAGAAGGCGTAGTCGGCGTCAACGCGCTGGCCGCTCTCCTCGTCCATGGCCTGCTTGAACTTGACGCCGACGGTCACGTCGAGGTTCGCGTTGCGCGAGTAGGTGAAGTCGGCCTTGCCCACCTCTTTGCTGTGCTCGGGGAGCGTCTGCGCGGCGTCCCAGTCGAGCGAGAAGGTGCCGCTGCCCTCCTTCTCGGCGGCGCCGGGGACGTGGTGGCCGGAGATGAGCGTCACGTAGGCGCTGTCGTCGGCGTCCTTGGCCTTGGCCTCGAGCAGGTAGTCGTAGCCGTCGTCGACCTTCGTGACGGTGAACTTGAAGGTGTTGGGCGAGAGCGGGTTGGTGTGAGGTCCCCAGACCGCGTGCGTGTCGTCGATCGTGGTCGGCTGGTGCTTGATGATCTGTTCGCAGAGGTTGAGCACCCAGGCGGTGCCGCCGTTGACGACCAGGGTCATCGCGCGGGTCAGGGTGTACCAGTGCGCCCGTTCGCCTATCAGCGCCTGCTCCTGCGAGCCGTAGTCGGAAGCGGTGAGCGCCTTGCCCGAGTCGGACGGGACCTTGATGTCAACGCCCTGGCGCGAGGGCGAGGCGTTGCGAAACTCGTCAACGTTGCTGAGCGGGCCGCAGGCGGCAAACACCGCGGCGAGGGCGGCGACGGACAGGCGTTTCATCTGGCTTCTCCTTGAAGGGTTTCAGGTTTCAGCCGAATAGACACATCGAGCCGGGAAGAACAGAAAACGGGAATCCGACGTAGCGGAAAGGCTGGGATTTCTCGACCGTGCGGCGTGCGCCGAGCCGCAGCGCCGAGCTCGCCTTCGGCTCGCCTCGACCGCTCAATCGCAGCTATCGGCGCTCGGCCGCCAGTGGAACAGGTAGGTGAGCTCCAGCCCCAGGCCCAAGGTCACCGGCTCGCGCTCGCGCCAGCGCCGAGGGGCGCGTGCACGGGCTCGAGAGCTCGCGTGTCCATGGCGCTCGATGCTAATCCTCCGGACGCACCGAGGAGACACCGTGACCACGACCATCTACGTCTACAGCGGCACCGGCAATTCGCTCTGGGCCGCCCGCGCGCTCGCGGCGAAGCTGCCCGAGGCCCGGGTCGAATCCATCGTTCGCGCGAGCGGCGCTTCGCCGCGCACCGACTCCGATACGGTCGGCATCGTCTTCCCGGTCCACATCTGGGGACTGCCGCCGCGCGTCGTCGAGCTCGCCTCGCGGCTCGAAGTGCCTGCGAGCGCCTACTTGTTCGCCGTGGCCGTGAACGCGGGCCAGGTTGCCCGCACGTTGATCCAGCTTCGTGAGCTGCTCGATAAGCGCGGCCTGAAGCTGGCGGCCGGCGAGTCTCTGGTGATGCCGTCGAACTACATCCCGTGGGGCGGCCCCGGGCCCAAGCGCAAGCAGGAGGCGCGCTTCGAGCAGGCACGGGCGAAGCTCGACGAGCTCGCCGCTCGTGTCGCCCGTCGCGAGCCCGGTCGGGTCGAGGCCGGGCCTTTGTGGCAGAGGCTCGCCCTCACCGCGGCCTACAAGGCGACCTATTCGCACCTCGGGAAGATGGACCGCAGCTTCTGGACCGACGAGCGCTGCAACGGCTGTGGAATCTGCGCCCGCGTCTGCCCGGCGGCGAACGTCGTGCTCGCTTCGGGCAAGCCGCAGTGGCAGCGCCGCTGCGAGCAGTGCTTCGCCTGCCTGCAGTGGTGCCCGCGCGAGGCGGTGCAATACGGCAAGAAGACGCCGCGCTACCAGCGCTATCACCACCCCGAGATCTCGCTCAGCGACATCGTCGATCTGGCGGGCGGCGAGGAGCGCGCGGGCGAGGCGGAGGCCTGAGCCGCCGAGGATTCGGGGGCTCCCCTGGCCGCCGGCCAAACGATCGGGCTGCCGAGTGGCCGCTTAGGCGGCCGGGTAGCCGGCGCCTCGCCGGCCGAGCCGGGAGGGGCGCTTATGTGGAGCACTACATAAGCGTCCCTCGCTACCACTTCTTCCGTGCGGCCGAGTAGGCTGCCGAGACGGCGGTCCTCCCTCCTCCCTTTGCCTCCCCTCTCCATCCCCACGGTCACTGGGACCAGCGGGCAGCCTGGCGCCGCCACGATTTCTCGCGCGATCCTCGGGTGGCCGGGGTTCCGAGCGGCTTGGCTGCCTCTATGCAAACCGGCGGCATCTCATTATCTTCGGGGTTTTCGCCCGCTCCGCAGTCTGGCGGGCGGCAGGGTGCAAGTCGTGGCAAGCATCAAGAGGTTCTTCTTCGATCCCGCGGACTATGAGCTCGTCGAGCTGGTCAACCGCCAGATGGCGCGTGGAGTTGGCTCCGATCACGTCGAGCACCTGTTCGACCCGTACCTCCACCCGCGAGGAATCAAGGAGCTTGCGGCTCCGATTCACAAGCGCATCGCCTACGCGGTGATCCAGCTCCTGGCCACCCTGGAGGCCGGCCACGCCGATGAGCGCGTCGCGGCGCTGCGCTCGCTGCGCGACGAGGTCTTCAACGGCAGCAGCTCGGCGCTGCGCCACAACACCGCCCGCGTGCTGCTGGCGATCATGAAGGAGCTCGTCAAGGACCGCGGCAACCAGGAGCGTCAGCTCCGGCGCGCCCATGACTTCTTCGCCGCGCTCTCCGGCCGCCCGAGCGTCATACGAAGCGAGCTGAAGAAGTACCACCTGCTCGAGATGCCCGAGGCGTGGAACCAGGTCGCCCTCGACCACCACGTCCACGACGCGAACTCCAAGGGCCGCAAGTCCCCGACCCACCTCATCCTCGACGCGTGGATCAAGGGCATCCGCGACCTCAACGTCATCTACTACAACTTTATCCTCCCCGAGGCGGCCGCCGAGCTCTCCGAGGCCGCCGAGATCCTCGGGGTGAAGCTGCGCATCGGCATCGAGCTCGCCGCGCGCTTCCGCGGCAAGTACGTCCACTTCATCTGGACGCCCCGCGGCTTCCAGGGGCGCGAGGACTTCCTCGAGTTCCTCGAGTCCGAGGGCGTCAAGGCGTTCTTCGCTGCCGGCCAGGAGGTCGCGGACTGGCGCAAGCGCCAGGTCCTCGAGCTGCTCGCGAGCTTCAACGCCCACCACCGCGAGGCCCTCAACAAGAAGTACAGCCTCACCCTCGAGCCGCTCGACCCGGACCAGTTCCTCGCCTTCGTCGGCGTCGGCCAGGCCTCGGTCGCCCACCTGGCCGAGTACATCCACGGGCTGCTGCTGTCGCAGCTCCAGGATCGTGTCGCCGGCCTGCAGGAGCGGTTCGCTGCGGCGTCGGCCGAGGAGAAGGAGCGCCTCGAGCGCGAGCTCGAGCTCATCAACGAGCTGGTCCCCGAGCGCATCTACGAGAGCTACCTGCGCGACGAGCTCAACCCGGACGTGCCGAGCATGCGCGTGCCGAGCGACGAGCCCGACACGCCGGCGCTGCTCAAGCTGAGCCCGCAGGAGCTCGTCGAGAAGCTCACCGCGCTGCGCACCGGCTACCGGCTCACGCTCAACCCGACCGGCGTGCTGCCGGCCGACGTCCTCGAGCTCATCTACGACCTCGAGGGGGCCATCACCCACGTCGAGATTTACAACCTCAAGGATCGGCGCCAGGGGCTCGAGAGCTTCCCGCGACAGCTCGAGGCGCTGCGCCGCAGCCTCAACGGCGGCAACCCGACGGCGGTCAAGCAGGCCGTGCGCGCCATCGTCCAGGACGCCGAGGCGGCCGCCGGGCCCGAAGACGCC
>JBMNNX010000493.1:0-2833 GCA_050942745.1 Myxococcales bacterium
GCGCTCGCGGCCCTGCCCGAGATGGTCGCTATCGACGCGCGCAGCCGCTACGCGCGGGCCGAGGCGATGCTCGCGCTCGGCGACCAGGGGCGGGGCATGCACGAGCTCTATCTCGGGCTCGTCGCCAAGCTCGCCGCGCCGCCGACGCTGGCCGCCGAGGGCATGGCGCGGCTTGGACTGTGGGAGTCGCGCGCGGGCAGGGCGGAGGCGGCCTTCGAGTGGCTTTCCCGGGGCGCGGAGGCGAAGGAGCCGGAGCGCTACCTCGCCGAGGCGGGCGCGCTCGCCGCGCGCCTCGGCCGCGAGGCCGAAGCGCGCGGTCACCTCGAGCAGGCGCGGGCGCGCGCGCCGCAGAGCCCGTTCACCCTCTGCCTCGCCTCGCAGATCGAGCGCTCGCCCGAGGCCGCGCGCGCCTGCCTTGCCGTGTTGCCGGCGCACGAGCCCTCGCTGAAGGTCCTCGCCGGTGCCGGGGACCAGGCGGCGGGCGCGCCCCTCGCCGAGCTCGCGGCGCTGAACACGATCGACGAGCGCTTCGGGGGCGCCATCGAGCTGGCCGGCTGGCGCATCGAGCGCACGGCGGCGAAGCCGGGCGAGGCGGTCGGGGTCGAGCTCGTCTTCCGCCTCGCCTCGAACCTCGCCCCCGGCGAGCGCTATGCGCCCTACGTGGAGCTCTGCGGCCCTCACTTCACGCTCCAGGAGCAGGCCGCGCCCGACGCGCGCTGGGTGCAGGGCGAGCTCGTCCGGATGCGCCGCGAGGTTCGCGTTCCCGCCGAGGCGCCTCCGGGGCGCTATCAGGTCCACGTCGGCGTCTACCAGCCCGAGAGCGGCGCCCGGCTCCAGCCGGCGAGCCAGTACGGACACATCAAGACGGTCCGGCTCGGCTACCTCGAGGTGTCTCCGTGAGGCTTGAGACTTCTTCCGAGCAGCCGGCGAGACGCCGGCGCTCCCTCCTCTCGCTTGGAACGAGGATCGCGCAGGCGGGCCTGTTCGTCATCGCGGCGTTCTTGCCGCTGTCGATAGTCGGAGCCCAGCTCGGCTTCGCGGCGATGCTCGTCGGCGTCGCCGTCGCCTTCGCCGCCGGCCGGCGGGGCCTAGTGCCAACGGAGATCGTCTGGCCGGTGGCCGCCTTCGCCGCGGTCTGCCTGCTGGCGTCGTTCGTTTCGCCGGTCGAGCTGCCGTGGCGAAGCTGGATAGCCTGGCGCCCGGTGCTGCTCGCGCTGCTGGTGCCCGCGGCGGTCGCGCTCTTCGACGACCCCGAGCGCGCCGTGCGCCGGGCGCTCGGCCTGCTGCTGGGGGCGGCGCTGTTCGTCGCCGTGCTCGGCGTCCTACAGCGAGACAGCGGCTTCGACCTCAACTACGCGCTCGGCCTGCGCAAGGCGCCGGTGCGCATCGAGTCGCCCTCGGGCCAAGGGTTCGCGGCGGTCGGGACGTTCAACTCGCGGCTCACCTTCGCGGCGATAGAGGCCGCGATCTTCGTGATGGCCCTCTCGCTCGCGTTCGGAGCCCGAGGGCTGGTGCGCCGGCTCGCGCCGGCCGCGGTCGCCGTCGCCTGCGCGCTGGCTGTGGTCTCGGCCTACGCGCGGGCGGCCTGGCTCGGCGCGTTCGCCGGCATCGCCGTGCTGGTGCTCGGCATGAGGCGCAAGGCGGCGCTGGCGCTGGCGGGCGTCGCGCTGCTCGCCGCTGTGGCCGGCGCGGCGGTGCCCTCGGTGCGCGACCGGGCGATCTCCGCGGTGCGCACCACGGCGAACCAGGACCGGCTCTTCATCTGGAGCCGCGCCGGCGAGGTGCTCGCCGACCATCCGGTCCTCGGGGTGGGGATGCAGGGCTATCCGATCGTCGCCGCGCCCTACTACGACAAGTTCGACCCGCACTTCCCGATGCGCACTTGGGCGCACGACATGTACTTCACGCTGCTGCTGGAGACCGGGCCGGCGGGCTTGCTCGCCTACGTCTGGATCTTCGTGGCGGCCGCCGCGCTCGCTTTCGGGGCGCTGCGCTCGAGCCGCGGGCCGCCGCTCTCCGCGGTGCGCCTCGGCGCCCTCGGCGCGGCGACCTCGATACTGGTCGATAGCCTCTTCCACGACGTGCTCTACGACGGCGAGGCGGCGATGACGCTCTTCTTCTTCGCGGGCCTGGCCATCGTCGCGCTGGGCAAGCGGAGCGCGAAGGAGGGCGAGGCCGGCTCGTAGGTCTCGAGGCGTCTCCGGCGGCGAGCTCTTCGCGCGCGCGGGCGCTCGGCGCCGCCGGGCGGAGGCCTCCAGGTCACGCCGTCGCGGGGAGGCTCACGAGGCGGCCTTCTCGGCAGGGGCCAAGGAGCCGGCGAGCGCGCGCTCGTAGGCGTCGAGGGTCTGTTCGGCCGCGCGGCGCCAGGTGAACTCGCGCAGGACCCGGTCGCGGAGCGCTTCGGTCTTGGGCGCGGCGAGCGCCTTCTCGACCGCCTCGCGAATCGAGCGCTTGTCGCCGGGATCGAGGTAGAAGGCCTCTTTGCCGAAGTACTCGCGCGTCGAGCCGCGGTCGGTGGTCACCACGCGCGCGCCCGCGGCCGCGGCCTCGAGGCTGACGAGCCCAGGGGTCTCGTACCAGGCCGGGGCGACGTGGGCCTCGGCGCCCGCGTAGAGCGAGAAGAGCTCCTCGCGCGGGTGGGCGGGCAGCAGCACGGTGAGCGGCCCGGCGGCCCGCTGCAGGCGGCGGAAGTAGGCGCCGTGCATCGGCCCGGGATCGCCGACGAGGACGAGCGGGGTGTGGAAGTCGGCGAGCGCCTCGACGAGCGCGAGCTGGTTCTTGCGCGGCTCGATGCGCCCGGCGCACAGCACGTAGCGCTCGGGCAGCCGGTGCT
>JBMNNX010000151.1:0-16232 GCA_050942745.1 Myxococcales bacterium
CGGCGGGAGAAGCAGTCGCTGGTCCAACGTGTAGGGTCGAAATGTCCGTGCCATGGCACACGCCAAGCTAACCATCGGACACTCGGCGTCCAGGCGCGTGCTGCGCTTTTTCCCGACACTCTCCTAGTCGGCAAAGAGCGCGACGAAGCCGCCGATGATCGCCGCCGTCGCCGCGCCGTAGAGCACGTTCGCGGCGAGCGCCTGATCGCGAGCGCGGCCGAGCTGATTCGCTCCGTCCGACTGGAAGTGGGCGGCGCGGGCGCTCGCCACCGATTGCGACGACTGGTAGCCGAAGTAGGCACCGCCTGCGCCGAAGGCGGCGCCTGCGCCGAGGAGGACGGAGGCGAGCACCCGGCTTGCGCCCGTGGACGGCGCGGCGACTGCAGCGGAAGGGGTGGGAACGCTCTCGAACGCTTCGGAATCGACCGCAGGCGAGCGAAGGCCGTGCGAGAGATCTGCTTTCGGAGGCGAGACCGACGCCGACGCGGCCGGCGCGCCGGTGCGCTCGTCCGCCTGCGGCTCCGCCTCGCGCTTCGCGAGCTTGGGGGCGGGCGTCTCCTCCGACGGCTCCGCCGGTGGGACGGGCGCAGGCTGTGCCGTGGTGGCGGCAGGCGAGGCCATCACCGCAGCCGGGAGCGGCGGGGGCGGCAGCGCCGGGAGGCTCGGAGCTGCGGGCATCGACGCGAGGATCTGCGCGCGCGCCTGCTCGAAGCGCTCCTTGATCTTCGGCGAGACGCCGCGCGGCAGCTCGGCGCGCGGGTCGAAGGCGAGGGCCGTCTTGAAGTCCACCTCGGCGCCGGCCTCGTCGCCGAGCTCCGACTTGATGAGCCCTCGGTAGATGGCGATGCGGACCTCGTCGGCAGGCGTGTTGCCCGCGAACGAAGAGGCCTTCTTGAGCTGCTCGAGGGCCGCCTCGTACTCGAAATCACCGTAGAGGCGCATCCCTGCTTCCAGGTACGGGTTGTCGCTTTGAAGACGTGTCGAAGAATCGTTCGAGCCGTAGCCGGTCAGCCCGAGCGCGGGCCGGGCTTGCGAGGCCGAAGTCGAGGTCCCTTCGACTCCGCCCACGCCGCTGGCGCCTCGGGAGCCGAGGTGAGCGGGGGACGTACCGAGCTCAGGGAGATTCCGCGGCTCCTCTTGAGCGATGGCGGCAGAGGGCACGGCGAGGACGGCCACGAGAACGCAAACGCGGCAGGGCGAGGTGTTCATGGTTCTAGGAATCGTAGCGAATTGCGCCCGCCCCGCGAAGCGCCGTGCCGCCGCGGGTCGTTCGCGCGGGAACCGGCCACTCGGCAGCCAGGAAACCGGCCAGGCGGCCGTGCGGGTTCTCGGCCAGTAGCGGTGCGATGGGTCGGTCGAGGCCGTAGAAAAGGCGAAGTCGCCTTCGCGCTTCGCGCGTAGTATTCGGGGCCTATGCGTCGCGGTTTCATCGTGGTCACGGCTGCGCTCGTCGTCGCGGCCGCCTGCCTTGTCCCCGAGGTCGATCTGACCGGCAAGGCCTGTGACTCGGAGCATCCGTGTTCCGAGGGCTTCCGCTGCGTCGATGGCACCTGCGTGGCGCCGTTGGCTGATGCCGGAGTGCGCCCGGAGACCGACGGCGGCCTTCCTCCCGATGCCGGAACGCCAGGCTGCCTCGAGGGGTCGATCGCGTGCGTCGATGGGAGGCGCGTCGGCTGCGAGGACGGCGAGCAGGTCGTCATCGAGGACTGCGCGGCCGCCGGTGCGCTCTGCGACGCGACCTTGGGCTGCCTTACGCCGTGCGGCGCAGGCGAGGAGTGTCCAGCCGGGCGCGCCTGCGATGGCGCGACCGAGCTGTGCCTCGAGCGGCCGAGCTGCGCGGACGATTTGGACTGCGCCGGCGAAGCCCGCTGCGCTTCGGGGGCCTGCCTCGCACCCTCAGCGGAGGTCACCGTCACGACGCCCAACGGGACCGAGCTGGCGGACCTCTCCTGCTATCCGCTCGCGGAGGCTCCGGTTGGCGCGGAAGTGACCTTGCGCGGACTGCTCGTCTCGGCGAGCGGAATGCCGGTCGCGCGCACCATCGGCTATTCGTTGAAGCTTTATCGCGCGGCGGACTGGGCCGCGGACGCCGCGCCTTTGGCCGAGGTGACCGTCGGCTCGACCGACGATGGATCGGGAGGCGAGGCCGGCGGGTTCGAGATCGCTTCGGTCCCCACGGACGAGGAGCTGGTCGCCGCTTCGGCGGGCAAGGACGGCGTGCCGACGTACCAGTACTTCCGCGTCCCGTCGCAGCTCGCGGTCGCCGGCGTCGTGGACCGCTTCAACCTCGTCTCCCACGAGCGCGCGCTGTGGCAGAGCCTCGTCGCCTCCGCGGGCGCGACGGTCGTGGAGGGGCGCGCGGGCATCGACGGCCAGGTCTTCGACTGCCGGAATCCTTCGCGGCGCGTGGCCGGCGCCACCGCCTCGCTCGACGTCCTATCGCGCAGCGCCTACTACACGCTGCCGGGGCTGGTCGCGATCGACCCGGGAGCTTCGGCGACGGCGAACAACGGGCGGTTCTTCTTCTTCGACGTCCCGGTGATGTCGGTCGGAATCGCAGTTGGCCTCGGGCCCGATCTCGTCATCCACCGGGCCGTCCGCACCGTCGAGGATTCGGTGACCGTCTTCTCGGTGGCGCCGTGACGTCGAGCCCCGCGCGCGTCCCCGCTCACCTGGGGCCGCGCCGGTCGATTCGGTGCGGCAGCGGCGCGAGCTGAGCTCGCGCTGTTCGCGGCAGCCCGCCGGCTGCGTCAGATGATCACCTTGCGGAAGAGATCCTGGTCGCTCGGTTCGATCTCGAAGCCCTGGGCGAGCAGGTAGTCGCGGTGAGCCTTGACGCTGCTGCGCACCACCAGGTGCCGGTGGCCTTGCGCGCCGAGCTGCTCGTTGAGGATGCGGAAGACGAACTCGGCGTTCTTCTGGTCGCGATACTCGCGGATGACGTAGTCGAGCAGGATCTCCACGTCGCCGCCGGGCAGCGGCTCGTAGAAGACGATCCCGGCCGGAATCATGTTGCGCAGCACGAAGAAGCCCGAGCGGCCTGCGAACGCCTCAAGGTCGAAGCCCGGGAAGAAGCGCATCACGTCGGCGCGGTGGAAGAGCAGGAACTTGCGAGTGAAGGTCTCGAGCCCCTGGATTGGCAGCAGCGTGAAGAAGTCCTTCTTTCGCCGCGTGCGCACCAGGTAGTACGCGTCAACCCCGGCGATGAAGAAGTTGACCGCGAAGACCGGCCAGGCCTGCAGCAAGGCGCCGTAAGCGGCGAAGGTGAGCGCACCGACGAGGTTGTACCAACGCAGCTTGGTGATGTTGCTCATCATCAACGACGCGGCGATGAGCAGCGAGGCGACGTAGCCGACGATTTCAATCCAGTTGAGCGAGAGGACCATTTCGAGGAGCGAATCCGAGGTGGTGAGGGTCCGGCGTGACAGGTTCCGGCGAGGCTAGGGGTCGCGATGGCATGGGTCAAGGTAACGGCCGCGCGCGTCGCGCGCAGGGCCTTCAGCGCGTCGAGGCTGAAAGCGTGCGTTGCTGCCGAAATGAAGCGAAAGGCGCGAAGGCCCCCAGCGCCGAGCCCGGTCTCCGGCCGACCTGCCGGCCGGCTCTCCGATCGCAAAGCCCGCTCAGGGCCATCCGCCTTCTTCCCATTGAATGAAGGTGATAGACCCTCGCCCTCCTTAGCTACCGACCGAGGTCGCCATGGACCGACTCGCTACCGCCTGCTGGCTCGCCATTCTCGGCGCCGTCGTCGCCTTCCTGGTCATTCCGGACGCGCGCGCGGCCTTCGAGGAGGCGACGCGCGCCCATCCCTACCTGCTCGGCATGGCCAAGATAGCCGTGCTGGGCACCATGGGCGAGCTGCTCGGCAAGAAGATCCGCACCGGGCGTTGGCAGCTTCGCGGAATCCGGCTCTGGCAGCGCGTTCTGGTCTGGGGCGTCCTCGGCGCGGTCTTCGCGGCCGTATTCCCGCTCTTCTCCTTTGGCGTGGACGGGCTCCTGAAGGCGGGCCTGATTCCCGGGGCCGGGGTCGCGCTGGCGGCCGCGTTCTGGAAGTCCTTCTTCATGAACACCCTCTTCGCCTTCCCGATGATGGTCTCGCACCGCATCACCGACACGCTCATCGAGCGCGGGCAGCTCTTCTCGCGCTGGCCGCTCGTCGAAGTGTTCGTCGGCATCGAGTGGAAGGGGATGTTCCGGGTGGTTGGCGCGGCCTGTCTGTGGTTCTGGGTCCCGGCGCACACGATCACCTTCATGTTGCCGCCCGAGTATCGGGTGCTGTCGGCGGCGCTGCTGGCGATCGCGCTGGGCTTCATCATGGGGCTCGCGAACCGGCGCGCCGCGGCTCCGGCGGCGGCGCCCGCGGCCTGAGGGCTTGGGGACAGGTGAGCCGGCGCTCGGCACCGATCGGCACTTTGGTCAGGTTCTTGTTTGGCCGCGGGCAAGGCTGAAGCTAGCCGCATCCATCGGCGTTGGGGTCGAGGCCTCGTTCGGCCACGCACAACACGAAAGCCGGGCGGTTCCGTCCGCACTTCGGTCGGGTTTCGTTTGTCCGCCCACAGCCTGTGAATGCCCCCTCCTGCACGGCGCACCAAGAGCGCCGGTCGTGCCGAGCAGGATGGATGCGCGCCGTGCGGGAGGGCGTTTGGGGGTAGGTAGTCGGTGGCCGGCTGCGCTCGACCTCGTCGGAGGTACGGGAGACCTCGAGCAGGGGGAACCCGTGCAGATGCTGTCGAGCCAGGCAAGGCTCGTCGGCGTTGAGTAGCAGGAATCAAACTTCAAGTTGATCTCCCAAACCCCTACCCCAAAACCCATCCCCGTCGGCACGCATTCGGGCCGAGTACTCGCCGCGAGGATTGCACAGGTGGAGGCGCTGCTCGGCGATTGATGTGGGCGCAGAGCCTCCCGCTCGTCCTGACCGCAGCTCCCGACGCGCGAGCCGCGGGAGCGGAGTCGAAGGGCTGCTCGATGCGGGCACGCCCGTCGACTCCGCCACGCAAGAACGCGATTTCCCGAGTGCAAATCGCGTCTTCGGACCCCAAAAACGCGACTTGCAGAGTGCAAATCGCAAGTTTCGAACAAAAAACCGCGGTTTGCACAGCGCAAATCGCGAGTTTCGAACACAAAACCGCGATTGGGCGCGGACAAATCGAGTGTCTTGACGGGGAGGGGGCCTTCACAGCCTGGCGCGCGGCGAGGCGAAGGCCGCCCGAAGAGCCGATCGAAGGCGTCGGTTCCGAAGATCAGACCGAAGCGCCACCGAGGCAGCGGCTTCCACGGTGTGCCGCAGGCCGACGGCACGCCGCGAGGCGTGTATGCTCTGCCAGTCAAACGGGGCCGGGCTAACTCCAAAGTTAAACCATGACACGCATCGCAACACTCGTCGTTGCCTCCATTCTCTCACTCGCGGGAAGCGCGCGGGCGGCGGTCTTCGCCAACGACGCCGGCACCGTCGGTCGTTCTCGGCTCTCGATCGGCGCCGGCCTGTCGGTCGGCTCCGACTTGTTGCTGTCCGAAAGGAGCAACGCGATAGGTGCCGTGCTGAGGGCCGACGTCGGCTTCCACGACCGCTTCTCAATCGGTGGCTGGCTCGGCTCAGGCTTCGGCAACCACGTCTGCATCGACTACCCCGCTGGCAGTCCCTACTCCAGCGACTGCTTCTGGGAGAACTACGAGGGCGGAGGCGCCGTCGCCCGTCTCGGCCTCCTCCAGCTCCCGCTCGTGCAATTGGGCGTCGAGATCGGCCTCGGCGTGCGCCGGTTCGAGGAGTGGGGCGAGCCGGCCCAGGCCCTCAGGCTCGACGGGGCGGCGCTGGCCAGCGTCAAGCTCGGACCGGTCGGTCTGGTCTACGGCAGGGCAGGAATGGCCTGGCACTACCTCGACGACTCGGTCATCACCAGCAAGCGGCGCTTGCCCTATGGCGTGGTGGGGCTCGAGCTTCTGCCTTTCGTCTGGCACCCCTTCGTCGAAGTGAGCTATGCGCGCCTGTCCTATTCCGCCGAAGGCAAGGACATCGGCGCTGACAAGTGGGCGCTGACCGCGGGGGTGACGGTGGGGCTCGAGTAGCTCTCGGGCGGCCGGCCGTTACTGGAAGTCGCTGATCTCGCCCGTCTTGCTCGAAAAGCCCGCGGTCAGCACCTGTTCGCCGGTAGGCGCGCCCACGAGCACCAGCAGCAGGCGGCGCGAAGGGGAGAGCAGCACGGTCGCCGCCTCGGGCGCGATCGGCCTCGGCAGCCGCAGGCGCTTTTTCGCCTTTGGGGTCTGCAGCACCAGGCCCTCGCGCTCGACCTGCACGCGCAGCTCTTCCCGCACGAGAGCGTCGCCTTCGGGCACGAGCTCCGAGTGCTCGGCCGCCAGCGCCAGCTCCGCCGAGACCTCGACGACCTCGGAGCGCAGGCTTGCGCAGTTGTCGCCCCGCAGATCGACGCCGCGAAATCGCGTCGCTACGAGGGTCTTCTTCAGCTCGAGCAGCGCCTTGCGACAGTCGGCCGCGGAGATGCGCTGCAGGCGCGGGCCTTCGCCCGGGGTCTGGTCGTTCGAAACCTCGTGGCGCTGCTGCAGGACCCCGGGGCCGACGACGCGGAAGGAGATCAGCGCGCTGCCGTCGGGCCGATAAATCGACTCGCGCACGAGCGCGTGCTCGCCAGAGGTTGACCACGCGAGCAGCAGCGTGTCTCTCGGGGGCGCGGCCAGCGCCTGGACGGGGAGGAGAAGCAGCAGAACGTGGGCGAGCAGTCGGGACATCGGTCTCTCTGAACGGGTTGTACCATTCGCTCGGCCGAGGGCGCCAAAGGCCCGCCGCAACGCGACGATCGGGCTCCCCCGCCTTGTGGCAACTCTCTCGCGGCGCAGCGGCCCGCTGAGGCCGATGCGCGGGCGGCAGGAACGGTAGCCGACAGGCGATCCGACCGCTCACCCCCAAGCGCACGCACACGGAAGGGACCGGGTAACCATCCCCCGAAAAGGAGCGCTTTGCTGATCGGCCACCTAGCGACCGACCGGGCAGCCGCAGTAGAGTCGCGCCGCTTTTTTCCAACGAGGGGGAGCCCTCGGGGAGGTTTCATAAATGAGACGGTTGGCTTTGCTGGTTGTGGTCGCGGCCCATGTCGGCTGGCTGCGGCGGGTTGGAGTGTGGGCCGGGCACGAAGGCCGACGGCGACGCCTGCGTGCCGGTCGGATGCGAGGCGGGCAAGTATCTCGACGCGGACGGCAAGTGCGTTGACTTGCCGAGCCAGACCGAGTGCGGCGCGGGCACGGTGCTCGATGAGGCGACCGGCAAGTGCGTGCAGAGGAGCTGCCCCGAGGGCCAGTACCTCGACGCGACCGGCAAGTGTGTCGAGCTGCCAGCGCAGACCGAGTGCGGCCCGGGCACGGTGCTCGACGAGGAGGCCGGCGAGTGCGTGCAGAAGAGCTGCCCCGAGGGCCAGTACCTCGACGCGACCGGCACGTGCGTCGAGCTGCCGGCGCAGACCGAGTGTGGCCCGGGCACGGTGCTCGACGGGAGACCGGCGAGTGCGTGAAGATCGCCTGCCCCGAGGGCCAGTACCTCGACGACACGGGCACCTGCGTCGATCTGCCCGAGCAGACCGAGTGCGGCGCGGGCACGGTGCTCGACGCGGCGACCGGTGAGTGCGTCCCGGTCTGCGTCGCCGGAACCCATCAGGTCGACGGCACTGGCGCCTGCATTCCCGACAGCGCCGCCTGCCAGAGCGGCCAGGTCTGGGACAACCAGACGAACCAGTGCGTCGATGTCACGGGCTTCTGCGCCGAGGGGACGACCTGGAGCGCGACCGCCATGGCCTGCGTGACCGACGACAGCCTTCTTGTCGCCGACCAGTACGAGGGCACCGGCGAGAACGATCTCCTCCTCGCTGACGGCACGCCCGAGTCCTTCACGCTGCCCGCCTCCGGCGCCTATGTCATCGGCGGCACGGTCTCGGCGGGCATCGACAAGACCGGCGACGGCATCCCCGACCCGGACTTCGACTTCTGGGCCTTCGAGATTACCCGCCCGAGCCTGATCCGAATCTCGGCCGACGGCATCGGCGGCACCTCCAGCGGCTTCATGGTCATCTCGCTGGACGAGGAGTTGGACTACAGGCGATTCGGATTCGGCACGACCAGCGACGGTGCGGTCCGTGACGTCTACCTGCCGAAGGCCGGCACCTACGCCATCGTCGCCTCCGACGCGATGAACTTCCTCGTCACGCCGATGGGCGGTCCTGCCTTCGGCGGCCCGAATTACGGCTACCTGATCACCATCGAGCAGCTTTCGGTCCCCACGGCGACCGAGCTGGTGCTCCAGGGCGGCCGCGCGTCGGGCGGCGGCGCGTGGCCGGTCGCTGTCCCGGCCTCCGGCACGATGCTCGGCTTCTACGAGGCGCAGCTCGAAGGCCCCATCCTGTACGATCTCGGCCTGCAGGCCCCGAGCGAGAGACCGGCCCGTTGGCCGGCTGTGGCCTTGAACTAACAGGGGGCGCTGTTAGTTAGGAGCGAGACCGTCGAGCCGGTGCTGATGCTCTTTGACGCCAACGGCTACCTGGGCGAGATCGAGGAGGGGTCTGACCGTCGTTTGATCGAGGTCCCCACGACGCTGACGATGGTCGCCGACTACTTCTACTCGTTCGGCGACGCGGACGCCGCCTACACCATCTCGATCGCTTCGCGCTCGACGCTGATTACGGGCGACAACCTGCCGAAGACCGCCTTCGCGCAGCCGGCGTGGGACGCCGACAGCTGGGAGGAGCTTCCCTGGCAGTTCTTCACCTTCGAGGCCACCGCGGGCGAGGTCCTCGACGTTAGCGCCGAGACCGTGCACGGCGACACCGTCATCTGGTTCACCGACGACACGATGAGCGCCGAGTACGGCTATGGTTCGGGTGGCACGGGCGCCTCCGAGCACACGGCAAACGCGCGCTTCTACGCGACCTATTCCGGCGCCTACGTCGTTGCGGTCCTCGGGCTGAGCAGCGTGGAGTGGGGTCCATACGGTAACATCGAGCGCATCCCGGAGCAGTCGCTCACCCTCCAGGTCGCCATTTCGCGCCGGCAGCCCATGGACATCGGCCCCGTCCAGGCGCCGTTGACACTGTCGGCTCAGGCGCTCGACCCGACCTGGGGCGAGCGCTTCTTCACGATGCCCGCTGCCGCGGGCGAGGTCTACCGGCTCACTGTCAGCAGCAGCGACATCTTCCCGATGCTGGCCGTCTATGACACCGAGGTCCGCGCCACGCTGACCCCGAAGACTTGGCCCTCGCAGAGCGCCCTCGTCATTGGCGGCACGGCGCCGCTCTTTGGCGTCGCCGCTTCCGGCGGGGACACCCAGGGGACTTTCGACCTCGTGGTCACCCCTGTCACCGTCACCGATCTCGGCCAGTTGACCGCCGCAACCCCGATAAGCGTGACGGGCGAGACCATGCCCATGGTGAGCCCGGAGCGCTTCTTCGCCTTCACGACCGGCGCCGGCGGCGAGGTCCAGATCGTCGTGACCCCGCCAGCCGATCGACGTTGATCTGCTCTTGTACGGCCTCAGCGGCGAGGTGATCGGCGGAAGTACCATGGTCGGCGCGGGGCTTTCCGAGTCCTTCGCCTGGATAGCCAGGCCAGGCGAATCCGTTGTCTTCGGGGTGACGGGCATGGGCACGCTCGTCGCCGACAGCACCTTCGACATCGAGGTGAACCTGAACGAGTGGTTCTTCGAGACCGAGCCAAACGACGACGCCGCGAGCGCCGACCTCCTCGACGTGACCACGCCCACCAGCGTCTATGGCGACATCGATGCGGGCAACCGCGACTGGTTCAAGGTTGAGCTGACCGCCGGCGGAAAGGCTGAGCGCGCTTACCGCGCCCTTTGGCGATTGGCCCGTCGGTGACACCGTGCTGTGGCTGTATGCCGCTGACGGCACCGAGGTGGCCTTCAACGACGACGCGAACTGGGGCTACTACAGCGCTCTCAACGAGGTGTCCGTGACCGCTGGGACCTACTACGTGGTCGTCGCCGGCTACTCCTACTCCTATTACGGCGGCTACCGGCTCGACGTTTGGTTCGAGGAGGTCGCTCCGCCGCCTCCGCCGACCATTCTTGGGGACATCACCCCGGGTACGCCGATCACGAGCGAGATCTCGGTGGCCGGCGAGCTCGACTGGTGGCGTCTGACGCTGACTGAGGCTGCGAACATCGTCGTGGAGACCAGCCCCGACGGCGCGTCGCCCGTCGGTGACAGCAGACTGTGGCTGTAGCGGGCGCCCGATACCCAGACCAGCATTGCGTTCGATGACGACGGTGGCGTTGACCTCTACAGCCGAATCGACAGCCTCGCCCATTTCGGCGCACCGCTGGCACCGGGGGAGTATTACGTCGTGGTCGGTGGCTATGGTTCGGCTGCGGGCGGCTACGCGCTGAACGTTACGGTGGTTGTCCCGCCGCCGCTCCCGGTCGAAAGCGAGCCGAACGACGACGCGGCGAGCGCCGACACGCTCGATCTCAATGTCGATCTCAGGGCCGAGCTGAGCGCCGGGGACTCTGACTGGTTCGCCGTCACCACTACTGCCGACGGCCAGGTGGTCACCTTCGAGACCGGGCTTTCGGAGAGCGGCATCTTCGTCGACACCGTGATCACCGTGTACGACCAGGACGGTACCACCGAGCTCGGGACCGACGACGACATGGGCCCAGGCCACTTCAGCAGGCTCACGCTGACGCTGCCGACCGCCGGTACCTACTACGTCAAGGTGACGGGCTACGCGGCTAGCACCACGGGCGCGTACGTGCTGCGGGCTGTCAGCTACTAGGGCAGCCAACAAGCAGCGCGAGACGCGGCGGGCTGCGTCCGGTGAAGGGCGACCGGGCAAGTCCGCCGCTTCATTCTTGGATTTCACCGCGAAGGCGGGAAGCTTGGCCTTGTGTTAACCCGGGATCCCTCGGGCAGTCAGCTTTCGCTGGCAGTAGCAACTCGGAACGCCGCGAACACGAAGCCCCGACCCGCATGAGCGGGCCGGGGCTTGTCCTAAGTCACTGAGGGATCGGGCGCCGCCGTATTAGGAGAACGACCGGCGCCAAAGCTCTACGCTCCATTAGTACCGGTAGTGGTCCGGCTTGTAGGGCCCTTCGACCGGCACACCGATGTAGTCGGCCTGCTTCTCGCTCAGCTCGGTGAGCCTGGCCCCGAGCTTGTCGAGGTGCAGCCGGGCCACCTCCTCGTCGAGCTTCTTGGGCAGCGTGTAGACCTTTTTCCCGTACTTGCCGGCGTTCTGGTGCAGCTCGAGCTGCGCGAGCGTCTGGTTGGTGAACGAGGAGGACATCACGAAGCTAGGGTGCCCGGTGGCGCAGCCCAGGTTGAGCAGCCGGCCCTCGGCCAGCACGAGCACGCTGTGGCCGTCGGGGAAGATGAACTCGTCGTACTGGGGCTTGATGTTGATCCGCTCGACGCCCGGCATCTTCTTGAGACCGGCCAAGTCGATCTCGTTGTCGAAGTGGCCGATGTTGCCGACGATGGCCTTGTCCTTCATGCGGCTCATGTGCTCGGCGGTGATGACGTTGAGGTTGCCGGTCGCGGTGATGAAGATGTCCGCGCGCTCGACCACGTCCTCGATGGTCTTGACCTCATAGCCCTCCATCGCCGCCTGCAGCGCGCAGATGGGGTCGATCTCGGTGACCACCACGCGGCAGCCCTGGCCCCGAAGCGCTTGGGCGCAGCCCTTGCCGACGTCGCCGTAGCCGCAGACCACCGCCATCTTGCCGGCGAGCATCACGTCGGTGGCGCGGTTGAGGCCGTCGATGAGCGAGTGGCGGCAGCCGTAGATGTTGTCGAACTTCGACTTGGTCACGCTGTCGTTCACGTTGATGGCCGGGAAGAGCAGGGTGCCGGCCTTCTGCATCTCGTAGAGCCGGTGCACGCCAGTGGTCGTCTCCTCGCTCACTCCGCGTACGCCCGCGGCGATGCGGGTCCACTTGCCGGGGTCGGTCGCGAGCTGGCGGCGCAAGAGCGCGAGCACCTCGCCCCACTCCTCGGGATCGGTCTCCGGGTTGAAGTCGGGCACCTTGCCCGCCTTCTCGAACTCGACGCCCTTGTGGATGAGCAGCGTCGCGTCGCCGCCGTCGTCGACGATGAGGTCGGGGCCGCGGCCGTCGGGCCAGGTGAGCATCTGATCGGTCGCCCACCAGTACTCGGCGAGCGTCTCGCCCTTCCACGCGAAGACGGGCGTGCCCTTGGGGTTGTCGGGCGTGCCGTCCTTGCCGACGACCACCGCGGCGGCGGCGTGGTCCTGCGTCGAGAAGATGTTGCAGCTCGCCCAGCGCACCTGCGCGCCGAGCTCGACGAGCGTCTCGATGAGCACCGCGGTCTGCACGGTCATGTGCAGGCTGCCGCTGATGCGCGCACCCTGGAGCGGCTTGTCCTTGCCGTACTTGGCCCGCAGGGCCATCAGGCCCGGCATCTCGTGCTCGGCGAGGCGGATCTCCTTGCGCCCGAGCTCGTGGAGGGAAAGGTCCCTCACCTTGAAGGCGGGGCGAGCCGCGGTCTGAGTGGCAGTCTGCTGCGTCATGGGCTTCTCCTGGTGCGAGAGGGTACCTCGTGAGGTCAAGTGCCCGCCCCGCGGCGGGCGGTGGCGGCGAAGAGTGAGGGGCCCTTGGCTCCGGGCTCGGGAGGCAGCGGGCGCCAGAGCAGCAGCGCCAGGCCGCATTCAGAGAGCCAGCGTCGCATCTGATCCTCGGAGAACCCGAGCCAGACGTGGCCCATCTGCTGGCAGTAGTCGGTGCGGTCGTGCGGCAGCATGTCGATGACGAGCAGCTTGCCGCCCGGCCGCACCACGCGGGCCGCCTCTTCGAGCGCGCGGCGCGGCTCGGCGAGGTGGTGCAGGACGAGGCTGATGAGGGCGGCGTCGAGCGAGCGGTCGTCTATCGGCAGTGCCTCCATCTCGCCGCGGCGTAGCTCGACGTTCTCGAGGCGCGACAGGCGCCGGCGGGCCGCCTTGAGCATCGCCGCCGAGGAGTCAACGGCGATCACCCTGTGGACGAACGGGGCCAGAGACTCGGCGATTCCCCCGGTGCCGCAGCCAAGATCGCCCACGATCCAGCGGTCGTCGACGAGACCCGCGAGCGCGCGCAGGTCGAAGGCGCGGCCGAACAGCTCGTCGCGCAGCTTGTCCCACTGGCCGGCGGTGGAGGCGAAGAAGGCCTGCGAGCCGGCGCGCCGGGCCGCGAGGATACGCTCGAGGCGCCGGTCGTCGTGGCGGGCCGACTCGGCCTGTCCGAGCTGCTCGCGCACGAGCGCCCAGAGCCTCTTGGCGGCCGCGTCGAGGCCCTCGCTCGACATCCGATACAGCCGGCTCGTCGCCTCGCGCCGCGAGCCTATCCAACCCTCGTCGGCGAGGACCTTGAGGTGGCGGCTAACCGTGGACTGCGGGAGCTGCAGCACGTCGCACAGCTCGGCGACGGCGAGCTCCTGGCGCTCGAGCAGGCGCAGCGTCCGGGCCCGCGTCGGGTCGGAGACCGCGGACATCAGCGAGAGGATGTGGGGCGTTCCAGCCATCGACTCCATCCGTAAATCCGGATGAATGGTTGTAGCGAAGCGGGCGCCGTGTCAAGTGGAGAGGTGGCTGGACTGGCGCCGATCGCGGAGGGCCCGCCGGCGCGGAGGGCAGGGGGTCCGCGGAATCGAGGATGAAGGAGGCCGCCGCAGCGGGCCCGCCGGCGTGAAAGGCGAGAGAGGTGCGCAGAATCGAGGAGGCGCGAAGACGAGGAGGGAGGGGCCGCCGTCGCGGTGGCCTGCGGGCGCGAAGGGCGAGAGAGGTGCGCAGAATCGAGGAGGCGCGAAGACGAGAAGGGAGGCGCCGCCGTCCCGGCGGCCTGCGGGCGCGAAGGACAGGGAGGCCGCGGAATCGAAGATGAAGGACGCCTCTCGGCGGGCCCGGCGGCCGTCCGGGATCGGTCTGCTCACCGTTCGGTCGAAAGTCTCCGCCTGAAAATGGCCGTGATGGGAGCGCGCCAGGCGACAGACGAGCCCGAGACCGCCTCCCCGCCCGAGTTGGCGCTCGAAGATCGGTATTCGCAGAAAGGCAAGCCGAGCCCTCGTCCGGTCGCACGCCCTGCGGCCAGCCTGGCTTGCTCGCCTGGACGACGGCCGCCTTGCGCCTTAAGGTGTTCGGCCCTCAACGAGCTGGAAAACCCGACTATGGACAGGACCGAGCGCCTCCTCGATCTCGTCGCGCTCTTTCTCGACGCCAAGGAGCCGATAAGCCCGGCTGACCTGCGCGAGATCTTCTCCGACGACTACGGCAAATGCTCGAGGGAGGCCTTCGAGCGCAAGTTCGAGCGCGACAAGAGTGAGCTCGCCGAGCTGGGCGTGCACCTCGACTACGAGCCGCCCACGAACGAGGAGCGGGGCGGCTACCGCCTTCGCGACGGTTACTACCTGCCCGAGGTGAGCTTCACACCCGAAGAGCTCGCCGTGCTCTTCACCGCCGGCAGCGCGGCGCTCGCCTCGGGTGCTTTCCCCGGGCGCTCGGACCTTGGCCACGCGCTGCGCAAGATCGCCTTCAGCGCGCCCGGTGGCCTGCTCGGCCATTCGCCGCACCTCTTCGCCGAGCTCGGCAAAGCGAGGGACGAGGTGGGCGCGCGGCTCGAGACGCTGTGGCAGGCGCTGCTGGCGCGCAAGCGCGTGCGGCTCACCTACCGCGCCATCGGCCGCGACGAGTTGACCGAGCGCGAGGTCGATCCCTGGGGGCTGTGCCTGCGGCGCGGCGTGTGGATCCTCGTCGGCCTCTGCCATCTGCGACAGGCCGAGCGCACCTTCCTCGTCGATCGCATCGCCCGCGTCAGCGTCAACGAGGAGAGGCCGAAGAGCCCCGACTTCGAGGTCCCCGCCGGCTTCCGAATCTCCGAGGTTGCCGCCGAGCAGCCCTGGGAGCACCGCTTCCACCCTCCCATCGACGTCGAGCTCGAGCTCAGCGCCGAGCTGGCGCCGCTCGCCCCGCGGCTCTTTCCCAACGCGACCATTCGGCCGGACGGCGAGGGCGCGCGCGTCACGGTCGTGGCCACCAACCTCGACGCCCTGCTGCGCCGGATCCTTCCGCTCGGCGAGGGCGCGCGGGTGATCGGAACCGAGCGAGCGATCGCCCGAATCCGCGAGATGGCGCAGGCCGTCGTCGCCCGCCACGTGCCGGAGGTGCAGCGATGAACGAGGCGCGCGACAGGCTGCGGCGGCTCCTGCTGGTCGTGCCCTACTCGGTGCGCCACCCGGGGGCGACCGTCGACGAGCTCGCCGCGCGGCTCGGGGTGGAGCCGGCGATGCTGCGCGAGGATCTCGACAAGCTCGCGCTCGTGGGGCGTCCGCCATTTTCGCCCGACGACTTCATCGACATCTACGTCGAGGACGACCGCGTCTACGTCATGCTCGATCAGCGCTTCGAGCGCCCGCCGCGGCTGACCGCTCCCGAGGCCGCGGCGCTGTGGGCGAGCGCGCAGCTCATGCGCCCGGCGGCGAAGACCGCGCTCGCGTCGGCCCAGGAAAAGCTCGTCGCCGCCGTTCCCGAGTCGGCGCGCGAGCTGTTCGAGCGGCTTGCCGAGCGCGTCGGCTCCGAGGCCGCGCCGATGGACGACCTGCTCGAGCCGCTCGCAAGGGCGGGCGGCGCACCGTGCGCCCGTATGCGACTTACCTGCATCGCGGGCGCTGGTACCTGGCCGGCTTCTGTCTGGCGCGCCAGGACGACCGGCTCTTTCGCGTAGACCGCATCCGTTCGCTGCGCGTCACCGAGCGCACCTTCAGCGAGCGCAAGGACGTACGCGCGGAGACGGGCGCGCGCAGCGGCACGAGCGCGCGGATTCGCTTCACGCCGACCGCCGCGCCTTGGGTGCGCGAGCGGTTCGCCGATCAGGCCAAGGCGTTGCCTGACGGAGGCGTGGAGGTCGAGCTGCAGGGCGCGACGCGCGACTGGATCGTCTCGTACGTCCTCTCGTTCGGAGGCGAGGCCGAGCTGGTCGAGCCCGCCTCCCTTCGCGACGCGGTGCGCGAGACCGCCAGGCGAATCCTCGAAACGACTGAGTAGAGGGTGCTCGGCTCACGAGGGCCGACGCGGATGTTGGTAGGGGCGCACCGCAGTGCGCCCGGAGCCGGCACGAGCGCCGACGCGGAGGTTGATAGGGGCGCACGGCAGTGCGCCCGTCCCCGAGCCGGCACGAGCGCCGACGCGGAGGTTGGTAGGGGCGCACGGCAGTACGCCCGTCCCCGAGCCGGCACGAG
>JBMNNX010000171.1:0-14805 GCA_050942745.1 Myxococcales bacterium
CTTCGTGCACACGGTGCTCGTCGACATGAGAGCGCGCCTGCGTCGCTCCGAGCGGCCCAACCGAGTGTTCGACCGAGTCCTTGAGGTGGCGCGCGGAGCGGGGCGCCGTCCAGACCCGGCGGGGCAACATCCTTCCGTGGCTGCGCTACCCGGGCACCTACCTGCCGCTGCTGTTCCTCACCCTGCTCAAGCTGAGCATGCTCTTCGGACGGCTCGGCTACGGCGGCGTGCTCAAGGACAGCATCTCCTTCGATGCCTTTTTCCTCTTGGTCGTCCTGAGCGCGTTCTACTCCGACCGCAAGCTGACCCTCGGCGCCGGCATCGCGGCCGCGCTGTTGAACGTGCTGCTGATCGTCATCGGCATTGCCTTCTTCGGCATCGTGCCCACCAACGCCGTGGAGTCCGCGGTCACCGCCGGAGAGGTCCGGCTGCCCATCGAGCTGCTGCGCTGCTCGCTCTTCGTGCTGGTGGCGCTCGCGGTCAATGTGCTGCTCGGACACCTAGGAGCGCTGCTCGGCGGGCTGCGCCGCTCCGAAACGCAGGCGCGCGGCGTGCTCGACTCGATAGCCAAGGTGCAGCCGGTGATTCAGTCTGTGCTCGCTCCCATCCGCGAGACCGCGCACAGCCTGGCCAAGCGCGCCAGCGCCCAGGCCACGGCCTCCCGGCAGATCGGCGCCGCCACTGCCGAGCTCGTCGCGAGCGTGCAGGAGACGGCGACCCACGCCGCCGAGGTCCGCGAGACCACCGCGCAGACCGGGCGGGACGCTCGGTCCGGCAACGAGAAGCTCGCGAACGTACGCGGGCAGTTCGAGGAGGCGCTCACGCGCGTTGACGCGGTCGGGGCGAGGCTCGATCTGCTCTCCGACTCGCTCGACAGGTGACGAGCGCGCATGGCGACCTCGAGCGGCTGCTCTCGAAGCCCGAGGGGGCCGAGGCGCGGCCGCTGATAGCCGGCGCCGCGTAGCGCCTCGTGGCCTGAAGCCGGGCGCCCATCCTCGCTCAGCTCCAGGCCTGGACGGAGCGCCCGCGTCGGGATCGCCGGTCGGCCCACGAGAGCCTTCCGGGCCCGAGGGCTCCCGCTCCTTTTCTTACCGCCGAGAAGAGCGCGCCTCGCCGATTCGCCCGATCTGGCGAAGGCCATGCCGGTCTGCACCGCGGAAGCGACCGCCCGCCACGTATCGGGACACTCGAGCTTTCGTGGCAGATTGACGGCGTGCCTTGGGACCGACGTACGAACGCACCGCCGGGACGGCGATGGCCGCCGCTTCGGTGGCTGCTGCGCGGCGGCGCGGCTCTGGTGGTCCTCTCCACCCTGTACTCTGCGACGCTCGTGCGCCCGGAGGTGTCCTTCGCCTGGTCTCGCAAAGGAGGGTCGATCCACGTGCGCTCCGACGCGGCCATTCCCGACAGCGCTGCGGCTGTCATCGCGGCCGCTGGGTCGCGCCTTCGGCGTTCGCCCCTCTTCGACACCAGCCGCGCTTATCCCGTCTTCGTGTGCAGCGCGCCCTGGCGCTGGAGCTACTTCAGCGGCTTCAACGGCCGCAGCCGCGCTTTCCACGCGCGAGTCGGGCGCGCAGTCTTCACCCGCGAGGCGCGTTGGGACACGAACCAGCTCGCTGGTCCTGACGGCAGCGACGGGCCACGCCCGCTCGACGTGTACCTCGCACACGAGGTCACACACATGATGGTGGCGGACCACCTCGGCAGACGCGCGGAGCGTCAGCTCCCCATGTGGCTTCGCGAAGGGTATGCCGAGTACGTCGCGCGGCGCGATACCTTCGACTACGACGCGACTCGGACACGCCTGCTCGCGGGGGACGAAGCTCTCGTAACGCGACGCACCGATCCCTACTTGAAGTACCTCCTGCTCGTCGCGCACCTGTTGGAGCGCGAGCGGCTGGACGTACGGACGCTGCTGAGAGAGCCGCCGAGCGCCGACGCGGTGGAGGCGCGCGTGCGAGCGGGAATCTCCGGACAGTGAGCGTCGCTCGTCCGCGTCGCGCCTACCGACGCCCGCTGCCGAAGACACGCCTCGGAGGCGGCGCTCGCTCGGTCAGTGCTGGAGCTGGAGCAGACCGAGAAGGCCTTCCAAAGCCCGGCGGCCGGACGGCGACTCGAAAAACGCGGACCGCGCGCCGGGCCGTAGGCTCCTCGCAGCCCACGTCCTGCGTCTCGGCGGTGACCGCGATGGCGTCGCCCATCCTCGGCTTCATCTTGATGGTCGCCGGCATGCTGCATTCGCCGGGCGCCGGCTCGGCGAACCAGAACCGGAGCCGATCGCTGCGAAACTCGAGGTTGCCGTCGGCCTTCGGGAAGCACTGCGCGGCGAAGAGCTGGCGGATGGCGTCGAAGAGCTCGCGCGCCTTGAAGTCGACGTCCTTGGGCAGGTTCGACCTCTCCGTCCACTCGCCCGCGCGGTAGGCCGCCTCGACGAGCGGCCGCTGGATCACCGGGTCGAGCAGGACGAAGTCGAAGTCGGCGCCGGCCCGCCGCACGCTGGCGAGGAACTGATGCCGCTGCCCGCCCTGCTCGACGGTGATCACCTGGATGAGATCGAAGCGCTCCGGGAACCGGTACGCGCTCTCGCACGAGCGCCCGCCGAAGAGCGCGCAGCCCGTCGAAGACAGCGCCAGGAGCGTCGCGAGTATGAGCGCCACGCGAAGCCTCATGCCGCCTCCCCGCCGGACGCGCCAACCTGCGCCCCGCCGGTCGCAGCGGCCGACGGCTCGGCGCCTTCTGGCCGCAGCTTGACGAAGAGCGCCACCAGCGAGGCCGCGACGCACCCGATAGTCACCGTGACGCCCAGGTCCTTGAGCACCGGATGGCTGGCGACGATCAGCACGCCGAACGTGCCCAGCGTGCTCAGCGCGGTCAGCAAGATCTTGCTCATCTCCACCTCGTGGTGATCGACCGACATCGCCACCGAGGCGTAGTCGGTCGCCAGCGCGATGACCAGCGAGAAGCCGACGAAGTGGATAATGCTCAGCTCACGCCCGGTCAGCGCCGAGACGGCGAGGAAGGCGAGCGCAGAGAGCATCAGCGGCACGAAGACATAGAGCACGCGCAGCGGCTTGCGGTGCAGGGCGATGAGGTAGACGCTCATCGCCACCAGGCCTAAGGCGAAGAGCACGGCGAGCTCGCGGCTCAGGCCGGTGAGAAGGTCGTCGAAGTAGTGCTGTGGGCTCATCGAGACGAGCTGCTGTCCGCCGTCGGGCGGAGCCGCGCCGGCCTTGCCCGACACGAAGACGTAGCGCTGGCCATCGACCTCCTCGGCCCACTTGGCCGGAGCGAGCGCGTTGAGGCGCGTCAGGTAATTCCAGTCGCTCAGCGGCCGCAGGCGCGCGGCCAGCCCGTCGTCGAGCTGCAGCTCGAGCCCTGCCTCCTTAAGCGCGGCGCGCAGCTTGCCGATGGCCTCGGCGTACCGGGCTCGCATCAGCTCGATGGTCGCCTGCTGCTGCGCTTCGGAGCGGAAGGCGAGCAGCGGGTGCGATTCGGCGGAGATCCGCCCCGCCTGCGCGAGCCGCTCGAAGGTCTGCAGCGCCGAGCCCTCGACCTTGGCGGCGACGACGTTGCCCAGGTTCGACTCGCCCAGCTTGCCGGTGAAGTACTTGGTCTGCTCGTCGAGCGCGGCCGACTGCACGCGGAACTCGTGGACGCTCGTGGAGATCGAAGGCCAGGGCAGCACGGCGATGAGGACGACTATCGCGCCCGCGCTGGCGACGAGCACCCGCGGCCCGATGGTGAGCTTGGGCCACTGGGAGGTGCGGAACCGCACCTCGTTGAGCCACGACCGGAAGACGTAGAGCACGATCAGGAAGCCCGCCATCCCGCCCAGCGAGGCGAGCGCCATCTGCCGCACGATGACCGAGTGCCCAAACAGCAGCACGATGAAGATGAGCAGCGTCGTGCCTATCGACGACCAGATGCCGAGTATCGACTTGCGCTTGCTGCCCTGCGGCAGGGCCGAGAGGTGGACGAGGTACTCGTTGTTGAAGCCGACGAAGGTCGAGGTGAAGGCGAGCACGATGGCGAAGACGCGCTCGTAGAACAGCCCGACGACGAGGATGCCGGCCAGATACGAGACGATGGACCCGACAAAGAGCAGCACCAGCGGCTTGAGGCGCCGGGTGAAGAAGAGAAACAGCGCCAGGTTGAACACCAGCGACAGGGTCGAGCAGACGACCACGTCGCGCTGGGCCGCGAGGTAGTTCTCGTAGGCGAAGAAGTCCCCGCCAATGAAGCGCGCCTTCTCCCCGAGGGCCATCAGCCTCTCGTAGACGCGCCCGACCTCGTCGTAGACCACCGGGCTCGGGCTCGTGTACGCGCGGATGTCGGCGCCGCCACCCCCGGCCGAGAAGCCGAGCTTCGCCAGCGTCTCCCGCAGGAAACGAGCTCCGAGGCCGAACGGATCCTTCTCCATCTGCGCGAGGTAGCCGGCGCCGCCGGGCAGCATCGCGAAGGAGAGCGCCTCCTGGGCCCGCGCCTGAATCGCCTCGTCGGAGAGCGCCTTCTCGAGCTCTTCGGCCGGCAGCAAGGGCAGGAAGGAGGCCATCGCCTCGAGCTCCGGCGGCGTGAACATCGCGGCGGGCTCGTAGCGCGCCTCCTTCAGCAGCGCCTCGAGCTGCTGCCGGTCCTCGCCTTCGATGCGGGAGAAGTCGACGAAGATCTTCCCCTCGAAGACGCTGCGCTCGTGGTAGCGGTCGAAGACGCGCGCGGCGTGGCTGTCCTGCTGGCGCAGCGAGCGGACCGGGTCGTCGTCGAGCACGAAGCGCGACTTGACCACGAAGAAGAGGGCCGCGATGAGCGCGACCACGAAGATCCAACGCTTGATCATATGGCTTACGGCGCAGCGCCCGCCGGCTTCTCCTTCGCCTCGAAGGTCCTGAAGACCAGCCGCGAGGTCTCGTCGGGCGTCTTCACCTCGACCGCCTCGAGTCTCAGCTCGCGGGTGAAGGTCATCTCGATGGCGTGGATCATCCCCTTGATCTGCGAGCCGTCCTTGGGCACGGCCTTCATCGTCCCGCCCTCGAAGCTGATGACGAAGTCCTGCTCGAGCTGGGCGAAGTCGAGCGCGAAGACGCTGCGGATGAAGCGCACGAAAGCGATCGCGCGGGGGTCCTGCTTCGCGCCCGCCATCGCCTGGCTGCCCTCGACGTGCAGGCCGTCGCGGTCGATGATCAGGGTCGAGGCGATGGGCTTGACCGTCTTCCAGGTGATCCGCTCGGAGTCGAAGCTCATGTGCACCTCGCTCTTGAGCGGCCGGGCGAGGAAACGCGCCTGCTTGGTCTGCTCCGCCTCGGCGGTGAACGAGGCGATCTTCGCAAAGCGCTCCTGCAGCTTCTCGCTCGTCAGCCAGGTCGCTTCGGCGGCCGAAGCGCTCGAGGCGAAGAGCCCGGTGAGCAGCGCGACGAGCTGGATTCGGATGGCTCGCTTCATCTTGCGCTCCGTTCTCGGGTCAGGTCGGCGGTCGGACGAGTGGGTCGGAGGGTTGCTTCACGGAAGGTCAGGCGGCGCGGAGAGGAGGGCGAGGTTGGGGCGCGGCCCGATCACGTCGGGTGGCGGAGCTGGAGCTCCGCCCTCCACCCTTCCGCCCGGCGCACCACGGGCGCATTGCCGGGCGCCCCTGCCGGCCTCGGGGCCTAGCTCGCCTCGCGCAGGTGCGGCGCCGCACCGAAGCGATCGGCAGTGCCGTCCTTGGCCTCCTTGCGCATCGCCTTCTTCAGCAGGCGGCCCATCTTCAGAACCTGCGGCTCGTCCTTGTAGAAGGTGTCCCACGCGTAGTGGTAGAGTTCCTGCAGCTTGTCCGGGCTCATCTTCGCGGGCTGGATGACCACGTCGCCGGCGGTGTAGCGCTTCCAGTCCTTGGTCAGGATGCGGCCGGCCTTCTCGAGGTCGTCGTAGGTGCGCGTGTGCGGGAACGGCGTGAGCACCGTGAACTCAGCGAGGTCGAGGTCGATCTCGAGCAGGAAGTCGACCAGGCGCTTGATGTAGTCCTCGTCGTGCTCGTCGAGGCCGAGCAGGATGGTGCCCTCGACCGCGATGCCGTGGTCCTTGTAGCGCTTCACGCGGTTGCGGATGTAGTCCGAGGTGTCGAAGACGGCCTGGTAGATGTACCAGGCGCCCGCGTCGGCAGCGGCCTTGAGCACCTCCTCATCGTCCTCGATCGGGTGGCTGACGAAGCTGCGCTTGAGCGGGGCGATCGCCTTGAACAGATCGAGCTCCCACTGCTTGTTCTGCGCGAGCGAGTTGTCGACGAAGAACAGCCGGTTGTTGGGAATCGACTCGACCTCGGCGACGACCTTGTCGATGGGCCGTGGGCGGAAGCTGCGGCCGCCCAAGTAGTTGACGCAGCACGGATAGCAGTTGAACCGGCAGCCGCGCGATGCGTGCACGAGGTCCACCATCTGCACGCCTTTGTAGTTGTAGAGGCTGCGGTCGAGGACCGAGCGGCGCGCGGTGCCGACGCTCTCGATAGGCGCCGGCGTATTCAGATAGTCGTAGACCTTCTTCAGGCGGCCGTTCTGCAGGTCCTCGAGCACCTGCGGGAAGCGCCCCTCGGCCTCGCCGAGGAAGACCGCGTCGGCGTGCTGGGCCGTCTCCTCGGCGTGCAGCATGGTGCTGATGCCGCCGAAGATGACCGGGATGCCGCGGGCGCGGAAGTGGTCGGCGATCTCCCAGCCGCGCGGGGCCTGGGAGGTCAGCATCATCGAGATGCAGACGAGATCAACGTTCTCGTCGAGGTCGACCGACGCCACGTTCTCGTCGGTGAACTTGAGGTCGTGCTCCTCGGGCACCGTGGCCGCGAAGACCACCGGCCCGTGCGGCGGAAGGTGAAACTCGGTCTGGCGCGGCAGCTTGGGCCACTTCGGGTAGATAAGTCGGATCTTCATAAGCTCTCACGAAGCACGGCCTGGACAACCGGCTTCCACGCGGCCAGGCACACTCGCGCCCGGCCTGGGGCAAGGATCAGACGCGACACGCCCCTCGGTGAGGGAGAAGCGGCCCGCGCTCTCGGATTGAGGGAAGCGGCGCCCTGCCCCTTCGACTGCTGCAAGCTCGAGGGCAAGGGCGCCCGTGGGATCACGAGGCTCAAGCGGCCTGCGTGCCGTCCTGCTGCACGTGCGCCTCGACGAGCGCGACGATGTCGCCGACAGTGCGGACCTTCTTCAGGCCCTCTTCGTCCACCTTCTTGCCGGTGAACTGCTGCAGCTCGACCACCAGATCGATCGCGTCGAGGCTGCTCAGATCGAGATCCTCGAACTTCGACTCGCGCGTGATCTTCGACTTGTCGAGGTCGAACAGGTCGGCCATCAACTGGCTGACTTTCTCGAAAATGGCTTCGTTGTTCATGATTGCTGATCCCTCGTTCCCGTCCGCTGCGCTACCGCAGCCCGACCTTATCGAACGCTCTCGCCGCCGCAGGCGCGCCTCCCCGGGCGATCCAGGACTTCGCGAGCGGTCTGGCAAAATCGGGCGCGGAGTCTAACACTGGACAAAGGCAAACTCCAACGTCGTGCCTCGGGGCTCGGAGCGCCTCTTGACGGGCGGTTGGCCGTGGCCCTGAGCCCCGACCGCGCGGCGCAAGTGAGGGCTGCCGACTGCGCGCCGTGCGCTGCCGCTCGTGCGCGATCGCCTCGAGCGCGTCGGCCTCCTGTGCACCCGGATGCCACGCGATCGCCGAAGCTCTCGGCCGCAGCCCCGGGCCATCGGCACAGCCTTGACACGACCGGTTGTAAGCTCGCCAATCCGAGCGTTCGCCCATGTTTGTCGTCACCCGCTCATGCTCGCTTGCGAGGACTCATGACACCTGCACTTCGGACCCTTCCCGCGCTCGCGCTGCTCGCCGCCTGCGCCACGAGCCCGGCGCCCGCGCCGAACGCGAAGCCCACGCCCGCCGCGCAGGCCAGCCCTGCCCCGCTCGACGCCGATCAGCGCATCGAGACCGCGTCGGGCGCCTCCTTCACCGCGCCCAAGGGCTGGTCGCTCGAGCGGCGCGACGGCCTCGTCGCCCTCGCCTGCCCCGACGGCGAGCTGGCCGTCGGGCTCTTCGAGACCAACGAGAAGGCCATCGACGACGCCATCGCCGCCGGCTGGAAGCGCCTCGCCCCCGGCTTCTCGGGACAGGTCAAGGAAGCGGTCAGCCCGCCGGCCGGAGACGGCTGGGACGAGCTCCGGGTCGTCCAGTACCAGTTCCCGCCGCAGGCCCAGCGCTTCGCGCAGGCCGTCGCCCGCCGCAAGAGCGAGACCTGGCACGTGCTGCTCTTCGAGGGACCGCTCTCCGCCGTCTCTCGGCGCGGCGCCCAGGTCAACCTCGTCGCGAGCAGCTACCGCGCTGCCGGCTCGGAGAGGGAGTCGCTCGCCGGCCGCGCGCCCATCGCCTTCGACGAGGCGCGGCTGAAGGCCTTCGAGGCCTTCATTGAGAAGGCCCGCGTGCAGACCGCCGTCCCCGGGGCGGCCTTCGCCATCGTGCGCGACGGGAAGATCGTGCTCGAGAAGGGCCTCGGCGTCCGCGAGCTGGGCAAGGCCGAGCCGGTCGGCCCCGAGACGCGCTTCATGATCGGCTCGACCACCAAGGCGCTCACCACGCTGATGATGGCGCGGCTTGTCGACGACGGCCTGTTCGCCTGGGAGACGCCGGTCATCGAGCTGAGGCCCGACTTCGCCCTGGCCGACGCCGAGGCGACGCGCAAGCTGACGATGCGCCACACCGTCTGCGGCTGCACCGGGATGCCGCGGCGCGACCTCGACTTCCTCTTCGAGTACGGCGGCCTGACGCCGGAGAAGGTCTTGGAGTCGATGCGCTCGATGGCGCCGACGACCGGCTTTGGTGAGGTCTTCCAATACAGCAACCTCATGATCGCCGCGAGCGGCTTCATCGCCGCGGCGGCGAGGACGGACGAGCCGCTCGGCCCGGTGTACGACCGGCGCATGAAGGCGCTCGTCTTCGACCCCATCGGCATGAGCGCGACCACCTTCGACTTCGCCGAGGCGCTGCGCGGCGACCACGCCATCCCGCACGGCCGCGACATCGGCCTCGAGTACCGGGTGCTGCCGCTGTCCATTGAGGAGGCTGTGCTCAAGATCCGGCCCGCCGGCGGGGCCTGGTCGAGCGCCCGCGACATGGCGCGCTACGTGATCACCGAGCTGGCCAAGGGCGTCGGCCCCGACGGCAAGCGCGTCGTCTCCGAGGCGAACCTGCTCGAGCGCTACAAGCCCCAGGCCAAGCTCGGCGAGGGCGCGACCTACGGCCTCGGCCTCATCGTGGACGACTTCCGCGACGTCAAGGTCGTCAGGCACGGCGGAAACACCCTGGGGTTCAGCTCGGACATGGTCTGGCTGCCCGAGCATGGAATCGGCTTTGTCGTCCTCAACAACGCGGGCATGTCCGGCGCGTTCAACCGCGCGGTCAGGGGCTACTTCCTCGAGTGGCTCTTCGATCAGCCGAAGAAGTCCGAAGAAGCCCTCGCCTTCGAGGTCGAGCGCTTCGGGAAGATGGCCGCAGAGAAGACCAAGGGCATCGACATGAAGCCGGACGCCGACAAGGTCGGCCGGCTCGTCGGCACCTACCGCAACGAGAGCCTCGGCACGCTCACCGTGCGGCTGGACGAGCAGGGCGCGCTCCTCGACGTCGGCGAGTGGAGCAGCCACTTCGGGACGAAGGAGAGCGACGGCGTCACCGCCCTCGTGCTGCTCGACGCGCCGTACGCGGGCCTGGGTTTCCTCGTCGGATCGCAGGGCGCGCGCACCGTGATCAAGCTGAGCGACGGGCAGAAGACCTTCGAGTTCGAGCCGGTCGCCGCTACCGCCAAGTGAGCCGAAGGCGCGCCTTGAGCGCAGGCTCGAGGGGCGCGTGGGCACCCTGCTGATCCGCTATCTACCGCGGCTGGCGCGGAGCTGAAGCTCCGCCAAGCCTCCACTTGTCGAGACAGCGGCCGGAACCGGAGAACGAGCGCGACGCGGACGCGGCCGACGATCACGGCGCCGCGGTCTCGCGGGAGCTCGCGCGTCGGTCGAGGCCGTTGCCCTTCGGCCTAAGAGGCGAGCGACTCTCCGACCTGATCCTTCGGCATCAAGGTGAAGACCTCCACCTCGCCGTCTCGGCCACGGACTTCGATTCGCCCCAGGCTGCTCAGCCGCGACAGGTCGAGGCCGTCGGGCGCCTTGCGCACCGCCGCCACCACCTCTTCAGAGAGGACGACGGGCGCCTTCACCTGCTTGGTCGCCGTCTCCAGCCGCGAGGCGAGGTTGACGGCGTCGCCGATCATCGTGAACTGCAGCCGTTCGCGGTTGCCGAGGTGCCCGATCACCGCTTCGCCGAAGTGGACGCCGATGCCCTGTTCGAACGGCGGCAGCCGCCGCGCGGCCCGCTCCCGGTTGTGCGCGGCGAGCGCCTCCTGCATCCGGTCGGCGGTGCGCACCGCGCGCGCCGCGTCGTGCGGCATCGCCCCGGGGTAACCGAAGACCACCATGATGGCGTCGCCGATGAACTTGTCTACGAAGCCGCCCTCGTCGCGGATGACCAGCATCATCGCGGCGAGGTAGTCGTTCAGCTCGGCGAGCAGCTTCTCCGGCGGCACCTGCGTCGAGTAGCGAGTGAAGCCCCGCAGGTCGCAGAAGAGTACCGCGACCTTCTGGCGCCGTCCGCCGCCCGGGCTGAGCGTCGCCGAGGCGAGCGCGGTCTGCGCCACCTCCTCGGAGACGTAGATGCCCAGGTGCTGGCGCGCGCGCTCGGCATCGAGCGCCGCGCGCGCGCCCTGGAACACCAGGAGGCGTGTGCGCGCGGCCACCACGTACCCGAGCACGACCGCGCCGACGTAGCCCACCGTCAGCAGCGCGGCCTCCGACAGCCCGATGGGCGGAAGCGGATGGAGCTGCCGGTCCACGATGAGCAGCAGGAGCTGGCCGACGAGCCCGAGCCCGGCGCTCACGAGGGCGACGCGCACCGAGAGGCGCAACCCCGCCGCCGCGGTCGCCACGCCGAACACCGCGATCCCCGGGTAGCGGAGCATCCCGGCGTATCCCGAAAACGGCCAGAGGGTGACCCCGAGCAACGACAAGGTGATCACCAAGTGATCCACCGCGGCCGAAGCGATCAGCCGGCCTTCCGGGCTCAAGACTCCAGCCTTTGGTGTGCGCAGGGTCCAGACCGACCAGCCCACACCAAACAAACAGGTGACGGCGACCATCACGAACCCCGCGGGCGCCACACCTTCGCCGGGGAACATGGCGAGCGCCGCCAAACTGCAACAACACGACGCCGCACACCACTATCCGCACGACTCCGACGCCGCGTTCCCCGCGCGCCGCCGCACGCTCGAGATAGGCGGAGACAGGCTCCTCGATGTGGCGTTCGAGAGAGGGAGCGGAGGAAGCGGGTTGAGCCGGGGACGACATGACGCGCAGTCTGCCACAACCCGGTTGCTGCCAGAGGCTCCGAGCCCTGCGGCTCGGCCCGACCCTCGCTCACTTCGTCGGAGGTGATGGGCCACGCAGCCCCGAGAGCAACCCGATCCTCGCCGTCGAGGTTCCCCCGCAGCCGGCGGCCCCTTCGGCCGTCTTCGTTCGAGGTGCATCCCGGCAGCCGGGCACGAGAGCCACGGGAGGTACTACGCGAGCTCAAGGTTGGCCGCCAACCAGGCAACCGGCCCACTGGCCGGGCGCCTCGCGGCGCGACCAAGCCGCTCGTGCTCTCCCAGCCGCCCCCCACTCCAAACTCACAACTCAAGACTCACAACTCGCTCAATACTCCCCACGCACCCCTAGGAACGGCCGAATCGGCAAGTGGTTGAAGGCGCCGCGCTTCGGCAGCGTGCCCGTCGCCGGATCGCCCTCGTCGTACATGTAGACGTAGACCGAGCTGTGGTTGGTGACGTTGAGCAGCTCCGCGTAGACGACCATGCGCCAGGCGTTGAAGCGGAACCACCGCTCGGCGCGCACCGACGCCTCGTGGAAGCTGTCGAGCCGGCCGTCGTTGAGCTTGTCGCCCGATCCGAGCACCGGGACGTAGACCTGCTTGCCGTCGCGCTCCTCGAGCCTGAAGGAGCCGATGGTCGTGTACGGCCGGCCGACGTGGAACTGGTAGCGCGCGGCGAAGACCCAGGTGTCGGCGATGGAGTAGTCGGCCGAGGCCGCGAAGGTGTGCTCCTGGAGCTGCTGCGGCGCGTAGGTCTTCGCGTAGCGCGTGTTGAGCGGGTTGGTGCGCTCGGTCTGCAGGAAGCCGTAAGAGAGCCCGAATCCGAACCGCTCGCCGCGATGAAGGATGAGCGCGTCGGCGCCGTAGGCCCACCCGGTGCCGTCGTTGGTGAAGGTGGTACCCGCGGCGACGGTCGCCGGATCGTCCGGGTTTACGACGAGGTTGCGCAGGTCCTTGTAGTAGCCCTCGACCCGCAACAGCGTGCGCAGCGGCAGCATCTGCTCGACGCCGACGATGTAGTGCGTCGCCCGCTCGGGCTCGAGGTCGGGGTTGCCATAGGTCGGGTCGAGCTCGAGCGGGTTGCGCGGGATCTGGTGGTAGATGCCCCAGGCCGCCTTGAGCACCGTCGGCTCGAAGACCCGCCAGCTCAGGGCCGCGCGCGGCGAAATCATCGGCCTGGCCATCTCTTGGGCGACGTCGAGCCGCACGCCGACCCGCGGCGTCAGGCCTGGCAACAGATCCTTCCACTCGTCGTCAACGTAGACGCCCGCGGTCAGCCGCCGCAGCGCCGGCTCGATGTCGAGCGTGTCGCGGTGGTAGTTGGCCATCGGCGTCATGATCCACGGCGGCGTCGCGCGCGTGTCCTCGACCCGGCCGAAGAAAGCCTGATCCCACCAGTCGAGATCGAGCCCGAGCCGCAGGTGGTTCTCGGCGTGCGTCTTCAGGTCGGCGTCAACGCGCCAGACGATGTCGGTGAGTCGCGAGTCGGAAGACGAGACGAGGCTGCTCGTCCGGTTGTCGTTCACGCTCGTGCGCTCGGTCTCCTGCCTGTCGCGAATCACCGCGAGCACCGAGGAGAGCTTGAGCCGCTCGGAGGCGTCCCAGCGCCACGAGAGCGAGCCGAGCGACAGCCGGTTCTGGGTGCGCAGCCCGCCCTCGAAGCTGAAGAGCGCCTCCTCGTCCGGATCGGAGACGAAGCTGAGCCCGTCGGTCGCCTGCAGGAAGGCGACGTCGATGCGGTGTCTGCCGCCGCGCCAGGTCGCCTTCGCCTCGTACTCGCCGATGTCCGGGGCGACGAAGCGCTGGCCGACGATGCCCATATCCTTGAGCAGCATGAAGTAGAGCTCGAAGTAGCTGCGGCGCGCCGAGAGCATCAGCGACAGGCCATCGATCGGCGTGGGGCCGGCGACCATCAGCTTGGCGGTGTTCGCGCTCACGTCCACGACGCCCTCGTAGCGGTCGGCCTGGCCGGCGAGGTAGCCGACGTCGAGCGCGCCCGAGAGCGAGGAGCGGTACATCGCCGGCTGGCCGCCGGCGAAGAAGGAGACCTCGCGGATGAGCTCCGGGTTGAAGAGCGTCGCGAAGCCGCCGAGGTGGTACGGGTTCGAGAGCGGCACGCCGTCGAGGTAGAAGACGGCCTCGTCGCTGTCGCCGCCGCGCACGAAGAAGGTGGCCATCAGCCCGGGATCGCCGACCACGCCGGGCAGGGTCTGGACGACGCGCGAGATGTCCTCGAGCGCGCCAGGGGTCAGCTCGACGTCGCGGCGCGTGAGCTGGTACTCGCTGACGACCGGGCGCACGTTCAGCTCGACCGGGCGCCGGCGCACCTTCTCGCGCACGCGGCGGGCGATGACCTTGGTCTCATATTGCGAGCGCTGATCGCGCGAGAGGCGGTAGGTCGCGCTGACGACCTCCTTCGGATCGATGACCACGCTCGTGTTGAGCCGCTCGCGCGCGAAGGCAAAGACGCTCAGGGCGTGGGCGCCGGCGGGCACGCCGGTGAACGAGAAGCTGCCGTCGGGCCCGGTCTGCGCGCCGAGGTCGAGCTCCGGCAGGTAGACCGAGGCGCCGGAGATCGGCTGGCCGTCTTCGGCGGCGAGGACCTGGCCGACAAAGTTGGGCGCCTGCACCGCGGGCTCGGCCTCGAGCTGGAAGCGGGTGCGGTACTCGATCATTACCGGGACGGCGACGTCGCCCATCATGGCCGGCTCGAACCGAAACTGCCGGGCGGCGGCGACGGCCGACTCGTCGAAACCGTGGCCTGCCGACTGGAGGACCTGGACGTCGGTGACCCTGCCCTGCTCGCCGACGACCAGCCGCAGCACGACCTCGCCCTCGCCCCGAAGCGCGAGGGCGTCGGGCGGATAGGCGGCCTCGACGTAGCCGACGAGGACGGGCATCCGGGTGAGCCGGGGCGCGTCGGACTTTGCGGCACTCCCGGCGTCCGGCGCGGGGGCGACGGGAGCGGAGTCGCCAGCGGGAGCGGACTCGCCGACGGGAGCGGAGTCGCCGACGGGAGCGGAGTCGCCGGCGGGAGCGGGTTCGCCAGCAGGACCGGAGTCGACGGCGGGAGCGGCCTCGCTAGCGGCCGGCGGCCCGCCTATCCCCGCGGCGAGCAGGACTGAGAGCAACGGCGCGGCGAAGGCGGACACGATCGGCTCCTCGGGCAGGCACGCGGGTCGATGTGAAGCCCGGTGCGTTGGTCGAGTGGCCAACTGTGGCGAAAAGCGGGCGGGGGCTCAAGGTGCGGCCGAAGCGGAACAGCCGCCGGGTCCGAGCGCTCGCCCGGCGGCGTCTCCCTCGCGAGAGCCGGGAAGGCGCGACCAAAAGAAACGGCGGCGCGCATCCGCCGCGCCGCCGCCGAATCACGCGATCGCGCGCCCGAGCTCGCT
>JBMNNX010000502.1:0-2623 GCA_050942745.1 Myxococcales bacterium
GCACCCAGGCCTCGCGCCGCTCGTCGAGGGCCTCCATCTCGATCACCGTCTCTTCGGGCTCGTCCTTGGCGCGCGGCTGGATGATGACCTTGCGCACCCGCTCGAAGGAGAAGCACGAGAGCCAGTGAACAAAGCCCATTGCGTAGAGGTCGAGCTGAGAGGTGTGGACGCTCACGTTGCGGTAGCCGAACTTGAAATCACCGACAACGAGCTCCTCGGCGGTGATGATCGCGAAGTCGGCGGTGCCCCAGAGCGCAGTCTTGCCGGTCTCGTCGACGGGCAGACCGAAGGCGGGGCCGATATCCACCTCGGTCTCGGTGTAGAGGATGGCGTCCGGGTGCTCGGCGAGGTAATCGCGCACCCAGCCGATGGCCTCGCTGACCCAGCCCGCCATCTCCTCGGTGAAGACGACTGGGCGCTGCTTCTCCTCGGCCTTGATGGTCAGGCCGACGAAGCTCGCGGGGTCACGATTTTCTTCGAGGCACTTCTGCGCGACGAAGTGGCACGCGGTGCCCTCGTCGGAGGCGGCGCTGCCGACATTGGGCGCCGCGGACTCGGCGTGGACCGAGCCGGGGCACTCGAGCCAGCGCGGGCTGGCGGAAGGGGAGAGTTTGGCGTGGGCGCTAGGCATCACGCCACCTCCTCGAGCGCCGCGACGAGCTCGGCGTAGCGGCTCGCGGGCACGTCGTTGACTGTGCTCCACCCTCCGACCCGCCGGAGCACATCAATGAAGGCGCCGCGGCCGTCGCCCATCTCGCGCTGCTTGCGGTTGGCGAAGGCAACTGCCTTCTCCCGGACCATCTCCTTCGTGATGGGTGCGGGCGCGGCCTTCTTCTCGACCGGCAGCTTGACCACCTCGTCCGGCTTCTGCTCCTCGGCCTTGCAGCCGATGTGAATGAGGCGCCCGTCGACCTTCGAGAGGGAGATGTTCTCGGGGGCCAGGACCTCGCCGCAGGCGGAGCAGACTGGGACCTTGACGGCCTCCACCGGCTTGTCCAAGCAGTCCTCCGCCTCGCCGGCACCAATCGCCTTCGCCGCCTCGCGCGCCGCGACCTCGGCCTTCGTCGGCCGGCCGCGCCGCTTCTTCGGCTCGGCGGCCGCCACCTTGCCCTCGGCACCTGCCGGGGGCTCATCCGCCGGCGGGACCTCGAGCCCTTCCTTGCGCCCGCAGGCCCCACCGCACTCGCACTTGCGCACGAGCGTGATAACGCGGTTGGGCTCCTTCTCCATCGACTTTGCGATGGATTCGAATGCAACAACGAATCTCTCCAACAGGTTCATCATGGTGTTTCTCCTCTTCGGGGTTTAGGTTGCTGGGCGCGGTTGGTTGGAACCTTGGATTATGCGGAAGGTCGGGGTGCTCATGCCCGCGCCCCCTGGCGCTTGTGCTCGGCCATCACGAGCCGAGCCAGCTCGCGCGACTGAGCCATGCGCTCGGCGCCTTTGGCTGCGTCCCCGGCTGCGTCCCCGGCTGCGTCCCCGGCTACGTTCCAGGCTGCGTCCCCGGCTACGTTCCAGGCTGCGTTCCCGGCTACGCTCCAGGCTACGCTCCAGGCTGCGCCCCAGGCCGCGCTCCAGGCTACGCCCTTGGCTGCATCCCTGGTTGCGCTCCAGGCCGCGTCCCAGGCTACGCCCTTGGCTGCATCCCAGGCCGCGCTCCATACTGAGCTCAGCGTCGCCTCCGTCACCTCGCCGGCGAGATAGCGGCGCGCACAATCGAGCGCGTCGCGGCTGGCGGACAGCGCACGCAGGTCCGACTCGACGAGATTGGCGCGCGCCGCTACCCGGTCCAGCGCGCGCTCGGCGCACCAGATCGCCCACTTACGCAGGATGGTCGTCGCATCGACCATCCACAAGCAGCGGCGCGCCGTTCCCACGAGCTTGTCGTCACCCTCGACGATGCGTCCGGAGACCCGGACTCGGCATACGATCGGCCCCGGAGCGTAGCCGAGCGCATCGAGGATCGACCGCGACGCATGGAGCCCGTGATAGCACAGCTCGGGCTCGCCCTCGACGGAGAGCGTCTGGCCGGGCTCGACGAGACGGCCATCGCCGTAGCCGAGACGGCGATCAGCGGCGAGCCAGTGCCACGCGAGGATGGAGTGTGGGGCGCTCACGGCGCTTCCTCCGGTTTGGTTTCGACGACCTGCGCCTCGCGCAGGAACATCTGAAGTGCAGCGCCCCGGCCGACCCCGCGCTGGAACCGCTTACCGCAGGGCCGGGCCATGAACTCGTGGTGATGGGCGGCGCACAACCCGGTCTTCGGGTGCGCCGCAGGGTCTTCACATTTCAAAACGCGGCATTTCATCTTCGCTCCTTTCGTTTGCCCCCGCGCCACGAACAATAGCCGCCGCCGAAAATCCTGTCAAGCAGCTTGTAGAAAATTCATGCGGCGTGTATAAGAAGCGGGGAACATCCAACGAAAGGAGCGAACATGCTGACACGCGACCAGTCCGACGCCAAGGCCGCCATCGAAAAATGGCTCAACTCCACGGAAACGCGGCCCTTTTTGCTCGAGGGCGGCGCGGGCGTGGGCAAGACCTACCTGCTCGGCGAAGTCCTGAAGATGGCCCGGCGCACGACGGTGTGCGCGACGCCCACGCACAAGGCGACGACCGTGCTG
>JBMNNX010000152.1:0-16059 GCA_050942745.1 Myxococcales bacterium
TGCTGTTCGGGCCGCCCGGCGTAGGCAAGACGCATCTGGCGATCGCGCTGGGGCGAGCGGCTGTCGAGACGGGCCATTCGACGCTGTTCACCAGCGCGACGGCGCTCGACTCCGGCCTCGCAAGCTCGGCCTACGCTCAGGCTGACCGGTGTTGGTTCAAGGCCACAGCCGGCCAAAGGGCCGGTCTCTCGCTCGGGGCGGTCGCCCTACAGCAGCCGCTCAAGCCACCTTCTCGGCCGGCGGCGCCTCGGCAGGCGCCGGGAGCCGGACCACCGAGTGGTGCGCGCTCACCGCTTTGATGGGCAGCGGCTCGATGGGGAACCGGAAGACCTCGAACTGGGGACGCGCGTCGCGGCTGAGCTCGTCGCCGCCCGTTGACGAGGGCGCGGCGAGCAGGAGCGTCCCGTTGGGCAGCCGCAGCGCGTACGAGAGGTGACGGTGGCCGTTGAGCACTGCTCGCACGCCCTGCTCGCGGCAGAAGCGGACGAGGCGCCACCAGTCGCCGAGCAGGCCAAAGCGCGCGAAGAGCCGGTCCCGAAGGTCGGTCGCCAACTCCTCGCCGCGGCGCACGATGTGGTGATGCAGGGCGACCAGCCGCAGCCGCTGCGGAAAGCAGCGCGCGAGCTGCTCGAGCCTCAGGTGCTGCGCCTTGCCGACCATGCCAAAGGCGTTGAATGCCGGGTGGCGCGAGACGAGGGTGCAGGAGTTGAGGACGAAGATGACCGCGTCCTTGGAAGGAAGCGGGACGGCGACCGGGAACAGCGCGAGCAGGCGCGCGCGCGCGTCGTCGATCCGCGCCGCGTGGGCCTTGAGCTTGCGCCAGTCGGACACGAGGTGCAGCGGCCGCAGCGCGGGGACGCTCTCGGCAGGCAGCGCGTCGAGCAGGGGCTTGACCTTCGCCTGGATATGGCGCCAGGCCTCGGCGAAGGTCACGACGCTGCGCTTGTCGGCCGCGGCCCACCCGCCCGCGCCTTCGGGGATCCCGAGCGCGGCGTCGCGCGCCACGATCCCGTGGCGGCCTCCGAGCGTCTTCGCGAACGCGTCGGCGAACTTGTAGAGGTTCGCGAGCTGGGTGACCGCGAACCGGTCAACGCTGAGCGCGCGCTCCATCACGCGACCGGGCTCGAGCGCCTGGACCAGCATGACGTCGTGGTTGCCGGGGACGAGCAGGGTCCTCTCGGCGAGGCCGTGCTTGTCGAGGGCCTCGAAGAAGAGCTGCCACGAGGCCGCCGTGCCGCGGTCGGTGATGTCGCCGGTCGCGAGCAGGACCTCGGACTCGGCTATCTCGGGGGTCTCCAGCAGCCTGGCGAAGGCGCGGTTGCCCGCTGGCCGCTCCGCCTCGACGAGCCGGACGTCCTCGCCCTCGGCGAGGTGCAGGTCGGAGAGGTGCGCGAGCCGAAGCGCTTCGCCGTCGGCCGGCGGCTCGTCCGGCCAGACCGGCGGACGGCCCTGGACCCTGGCGAGCCGGTCGGTGTCGGCGAACATCTCGGCGAGCAGCGCGATGCCGCCCAAGCGACGCACGAGCCAGGCGACCGGCGCAGCGGCGAGCAGCGCGGCGAGGCAGCAGACGAGGAACCAGCCTGCGAACCGCGCGCCTTCGAGCGGTCGGTCGGTCATCGCCCAGGCGAACGCCGCGAGGCGGGTCGAGAGCAGGGCAGCGCCCACGCTCGCGAGCAGCTCGAGGAGGCGCAGCGCCCACAGGTGCAGGCTCGAGATCCAGCCAGCGGGCGTGGGCCTCTCCCATGCCTCGCGCGGCGGCGGAAAGCGCAGGGTGGAAGCGGGGCGCGGCTCTGGGAGGGGTGCGTTCACCGGCCGGGAGGCTAGCACAGAGGCAGAGGCCGAAGCCTCGGCGCACGGGATGAAATGTGGCTGTCAGCGGCGCCGCATCCCCGCCAGCAGATCGACGGCGCCGGAGCTGCCGGGCTCCTGCGAGGCGGGCCGCTCGATGAGGCCGTGGCGCTGGCGCTGGATCTTTTCCTGGAGCGCTTTCAGGCCGTCGAGCACTTGCTCGGGCCGCGGCGGGCAGCCCGGGATGTAGACGTCGACCGGGATGACGCGGTCGATACCCTGGACCACCGCGTAGTTGTCGTAGAAGCCGCCCGAGCTCGCGCAGACGCCGAATGAGACGACCCACTTCGGCTCGCACATCTGCTCGTAGACGAGCTTGAGAATGGGCGCCTGCTTCTGGTTGATGGTGCCGACGACGAGCAGCAGATCGGCCTGTCGGGGCGAGAAGCGCGGGAACTCGGCGCCGAAGCGCGCGATGTCGTAGCGGCCCGCCGCGACGCTCATGTACTCCATCGCGCAGCAGGCGGTGGAGTAGGGGTAGACGAAGAGCGAGAAGCTGCGTGCCCAGCCCAGGCCCTTGGAGACCAGGCCCTCGAGAAAGCCCATCGCCTCGTCGCGCCGGGTCGCGATGGCCGGGGTCAAGTCGATCGCTCGGTCAGTCATCGTTGGCAGCCTTCTCTCGAGGCTCCGGCTTTCGGGGCCCGCTCTGCGCGGCTCACTCCCAGTCGAGCGCGCCCTTTTTCCAGACGTAGACGAGGCCGACGAGCAGCGTCACCGCGAAGACGGCCATCTCGACGAACCCGAACCATCCGAGCGCGCGAAGCTGCACCGCCCAGGGGTAGAAGAAGACAGCTTCGAGATCGAAGACGATGAAGAGCAGGGCGACGACGTAGAACTTCACGGCGAAGCGCCTGCGCGCGTCGCCGGAGGCGACGCTGCCGCACTCGAAGGCCTGGGCCTTCGCCTGCGTGATGCGCCTTGGGCCGAGGACAGAGGCCGCGAGCAACAGCCCGAGCCCCAGGGCACCGGCGAGTCCGAGCACGACGACGATCGGCAGGTAGGTGTGAAGCTGGACCACGGACGGCTCCAGTCGATAGAGACGGGCAGGATAGGAACCCCCGGTCGACACTGTCAACGGGGGGCAGGCGCGCCGGACTCGGTTTCCTCCTTGGATTTCCAGAGGTTGCCATCGTCGGCAGCGAAGGGGCGGGTGCCTGCATCGCGGGGCGAGCGGCGCGGACGCGCGGCGCACAGGAGCCGCGCCGGGCTTCCTTGACGCCGGCCTCGGCTTCGCTCGACCAGCTCCACCTCGAGCGCTCGTGCGCTGCGGCGCAGTCGCCCAGGCCGGCTTCGTTACGGTCGGCCGCTGCGCGCCATCGAAGAGTCGTCGTGGTGAGCCGCGACGTCCGGTCGCTCCTCTCGTGCCGCGAGCCGCATCGGCGGGCACCGGGGGGAGGGGATTGGAGGCCATGACGACGACTTCACAATCGGCCTGCCGCACGAGGTACCCACATGGGGTGTCGCCGCGCTCCCGGTCCATTCTGGGAGCCGCGCCGGAGTCGAGAAGCGCTCGTAAATTCGGCTGAAAAAACACGCGGTTACAAATGCCTCGAAAACGGCCAGGAAGGGCCCTAATCGGCCCATTGAGGCCCTCGAAACGCTCGGCCGTATTAAAGCAAGCCAGAAGGCCTCGAATCGCTCAGAGGGCCAGCCAGGGGCCTTCCTGGCCGTCCAGGCAACGAAAACGGCCGCCGCAGCGGCCCTGGAGGCCGGCGGCCGTGGCTACGCCCCCTGTTTGGAAGCCTCCTCGGCAGTGCTCGACTGGGTGTGCGAGAAGGTGAGGCCTGAAGCTTTGGCGCCTTGCCCCCGCCGGCCGACCCGGCCCTGTCGGGGGCATTTCGGTGCCTTCTCTTCGCCTCCTACGCGTGCGCGGCCCAGTGAAAGCTCCCTCCTGCACTGCTGCGCGGAGGGCGCCGAGCGTGCCCGGCAGTCTGATGCGCGCCGAGTGGGAGGGGGCGGGGTAGGTGGCGGGCGGCCGGTGTCAAGCCCGTCGAGAGCACGGGCGGCGTGGAAGGAAATCCGGGCGCAGATCCTGTCAAGGCAGGCCGAGCTCGTTCGCGTCAGGTAGCAGGAATCCAACTTCGAGCTGGGCCCCCCAAAGCCCTATCTCCAAACCGCCGTCCCGTTCGGCGCAGCCGCGCCGACGGGGAGGGGGCTTTCACGCTTCCGCGGGGCAAGACCACGCCCGGCCGAAGTGCTGACCGAAGGCGCGTGCTGACGAGTCGGGGGGACAGCAAGAACCTGAAAGTTGGTGTTCAGAGCCGGTCGATCTTCGCTGCGAGCACGAAGTCGCTCTCGTGCAGCCCGTTGATCTTGTGGGTCCAGATGGTCACGACCACCTTGCCCCACGACAACAGGATGTTCGGGTGGTGGCCCACCTGCTCGGCGAGCGCGCCGACGCGGTTGGTGAACTCGAGCGCTTCTTTGAAGTCCCTGAACTTGAAGGTTCGCTCAAGGTGATGGCCGTCGATCACCTTCCAGGTCGGCAGTTGGGCGGCCAGATCGTCGAGCTCCTTGCCTGCAAGAGGCGGGATTCCGCCCTTGCACGGGATGCACTCTCGGGCCGCAAGCTCTTCGCTGCTCATCGTCACCCTACCCGTACGGCGCGGGCGCGAGCCTCAAGCCGCTCGAGATCCCGCTCTTCCATTGTAGCCATCCCGAGCCGCCGCTCGGGCACGATGAGCTCTCCGTGAAAGTCGCTGCCGGCGGTCGGCACCAGGTCGAGCTCGGCGGCAAGGCGCCCGGCCTCCGCACGATCGTCCGGCGAGTGATCGGGATGGACGACCTCGAGCCCTACGAGCCCCTGCTCCTTCAGCAGCACGATGTCCTCTCGCGAGAGGTTGCTCGCGAAGGCGTGCGCGAGCGTCGCGCAGCCGCCGGCGCGGCCGATCATCTCGATGGCCTCCTGGGACGTGAGCTTGTAGCGCTCGACGTAGGCGGGCTTGTCGCGCGCGATGTAGCGCGCGAAGGCCTCCTTCACGTCGCGCACGTAGCCGTGCTTGACTAGCACGCGCGCGAGGTGTGGGCGGCCGAGGTTCTTGCCGCCGCTCTCGGCGACGACCTCCTCGAAGGTCGCCTGCATGCCGAGCTCGCGGACCTTCTCGACCATCCGCGCCATGCGCTCCTCGCGCTGGGTGCGCAGGAGGCGCGACAGACCGCGCAGCCGCTCGTCTCCCGGGTCGATGAAGTGGCCGAGGATGTGGGCCTCTCTTCCGTGAACGAAAGAGGAGAGCTCGATGCCCGGGACGACGCGGACGCCTGCCCGCTCGCCGGCCTCGAGGGCCGAGGGCAGCCCGGCGACCGTGTCGTGGTCGGTCACCCCGAGGACGGTGATGCCTGCCTCGCGCGCGCGGAGGACGAGCTCGTCGGCGGGGTACTGGCCATCGGAGGCCCGGGTGTGGGCGTGCAGGTCGATCATCACGGGGCTCGTCTCACGTCGGTCCGACGGGTCGGGGCCGAAGCAGTCGGAAAGGAGAAGATGTTCGCGGGCGCGCGCGTTGACCCATCAGGCGAGCGAGAATTATCCTTCCAGCTCGCGAGGCCGCCCGGATGCAGCACACTCTGAAGATCAGCCGGAAGATCGACTACGCCCTCCGGGCGATGGTCTTCCTCGCTTCCATTCCGGAGGCGCAGGTCGTGCCGTTTCGCGAGATCGCCCGGCGGATGACCATCCCGCAGGACTTCCTCGCCAAGATCCTCAAGCGCCTGGTCGACAAGGGGCTGCTGCGCTCGACGCGCGGCAAGAGCGGCGGCTTCTCGCTCGCCAAGGACAAGGCGCAGATCAGCTTCCTCGACGTCATCGAGGCGGTCGAAGGCCCCATCGTCGTCAATCTGTGCTTGAGCTCGCGGGGAAGCTGCAAGCTCACGCCCTCGTGCACCCTGTACGCGGTCTGGAAGCTGGGCCAGGAGCGGATGCTCGAGGTCTACCGCTCGACGACGCTCGACCAGCTCGTCATGCAGCCTCTGCCTCGGCCGCGTTTCGACGGCGACGAGGCCGACCCGACCGGCAGTTGAGCGAGCCGGCCGGCCGCGCGTGACACGGCCGGCCCGCGGGTCGCGCGGCGATCAGTTCGACGAGCGCACGGTCACCGTGAAGGTGGTCGCCGCGCTCTCGAGATCGGTCTGGTCGGTCACCTTCAGCTCGACGATGTAGGGGCCCGCCCTGTCGTAGGTCAGCGTGGCGAGGTGCGCGTTCGACGCGTCCTGGGTGAGCGTCGCCGACGAGCCGGTCGGCTTGGAGAGGAGCTGCCACGCGAAGCTCTTGACGCCCGCGTAGTCCTTGACGGTGCATTGGCCGTCGCCGCCCGGGATCAGGTCGTGGCTCTGCTCGCCGGAGAGCACGAGACTGCCGCCCGAGGTGGTGACGACCTCGTAGGGCGACGTGTCGGCGTGGCAGGTGTTGCCGACGCACACCGAGGGGGGCGTCGTGGCGTTGCACGGGCAGCTCTCCGACAGCGGCACGCTCACCTCGGCCTCTGGCTGGGGATTGCACTTGGCCTCGGCCGCGAGGCTCAGCCGGTACCAGCCGCTCGACTCGGGGTAGTTCGGGTCGTCCGACTCGATGGTGAGCATTCCGCTGAAAGAGCCGCCGTTGACGGCCGACTTGAAGTGTACGCAGAGGTTGCGCGACTCGCCGGCGGGGATGGTGTCGCCCTCGGTCAGGGTCGGGGTGCAGTCGCCCTGCGCGGTCGCAGACAGCTCGAAGGCCGGCACGCCCGCGGCCTGCGAGATCTGCAGGCCGCCGATGGTGAGCGGAAGCTGCTGGTTGTACTTGAGCTTGTTCATGACCTGGACCGGCATCCAATAGTCCTCGGTCACCTCGAGGCCGGTGCCGAAGTTGAGGATGCCGACCGGGAAGGTCTCGAGGAAGGCGGGCGAGCCTCCGCGCAGCTCGGCCTGGGCGTTGCCGCCGCTGGACTCGACGATGAGGAAGTCGCTCTCGGCGTAGGCCGACGGGACGTAGTTGACGGTGATCGCATCCTTGAGCTCGCCCAGGCCGGGGATCTCCGCGCCGACGATCGAGGAGGACTCGTCGAGCTGGAACATCGGGTTGGAGTTCTGGATGTAGACCGCGGTGATGGTGAGCGGCTCCTCGCCGGTATTGCGCACGGTGAACTTGCCGTTGCAGGCGGTGCCCTTGGGCTTGAAGTCGCAGCAGTAGGGCCGGGCCGAGGGGTCGGGGAAGCCGCAGCCGATGGCCGTTTCGACCGCGAGGACCGGCTCGGTGCCGGCGCCCTTGAGGTCGAGCGAGAGCGTCTTGCGCTCCGGGTCGTTGGTCGTGAAGGTGAGCGCGCCGGTGAACACGCCGGAGAGGCTGGGGGAGAAGCGCACCTTGATGGTCTTGGTGGCCCCGCCCGCGATCGTCAACTCGGCCGGCTCGTCGTCGGCGAGCTTGAAGGTGTCGGGATCGGCGCCCTCCTCGACGTCGCTGGTGACGGTGATCTGCTTGACCACCAGCGTCGGGCAGCCTCCGTTCTTCAAGGTGACCGTCATCTCGTTCGACTGCCCGATGGGCGTCGCCTTGAAGAAGAGGTTGGGGGTCTCGGTCGCGCAGCCGTCGCCCTCGAAGGCGCCGCCCGGGCAGCTCATCGACAGGCGCGGGTGGGCCGGCAGGCTCTTGCCGGTGCCGAGCAGCTTGACGACCACCTGCTTCTCGTCGCCGACGATGGTGAGGTCGGCGACGACCATCCCCGACTCCTTCGGAGTGAAGGTGATCTCGATGGCGGCCTCGCCGCCCAGCGGCAGCGTCTCGGGAACCTGCGCCGGGTCGAAGGTGAAGACGTCCGCGCGGTCGACCTCGAACTTGTTGATGTAGAGCTCGGCCGCGCCCTCGTTGCGAATGTGCACCTGCCGCGTGACGGTCTCGACGGTCAGCTCCGGGTCGCTCGGCTTGGGGCAGGCCTCGCCAAACTCGATCTGGTTCTCCTCGACCTTCAGCTCGCCGTGGGCGCCGGTCGGTCCGGGAGGGGGCTCGCAGCTACAGCCGGCAAAGAGAAGCGCCGCGATCGGCACCACAACCATTCGTCGCATCGTCGAGTCCTCCACGCTTCGGCCAGGGGGCGCAAAAGAGTAGCAGCGCACACTAGCCGGAACAACACGACCGTGGCCCGCGCGGACGCCGGGAAACTGCCCGGTGCTAGGATGCGGCTCCCCATCGAACGGCGGAGGCGGACTTTGCTCAGGGGCCTGCTCAAACTGACTGCCCTTAAGCTCGCCCTGGCGATAGGCCTGCTCTTCGCCGGCACTCACCTCGTGTGGAAGGCCGAGCACCCGCCGGTCTTTCCCTTCACCGAGCTGGATCTGCTCGACGCGAAGGCCCGCGACATCAAGTTCCGGCGACGCGGCCCGGTGCCCAGCTCGGGCAAGGTGACCATCGCGGCGATCGACGAGGCCTCGATACAGCGCTACGGGCTCTGGCCGTGGAAGCGCGTCGTGATCGCGCGGGCGCTCGAGAACCTGCACGAGGCCGGGGCCGCGGCCATCGGGGTGGACATCGCCTTCACCGACGAGGACCGCTCCTCGCCGCACCTGGCGGTCAACCAGGTCCTCGACGAGATAGCGGCGCGGGCGAGCGTGACCTCAGGTGCCGCTCAGAGGCTGGAGGCGCTCGCCACGCGGGCGCCCGCGGCCCTGGGCGCCGAGCTGCAGGCGCTGAAGGAGGCCGCGCTGCGCGAGGCCGAGGCGCTCGCCAGCGTGCGCGAGCTCGCGGCGTCGCGGCGGATGGAGGAGCCCGACCGCGTCTTGGCCGAGACCCTGGCCGCCTCGCCCCGCGTCGTGCTCGCGGTGCTCGGGCTGATAGGCGCGGACACGCAGGTCATCAGCGAGGCCGAACGGGCGAGGAGCGAGAAGGTGCTCGAGCGCTTCTTCCTCAACGAGCTGTTCGACAGCGAGAACAAGGTTCCCGACTCCGAGGGTCGGCTCATCTACGACTGGAGCCCGGTCTATAGCAGCGGTCTCGCGGAGATCGAGGTTATCGAGCGGCTCGACGCCGTTCAGGCGCCCCTGTCGGCCTTCGCCGAGGCGGTCGGGCATGTCGGCCTGATGGACGCCATCCCGGACCCCGACGGCTCCATCCGCACCTACGGCCTGCTCCGCCGGGTGGGCGATCGCATGCTCCCAGGCCTGGCGCTGGCGACCGCGGCGGCCGCGCTCGACGCCCGGATCGCGCCTTTCTCTTCGGGGGCGCTCGCCGGCGGGCTCGAAGGCGTGGGGCTGATGCGCGGCGACAAGGCGACGGGCCTGCGAAAGCTCGTGCCCGTCGATCCCTGGAACGGGCTCTACCTGATCAACTACCCGGGCCCGGCGCGCCCGGGCGAAGGGGAGAAGGCGCCCTACACCGTGATCTCGCTGGCCGACGTGGTCGATGGACGCTTCGACCAGGAGAGCGTGCGCGACAAGGTGGTGCTCGTCGGTGTCACCGCCGTCGGCACCCACGACCTGCGGGTAACGCCCTACGACAGCAACATCCCCGGCATCTACACGCACGCCGCGGTCATCGACAACATCCTCAGCGGCGACTACTTCGTGCAGGGCGCCTGGCTCGCGATGTTCGAGATCGCGCTGCTCCTCGCGCTCAGCCTCGCCTTCGGGCTGATCATCCGCCGGTTCAGGATCCGCTGGCAGATAACCCTGATGATCGGCGCTATCGCGGCCTTCCTCGCCATCGACCTGCTGCTCTTCAAGGCGGGCGTCGTGCTCACCACGGTGATGCCGTTGCTCGAGATGGCCACGCTCTCCTTCGCGATGGTCGTCTTCAGCTACGTGATCGTCGATCGTGAGAAGCGCCAGGTGCGCACCGCCTTCCAGTACTACCTGACGAAGAGCGTCATGGAGGAGATGCTCAAGAACCCCGACAAGCTGAAGCTGGGCGGCGACAAGCGCGACATGACCGTCCTCTTCTCCGACATCCGCGGCTTCACCAGCATCTCCGAGCGGCTTCCCCCCGAGGACCTGGTCAGGTTGCTCAACGAGTACCTGACGCCGATGACCGAGATCGTCTTCCGGCACGAGGGCACGCTCGACAAGTACATGGGCGACGCCATCATGGCCATCTGGGGCGCGCCGCTGCCGCAGGAGGACCACGCGCTGCGCGCCTGCGCGGCGGCCATCCAGATGCTCGAGGCGCTCGACGAGCTGCGGAAGCGCTGGTGCGAGCAGGGCCTGCCGGCCATCGACATCGGCATCGGCATCAACTCCGGGCCGATGGCGGTCGGCAACATGGGCTCGGACATGCGCTTCGACTACACGGTGATGGGCGACAACGTGAACCTCGGCAGCCGGCTCGAGGGCACCAACAAGGAGTACGGCACCCGCTGCATCATCAGCGAGCTCACCTACGCGCAGGTGAAGGGCAAGGTGGTCGCGCGCGAGCTGGGCAGCGTGCGCGTCAAGGGCAAGAAGCTCCCGGTCGTCATCTACGAGCTGAGGGCGCTGGGCAGCCCGAGCCCAGAGCAGGCCAAGACCATCGCCGACTTCGAGGCCGGCGTGGCCGCCTATCGCGCCCAGCGCTGGGACGAGGCCGAGACGCGCTTTGGCGAGGTGCTCGCGTCCTGGCCGCACGACGGCCCGAGCGCCCACTATCTCGAGGATATCGAGCACAAGCGCCGCACACCGCCGCCCGAGGGCTGGGACGGGGTCTACGAGATGAAGACCAAGTGAGGCGCCGGCTCATTGACCGGGGCGCGGAGGGAGTGTTAACTGCCTGGAATCGGTAGAAAAGGGCGCTTTTCTCATGGGCGAAGACCAGCTCTTCAACAAGTTCGGCCGCGAGTTCCCCAAGGGCACGGTGCTGTTTCGCGAGGGCGATTCGGGCAAGGAGATGTACGTGGTGCAGTCGGGCCAGGTCGCCATCTCCAAGCGCGTGCGCGACGTCGAGAAGGTCCTCGCGCACCTGGGCCCGGGGGAGTTTTTCGGCGAGATGGCGATCATCTCGAACACCGCGCGCACCGCGACCGCCACGGTCGCCAGCGACGCTCGGCTGCTCGTCATCGATCCGAAGACCTTCGAGGCGATGGTGCGCGGCAACGCCGAGATCGCCATCCGCATGATCAAGAAGCTGGCCGCCCGGCTGCAGGAGGCTGACGCCCAGATCGAGAACCTGCTGTTGCGCGACGCCCAGAGCCGGGTCGTCCACTACCTCGCCCACGCCGCCGAGACGCGGGGGACGCCTCAGGCGGGCGGGGTCAAGATCGAGCTCGCGCTTGCGATGGCCCCGGCGGCCCTCGGCATCAAGGAGGAGCAGCTCGCCGGGGTCCTCCAGAGGCTGACGCGCGCCAGGCTCATCGAGCAGCTTCCCGACGGCCTCCTCGTCCCCGATCCGCAGAAGCTGCGCGAGTATCTCGAGTTCCTGGAGATGAAGGAGAAGTTCGGCGACCTGTAGCGCGGCGCGCCTCCTGGTTCGACACCGTGGTCCGAGAGGGTCCTCCTGAATGAAGCTGCGCGTCCTCGGCTGCCACGGTGGCGAGCTGCCGAAGCACCGCACGACCTGCTTCCTCATCGATGGCGTCCTCGCCCTCGATGCCGGGGCCCTTACGAGCGCCCTGTCCCTCAAGGAGTTGCTCCAGGTCGACGACATCCTCATCTCGCACTCGCACCTCGATCACGTGAAGGACCTGCCCCTGCTCGTCGATCTGCTGGTCGGGCGGCGCGACCGGCCGGTGGTGGTGCACGCCTCGACCGCCTGCGCGCGGACGCTGCGCGAGAACCTCTTCAACAACGAGCTGTGGCCGGACTTCACCCGCATCCCCACGCGCGCCAACCCGATCCTGCGCATCCAGGCCTTCAAGCCGAGCGAGCCGTTCACCGTGGGCCGATATCGCGTGACCCCGGTGCCCGTCTCGCACCCGGTCGAGAGCTGCGGTTTCGTGGTGAGCGACGGCAAGACTTCGATCGGCATGAGCGGCGACACCGGACCGACCGAGCAGCTTTGGACCACTTTCAACGCCACCCGCAACCTCAAGGCGGTGCTGCTCGAAACCTCCTTCCCCAACATGCTGCAGGGCCTGGCCGACATCAGCGGCCACCTGACGCCCAACACGCTGAGGACCGAGCTGGGCAAGCTGCGCCGGCGCAAGGGCTGCGAGGTGCTGCTCTACCACCTCAAGCCGGCCTTCCTGACGCAGCTCAAGCACGAGCTGTGCGAGCTCGAGATCCCAGGCCGCGTGCTCGAGCTCGACGACGAGTTCGACCTCTAGCGGTCGAGGAGCGGCCCCCTCTTGCAGCGGCGCACCGAGCCAGTCTGCGCGAGCGCGCCTGAGCATCCGGAGGAGGCGAGGGCGGAGTGCGCGCGCTGCGGCACCTGCTGCGTCGCCCCCGATATTTCGGCCCTCGACAAGCCGCTCGGCGTGCGGTGCCAACACCTTGGGCCCGACCTGCTGTGCGCGCTCTACGAAAGGCGGCCCGAGATCTGCCGCGCGCACCGCCCCGACTCGATCTGCCGCGCGGTGAGCGCGCCCACGCTCGAGGAGCGGGTGGCAAAGTACCTGGCGCTCTTCGGGCTCGAAGCCGAGGCGCGGCAGGCGGCGCGCTCTGGGGCGCGATCGATGCGGCAGGCGCGGGCGAGCGGGGGCGGGGTACGGGACGGAAGACGATGAGCTTCAAGGAAGCCTGGAGCTACCTCTCCTCACTCTCGCGGTTCGGGATGCGATTCGGTCTTGAGCGGACCGAGCGGCTCCTCGACGCGCTCGAGCATCCCGAGCGCGCCTACCGCGTGCTGCACGTCGCGGGCACCAACGGCAAGGGATCGACGTGCGCCTTCGTCGCCTCGATGCTCGAGCAGGCAGGCCTCAGGGTCGGGCTCTACACCTCGCCGCACCTCGTGCGGTTTCACGAGCGGATTCGCGTGGCCGGGGCCGAGATCTGCGACGAGGCGCTCGTCGAGGGGCTCGAGGCGATCAGGCTCGCGACCGCCCGCGCGAAGCTGGGCGACGAGCCGCTCACCTTCTTCGAGGCGACGACCGCGCTCGCGCTGCGGCACTTCGCGAGAGAGAGGGTGGACGTCGTCGTCTTGGAAACCGGCCTCGGCGGGCGGCTCGACGCGACCAACGCGGTCGGCTCGCAGGTCTGCGCGATCACGCGGATCGGCCTGGACCACACCGCGCTGCTCGGCTCGACGCTCGGCGCTATCGCCGCGGAGAAGGCGGGGATCATCAAGGCGGGCAGCCAGCCGGTCTTCGCGCGCCAGGCGCCCGAGGCGCTCGCGGTCCTCGAGGAGCGGGCGGGCGGGCTCGCGGCCGTCGCCCGGGTCGCGGGGCGCGACTTCCGGGTCGAGGGCCCGGGCCCGTTCTCGTTCCATTCGGCGGGGTTTCGCGTCGACGGCATCGAGCTCGCGCTGCCGGGTCCGCACCAGCTCGAGAACGCGGAGACGGCCATCGAGGCGGCGCGGCTGCTCGTGCCCGGGATCGCGCCGGACGCGGTGCGCGAGGGGCTGCGCGGCACCCGCTGGCCAGGGCGGTTTGAGCGAGCGGCCGAAGATCCGCTCACCGTGTTCGACGGCGCGCACAACCCCGACGGAGCTGCGGTGCTGGCCCGCGCGATCCGCGCCCTCTTCCCGCGCGCCCGGGTGCATTTGGTGTTCGGCGTGCTGGCCGACAAGGACGCGGAGGGGATAGCACGGCTGCTCATGCCGCTGGCGGCGCGGGTCTACGTCGCGAGCCCGGAGAACGAGCGCGCGCTCGCGGTCGGCGAGCTGGCAGCGCTCGCCCGGCGCTTCGGCCCTGGTGCCCAGCCCTTCGCCAGCGTGGCCGAGGCGCTGAGGGCCGCCCGGGCCGAGGCTCGCGAGGCGGGCGAGGGCGCGATGGTGCTGGTCGCCGGGTCGCTGTACGTCGTCGGCGAGGCCGCCGCGGCGCTCTGCGGCGCCCAGCAGGTCGGCTAAGCGGCCGGGCGGGCGCGCCTCTGCGGCGCCTTGCGTGCGGGGTTGCGGCTTCTAGATTTGCAGGGCAGGCCCAGGTTCTCTGAGCGCCCCGAGCGAAGAGCCGTGCGAGCCCCCGAACCCTTGTGCGCCTCTGCGCGCCCTCCGGCCCTCGAGCAGCTGGACTTCGACTCCCTGTGCCGCCAGAGCGAATACGAGGTGCGCACCGCGGACGGCTGGACGCTGGTCATCACCCGCTTTCAGCCGGTGCGCCAGCGCTTCGAGCAGACGGTGTTCGGCGCGCCGCTGCTGCTCGTTCACGGCTTCTCGCAGAACCGGCACGCGTGGTCGACCGGCGACTTCGTCAAGCAGATGCTGGTGTTCGGCGTGGACGTACACCTGCTCGAGCTGCGCGGGCACGGCAAGAGCTCGGTCGAGCTGCAACGGCGCAAGGCGGCGGCAGGCGTGCCTCTGCCGGCCGACATCGACTACGACTGGGACATCGACTCGTACTTCCTGTTCGACCTTCCGGCCGCGGTCGCCGGTGTCAAGAGCAGGACCGGGCGGTCGTCGATCTTCTATTGCGGCCACAGCATGGGGGGGATGCTCGGCTACGGGTACGCCGGCTTGTACGACGATCTCGCGGGGCTCGTCGCCATCGGCGCGCCGACCGATCTTGGCCGGGGCTTCTTCGCGCTCAAGCTGGCTGCCTGGATGCTCCCTGCGACCAGGCTGGTCGACGGGTACCTGGTCGCTCGCAACTCCTTCGAGCGAGCGTTGCACAGCTCGCGCCTGGCTATCCGCTCGGCGCTCTGCTCCAACTGGCTGACGAGCAGGCTGGCGCCCTCGCCCCCGGCGGGCAACGCCCCCTGTGCGCACGCCTTTCGCTATGTGCCGGTCGATCTCCTGGCACGCAAGGCCGAGCGGCTGCTCGCCGAGCGCGATCGCTGGCTCGGCTACGTCTGGCCGTATCTGGGCTTTCTGCCGAACCTGTCGCGCGTGGGGACCGACGACGTGCGCTGGCTGCTTCGAGAAGGCGGCGAACGCGAGCCGCGCAAGGTCGTCGAGCAGTTCGCCAGGTGGATCCGCAACGGCGAGCTCGTCTGCTATCGCACCGGATACGACTTCAAGGTGGGCTTTCCGCGCATCGAGATCCCCGTCGCGATCATATTCGGCGACCTCGACCGGCTCGCCTCCCGCGAGAGCACCCGCGGTCTCTACGAGGCGGCGCGCAGCGAGTACCTGCTGTGGCGTCCGGTCAAGGGCAACAGCCACATCGAGCTGACCATCAGCCAGGACACCCGCCAGATCTGCTTCGACATCAAGAGCCTCATCGAGTACGCCCGCAACCATCGAGGCAGGCGACCTCTCTTCGAGGGCGAGGGGCCCGCGCCCGGCAGGCGCTCCAACATCTTGAATTGACGGGAGAATAACCGAGCTCCGCGAATTTGCGGGTCGTGCCCCCTGTGCTACGATCCCGACGCTCGCAGGCTTGGCCCTGCGGTGCGTTTCTCCCAAGGAGCCGGAAGATGGCGTCTTGCCGCATTCGTGTCGCTGCGTGGCTCGCGTGTGCCTGCGTGGCCAGCTCGGCAAGCGCGCAGACGGACCTCAACGTCATCAGCGCCGTGCGCGTGCACGGGGGGAAGGTGGAGATAGTCGGGACCAAGAAGCCCAACTTCACCACCTTCTCGATGAGCGATCCGACCCGGCTCGTGGTCGACGTTTCGGAAGCGGTCTTCCGGGACGTCCCGGGCCAGCTCAAGGTGGACAACGGGGTCATCACCACCATTAAGACCGCTTCCTACGGCAGCGATCAGTCCGCCATCGCGCGCGTCCTCATCGGCTTTGCGGAGGATCCCGATACCGAAATCGAAACGCACGGCGGCACGCTGGTGGTGCGGGTTGTCGACGACGGGCTGCCCATCGCTTCTTCGGAGGTCCCCTCTGGCGAGCGGCTGCTCGTTGCCAGCGCCTCGGAGGCGAATCAGCCGGTCTCGCAGGCAGGGGCGGGCTCGGCCCCTGTCGATGATCAGAAGCGGCTCGAAGAGGAGAGGCTGCTCGCCGAGAAGCAGGCGCGCGAGGAGGCCGAGCGCAAGCGGCTCGAAGAGGAGAGGTTGCTCGCCGAGCAGAAGGCGCGCGAGGCCGAACAGAAGCGGCTGGAGGAGGAGCGCCGGATCGCCGAGCTGAAGGCGCGCGAGGCCGAACAGAAGCGGCTGGAGGAGGAGCGCCGGATCGCCGAGCTGAAGGCGCGCGAGGCCAAACAGAAGCGGCTGGAGGAGGAGCGCCGGATCGCCGAGCAGAAGGCGCGCGAGGCCGAACAGAAGCGGCTAGAGGAGGAGCGCCGCATCGCCGAGCAGAAGGCG
>JBMNNX010000494.1:0-2790 GCA_050942745.1 Myxococcales bacterium
TCAGGCGTCGAATTAACTCTCGCGCGCGCGGTCCGGTGGCTCGGCGACCTTGGTGGGTTTACAGCCACAGGTGCGTCCACCAAAATGCCCGGCACGACCGTAATTGCCCGAGGACTCGAACGAGTCCCAGATGCCGCGCAAATCATTGAAGCGCTGCGCGCGTCCGGGAAAATGCGATGAATGGCAAGGCGAATCCTCGGGAGGGGGTTCGGAGGTGGGTGGTTGTAGTGAAGTGGCCGCGCACGCGATCGCTCGCGATGGCCTTCGCCTCGGGCGCACTGCTGTGCGCCCCGACCCGACGTCCGTATCGACGTTCGTGCCGGCTCGGGGCCGGGCGCACTGCTGTGCGCCGCTACCGTCCCTCTTGCTCGTCAGCGAACGCGCGCAGCCGCTCGAACCAGACGAGCTTGTCGCGAAACCCGGGATAGGTGGCGTTGAGACCGCTCGGATTGGGGACGACGAAGACCCGGGCGCCCTCGATGGTTTCCGGCTTCGGTCCTGCGCCGCGGCTCTTCGAGCGGAAGAAGCGTTGGTAGACGGTCAGCCCGACGAAGGCGACGACCTTGGGGCGCGTGCTTCGGATCTTCTCCGCGAGCGCGGCCTTGCCCTCCTCGTATTCCTTCGCCGTCAGCTCCGAGGCCGACCGAGTCGCGCGGGGGCAGAGGTTGGCGAGCGCGAGGCCGAACTCGGCGAGCCGCTGATCGTCCTCGGCGCGCAGCGGTTCGGGGACGAGCTTCGCCTCGTAGAGAAGGCGCCAGAAGGGGTTGCCGGGGCCGGCGAAGTGGTGGCCGACCGCCTCGGAGCTCAGGCTCGGATTGATGCCCACGAAGAAGATTCGCGGGCGCGAGACGAGGACATCGCGAAGCGGAGGCATCGGCGAGACAGATGTGCCCGCGTCGCCGCGCGGGGCAGCGCCCGCGCGGAAACGGCACAGGCGACAGCCGGCTACTTTAGCGCCGACAACAGCAGGACGCAGGCCATCAGGTTGCCGTGATCGACCTGGCGCGGCAGCACGCAGCCCTGCTCGCCGTACGAGAAGTAGGAGACGTAGGGGACTCCGCCGAGCGTCCTTTCGAAGTCGGCGAGCATGTGCGGCATCTTCTCTTGGATCGCCAGCATGCAGCCCGCGCAGTAGACGAGCAGGCCGCCCACCACTTGGTCGGGCTTCAGTCCGGCGCGGCCGAGCGCGAGGCGAGCGACGTTGGCGCCGCGGGCGACGAGCGCCTCGGGCGAGGTGCTCATCATCACCACCTCCTCGCCCTCCTTGAGCCGGGTGAAGAGGCTGAGCGCCTTCTCCGGGACGATGACGCGCTCGGGGTGCGCGAGCACGTAGGCCTCGATGCCGCCGAACAAGCCGCGGGTCACGCCCAGCGGGTTCATCGTGGTGTGTCCGAGGACCGTGCCGCCCTCGCGCAGGAAGGAGTCGAGCTTGCCGCCCAGCCAGTTGTCGTAGACCTCGGCCGCCGGCTGGCCGTCGATCTCGTAGATCACGCGGCCATCGGCGCGGGTCACCTTGCCGCGCTTGGTCGTCGGCAGATAGCCGGACTGGTAGTTGATGGCGAGCCGCCAGGGCCAGTCGCACAGCGCGATGGCGACGCCGTTGCCGCTGACGAAGTCGTGCGTCCAGGTGCGCCACTGACCGCTCAGGTCGTTGTCGGCCGCGCTGCCGCCGATGACCGCGACCTGGCGGTCGAGCTGGTTGTAGAGGCCGCTGAGGACCGACTCCTCGTCGCCGGGGGTCGGGTGGACGATGACGAAGCGAGCCTGGCTCGCGCTGAAGCCGCCAGCCTCGAGAGCGCGGAGGGCGAGCTGCCGGCCGAACTCGACCGGATCGCCCTGCTTCTCGGCCGCGGCGACGCCGAAACGGAAGCCGTCGCCGGCCAGCCACCAGCCGACGAGCGACTTGCCGGTCTTGAACCCGCCGCCGCTCACTCCGGTGCCCGCGCACTCGGTGGCGCCGAGCATGGGGACGCCCGGCAATTCGTCGCGCAGCAGCGCCTGGAGCTGCGCCGCCTCGTAGCCGACCGTGTGGAAGAGCACGCCCCCGCGTATCGCGGCCGAGCCCGCCTTGGCTCGAAGCTGCTCGATGGTCTCACGGACGGCTTGCTGCTCGTCGGCAGCCGCGGTTGCCGTGACGAGGGTGAACGGTGCTGTCATCGTGTCTCTCCCCGTTGTCGAGTGTGATGCAGCGCACAATACCCCACGGCAACGAGTCTTGGGAAATCACGTGGGGTCGCAAGAATGACAAGCGGGCAGCGGCGCGCCGGCGCGCGGCAGCACGGATGCTCGCTCGCGCGACGCAAGAGCGGCGGCGGTCCAGACCTTTCGGCGCAAAGCCGCAAGTCTCGGCTTCGGGAATCAGCCGCTGCACCACGAGAGCCCGGACTGCGCGCAAGCGCTCGGACCCGGTGCCGATCCAACCAGCAGCCGGCTCATGCCACGTGCCCGACAAGCGGCGCAAGCGAGGCCGTCGCCTCCCCACTCTCGACACTCGACCCTTGACTCTCGACTGGCGACTCTCGACCGTATCGCCCGCCATGCGCATCCGCGATCCGATTCACGGCACCATCCCAGTCGGCGACCCCGAGGTCCCGATCCTCGACAGCCGCTTCTTCCAGCGGCTGCGCAACATCCGGCAGCTCGGCTTCGGCGAGCTGGCGTTCCCGGGGGCGACGCACACCCGCTTTGCCCATTCCCTGGGCGCGATGCACGTCGCCACGCGCCTGTTCGACGCGGTCTTCGCCCGCGTGAGCGTGCCCGAGCCCGAGCGCGTGCGGATGCGCCAGGCGG
>JBMNNX010000495.1:0-2784 GCA_050942745.1 Myxococcales bacterium
CTCGTCCGCGGGCACGCAGGTGTGGCCGGTGACGCGGCCATCCTCGGTCGTCTCGTCGACGAAGGCGCACACGAACGGCGCGCCGCTCTGCTCGCTCACGAGGTCGCAGTCGGCGAGCTCGTGGTAGGAGCCGCCGGCGTCGCAGATCTCCGCGACGTTGTGCGAGCATCGGGTGGCCCCGCGCAGGCAGCGATCCGTCGGACGGCAGTGCGCGAACAAGCAGGCGGCGAAGACCGAGGCGACGGCGCAGCTTTTCATGCGACGCTCCGTGCGGCGGGGCGGTCCTGGAAGGACACGAGCAAAAGGTTCCGGCTCGGCCTGCGTCGATGCAGACCGAAGCCGATGGGACGCGCCTCGGTCACATAGAGGCCGGGCGGCGTGCGCACGGCCTGCACGAGCTGGCCGTCCCGCGCGTAGAGCGCGCCGAGGCGATCGCTCGGGCGAATCAGGGCGTCGCCCGTCGCGGCGTCGACGAGGCCGAGCCGCTCGAGGTCCCTGAAGTGAAAGACCAGATCGAAGCTCGACCTGGGCGTGTTCCCGGAAGCCGCCATGCGCAGAGCTTCAAAAGCCTCCGGCTCCACCTGGCAGGGGACGCGCACCGGAGGGTGCTCGCGCCGAAAGGGCTCTGCGACTCCGTCGTCGTCGGCGTCGATGAGGACGGGTTCCTTGAAGTCCGGGTCGTAGTCAGGCGCCATCGCCTCGGTGTCGAGCCGATGCAGCTCGGCGAGGAACGGGAAGATGAGCCGACCGCGCATCACGCTGCCCCGATGGGCGTGGGCCGGACGTAGGGAGCGAGCAGCGTGTCCACCTCCGGATCGCCCGTGAGATTGGCCGCTGCCGTGCTCCGCGCCGGGTCGAGGCGATAGCTCTGATCGCGCGTGCGCTCCTCGATGATGCGAAAGCGGCTGCGGGCCTCGAACGAGGCGTCGTCTGCGAGCGGCGCCATCGAGCGCAGGACGAGGAGCATCGCCGCGCGGCGGATGGCGAGCGGTGTGCGCCCCGTGGGCGTGCCGTCGTCCTCGGTGAAGCCCCAGAGGCCTTCGGCGACTACGTTGCCATGTCCGCGCGGGAAGGTGCGCCCGTGGCGACGCGTGAAGCGCGGTCCGTCGAAGCCGGGGTGTACGGGCGCGCCGACGATGAGGAGCTCGCTCGGGTCGAGCGACAGCTCCGCGTCGCCGAGTAGCAGCCGGTCGAGGCGAATCGGCGGCACGGGCAGCTCGATGCTGGGCGCGCCGCGCCCCGAGAGACGCAGCGTGAGCTGGCGCGGTTCGAAGAACCACCCAGTCACGCGGTCGATGAGGTGCGTGGCTTCATCGAGCAGCAGCTCGAGGCGCGCGTCGCTCGCCTCAGCCGCCGTCACGCCCTCGGCGCGCAGGTCGGCGACCGAGGCGTACACGTCACTCCCGCTCCCGCTTCCCGCGGCGAGCGTCCTTGTCGTCGTCCTTCGTGGTGGCCTTGGGCAGGTCGTCGGTGGTCATCGCGGCTGCCGGGCGCGCAGGCACGACCTTGAGGTCGTCCGTCGCGCTCCGCTTGACCTTGGACGCCTCGGTCTCAGCGGCTTCGAGCGCCTTGGCCTCGGCTTCGGTGCAGACATCGAACGCGAGCGGCGAGTAGCGGTCGCTCGGCACCTCGCGCACGTTGCGTAGATATTCGGCGACCGCCTTCTCGACGCGGTACCAGCCGCGCTCCTCTTGGAACTTGATGCCGGCGTAGGTGTAGCGCCGCAGCACGTGGCCCCGCCGAGGGTCGTAGGGCTTGAGGCGAACGAGCAACGTGTCCATGGGTTCTCCTCAGCTCACAGCTGGACGTTGATGGCCTTGGCCACGCCCGACTCCTCGGCGAACTTCACGTCGAAGCGCAGGGTGGCGACAATCTTCAGCGTGCCCTCCGAGATGTCGCGATCGGACTCGACGCGGATCTGCCGCCAGATGCCGACGTGGATGTTCTTCGGGTTGCATAGCAGGATGACCGTCTGGTCGTTGCCGGCGCCCAGGTTCTCGGGGAACAGCGGGATCGGCTGCACGGGCACGCCCGAGTAGAGGACCGGCGCGTCGCCCTCGAGGAACTTGTCGCCCACCGCCGTCGCGCGATCGGCGAGCGTGTTGCGGTAGTCGAGGTCCGCGTCGACGCTGGTGAGGTAGCGCATCGCGCTCTTGTCGCGCAGGTACTCGCTCGGCAGCGTCTTCACGAGGTCGCGCAGCAGGTCTTTGGAGATCGGGCTGCCCGCGGCGTCGACGACGTGGCTCGTCGCCTGCTTGAGCACGCCGTCCATCGTCGCGAGGAACGGATCGGCCGAGGCGGTGTCGCCGTTGACGATCACCTCCTCCATGTCGCGCGCGATGGCGTCCGCCATCATCTCCATGATCGTTTGGCGCAGCTCACCGCGCTCGATGCTGTCCTCGAGCACCTCGTCGGAGAGTCGCACCTCGGCCTTGAACAACTTGGCGTCGAGCTCGACCTGTGACAGGTCCGGCGCGGCGCGCTGCGCGGGCGAGAGCGCGGTCGCCTCCTGGCCGGGGCGCAGGATGCGGTTGCCGAACTTGATCTTCGAGATCTGCTGCTTCGGCGACGCCATGGGCACGACGGTCGCGAGCTGCATGAGGACGGACTGTTTGATGAGCAGGCGCATGAACTTCTGCGCCTGCGCGGGCTTGAGGACGCCTCCGCCCGCCGTCAGGTCGGCGAGCGCGAGGTCGGCCTTCTCCAGGATGGTGCGGTTGTCGAGGTAGCTCATATCGCGGGCTCCTTCCGGCGGGGAATCAGAGGTCGTGGAAGGAGACCGCC